>CANOTH010000013.1 GCA_947570505.1 uncultured Candidatus Saccharibacteria bacterium
CCTTCATCTTGCCGTGGCTTCTTGCAAAGTCAAGAAGAGACCATGAGTTCTTGATGCCTACAGTCTGAGATCCCTGTGCCATAGTGGTATGCAATTGACCTGTACATTGCGAGGTTCTAGATGAGTGAATGTGTTTGTCAATGTAAGACAGGAGTCTTGTTTGATTAGACCCCCGGGGGGTGACCCCACAGCCAAATGATGGGGGTGGTGATGGTGTAATTACTCCCCCCTCATACCACTCCAAAACTTCAAAAAATTTCAGAAAAAATTTTTCTAAATAAAAAAATCCAGTAAAAATTTGCATACCTCAAATTTTTTTATTACCTTTGCACCATGATTTCAACATTGCCACTTAGTGTAATGGTTAACACATCAGTTTTTGGCACTGAGTTTAGAGGTTCGAATCCTCTAGTGGCAACATCTGCTCCATTAGTTCAATTGGAAGAGCATGGGTCTTCTAAACCCAGAGTTAAAGGTTCGAATCCTTTATGGAGCACTAATGACACGGATGATTTGTTGATGTTTTGTTTGTTGATTGATTAAATCTACAGTGGTCTGTGAAGATAGCTGTAGAGTGCATGGAGCTGTCAAATAAGGGTTAGTTTGCCACTCTTTCAAGGTGGTCATTTGGGTTCGAATCCCAACAGCTCTACTACTAAATGGTGCTATCATCTAGGGGTCTAGGATGTAACCCTCTCAAGGTTATCACATGGGTTCAAATCCCATTGGCACTACAATATATATATAGTAGATGGTGAGAAAAATGGATAGTGTAGTGCACGACACTTCCCCATAGTGAAACACCTCTCACATCCAGTGAGATGCTAGCTGGAACTAGCTTTGAAAAACAATACATGCAGGTGAAAATCCAAAGGAACAGCTACTATATATAAACTGGGGCATGGGTCTGCTTGGTGAAGATGTCTCCCTGTCACGGAGAAGATGATGAGTTCGAATCTCATATGTCCCGCACTTATTATGGAAGTCTAATCTATCAGGGATAGAAGCAGTCTTGAAAACTGAATGCTCATGTGAAAGTGAGTGGGGTTCGAGTCCTCAGGCTTCCTCAATATGGAGAGTAAACCTACTAGGAGTAGGGCTTGCCTGCTAAGCAAAGTGGTCATGTAAGAGTGGTTTTGGTTCGATTCCAATGCTCTCCTCAATATATAATATAGGGAAGTGGTCTAGTGGTTATGATGCATGCTTTGGGAGCATGAGGTCGAGAGTTCGAGTCTCTCTTTCCCTACTAAATATGGGCCATGTAGTGTAAAGGCTAGCACTACTCCTTTGCAAGGAGTAAGAGGGGTTCGAATCCCACATGTGTCCACATATAGTCTCTTAGTTCAGAGGTTCAGAATGTCTGGTTTACACCCAGAAGGTCGTAGGTTCGAATCCTACAGAGACTACATAATAATGGTTCATTAGCTCAATGGTAGAGCAGCTGGCTGTTAACCAGCAGGTTATAGGTTCGAGTCCTATATGTTCCGCATATATTGGTGTGGTATAATGGTATTACTCTGGTCTCCAAAACCAGCAATGTGGGTTCGATTCCTACCACCTTTGCCAGAGCATTTAGCTTAGTTGGTTAAAGCATCTGACTGATATTCAGAAGACCTCAGGTTCAAGTCCTGAAGTGCCCACTGTGTTGCTAGTTCAAAGGTAGAATGTCTGATTGTGGCTCAGAAGATTAGGGTTCGAATCCCTGCAACACCCTTACATACGGAAGTAGCTCAGTTGGTTAGAGCAGGAATCTTATACATTCAAGGTCAGGGGTTCAAGGCCCTTCTTCCGTACACTCTAGAGTGGCTTAGAAGTCCCTGAGGTTACTTGTTTTACTCAAACATCTAAGTCAATTGTTCCCCTTAGGTTTCTTCCTAAGGCTCAGCCTACTTCCTGTAGGCTTTATGTCTCCTTAGCCAAGTTGGTAAGGCAAGGGTCTGCAAAACCCTCATCATTGGTTCGAGTCCAATAGGAGACTCTATAAGAGGAGTCGGTGTAAATCCTTTCCTAGGGTAAAGTAGCTTAACTTAGGTATAGCTACGGGGAGACAACCTCTATAAAAACACCGCTCTATCTTCCTATAGCTCAATTGGCAGAGCTACTGACTCTTAATCAGTAGGTTCAAGGTTCGAGTCCTTGTGGGAAGACATATGGGAGTATCGCATAGTGGCAATTGCAGCAGACTGTAAATCTGCTCTCTTTAGAGTTCATAGGTTCGAGTCCTTTTGCTCCCACTATTACTTGGGAACTTGGTGTAGATGGTTTGACACGCAAGATTGAAGCTCTTGAGGCTGGAGTTCGATTCCCTGAGGTCCCACTAAACTTACATTGATATGACTACACTGAAATTATGGAGTAAGGGCAGTGCTGTAAAGACATTGCAAAGTAAACTTAACCTTATAGCTGATGGTATCTTTGGGCCTATAACTGAAGAGGCAGTCAAGGATTTCCAGAAGAAGAATGGGCTTACTGTTGATGGTATAGTTGGGCCTGCAACATGGGCTAAACTTGGAGTCACTCAGAGTAGATATATAAATGAGATAATAGTCCATTGTAGTGCTACTCCTGAAGGTAAAGACTTTACAGTTGCGGACATTAAGAAGTGGCATCTGGCTAGAGGTTTCTCTGATGTAGGATACCATTATATAATATATAGAGATGGTTCTATTAATAAAGGTAGAGATGAATCAAAGATAGGTGCTCATTGTACAGGTCACAATAGTTACTCTATTGGAGTATGTTATATAGGAGGTGTAGCAAAAGATGGCAAGACACCTAAGGATACAAGGACTGATGCTCAGAAGAAATCCCTTCTAAGTTTACTTAGAGAACTCCAGGAAAGGTATCCTAAAGCTACAATACATGGTCATAGAGAATTTGCTAACAAAGCCTGCCCAAGCTTTGATGCTAAGAAAGAATACAGTTCACTCTAGGTGAACACATGCTTCTGTGGTGGAACTGGTATACACGACAAGCTTAAACCTTGTTGCCCATAGGGATTGTGGGTTCAAGTCCCACCAGAAGTACAGATGCCCCATTGGTGGAATGGTAGACACGTGTGCCTTAGGAGCACATATCTCAGGGTGTGTAGGTTCGAGTCCTACATGGGGTACAACTTTTTTTGAAAAAAGTTATGAAAATGTTTGGTAGTATCAAATATTTTGTGTAACTTTGCATCATCAAACTAAAACAAGCTCTCTTAGTTCAATTGGTAGAACTATGGTTTTGTAGTCCATGTGTTGGGGGTTCGAGTCCTCTAGAGAGCTCAATTAAATGCAGGTATAGCACAATGGTTAGTGCTTAAGTCTTCCAAACTTGAGATGAGGGTTCGATTCCCTTTACCTGCTCAATATTGTGGGGTGTTAGCAGTGGTAGCTAGTCAGGCTCATAACCTGAAGGTCGAGGGTTCGACTCCCTCCCCCGCAACTAATTAATGCATAGAACAATGGAAGAGAAGAGAAAATATCAACAAGAGAGAAAGGATGAGTTTGCTGAGGCATTCCTGACAAAGAATGAGCTTCCAAGATACCTATCCTATAACATTGCATCAAAGTTTAAGTCAATAAGAAGGGCTATAAGAAGAGGAAGAATAGACTTATATACAGGTCTTCCTTTCCCAAGAAGATCCTTCTCAAACAGGAAACCTACTCCAGGTAGGAGGTTTAATGAACTAAAGAAACAGATTTATGGACAATACTTGCAAAGAGCAGTATAATGATGAACCTGTCTTCTATTGCAAGAGTTGTCTATCACTCAAGGTAAAGACAGTTGTAGTTGGTTCTGACCTTGATTTCTGTGATGAATGTGGCTCAACTGACATAGGACAGGCACACATAGAGGAATGGAGAAGACTCTATAAAGAGAGATATGGATTTGATTATTTAGACAAACATTTAGAATATGGAAGAGAATAAGACAACAACAGAGAACAGCAAACCTGATAGCAAACCTAGTTATGAGCAGCTTGAACAGATTGCTCTTCAGCTTAGGCAGAGGCTTATGCAGTCAGAAGCTAGGCTTGGTGCTATTGACCTGACCACTATGAGACTAAACTATCTGTTTAGTGTACTTGACAGAGCATCTCACTTCCCTGAGAAGTTTGTAAAGGATAGTGCAGCAGAAATTGTAGAGCTTCTGGAAGTTAAAGAACCTGAGATGGATGAGTCAAATACTTTGAAGTTCCACGAAGAGTAAGTAGGGTCAATGGGGAAGGTTAACAATGTTATTACAATCCCTGCTTCTACAGAAGGTAGTTTCTTTAGGTATTGGTTCGAGTTTCTCAGACCATTTCATAAGCTGACTGACAGAGAAATGGATGTCATAGCTTCCTTTGTGAAACATAGGTATGCACTCAGCAAGGTTGTAAGTGACCAAGAGGTACTCAACAAGCTTACAATGAGTGATGATACCAAGAAGAAAGTTAGGGAAGACTGCAATATTTCTCAGGCTCATTTCCAAGTCATCATGACTAAACTCAAGAAGAGTAAAGTAATAGAGAATGGTAGAATCAATCCTAAGTTCATACCTAGACTAGACAAGGATTCTAATAACTTTCAGTTACTTCTATCATTTGACTTGAATGACTTACACTGAGATAGTACAGAGAATATCAGAGGATACAGGAATACCCACTGATATAATAGATAAAGCTTACAAAGCTTTCTGGTTATACATAAGAAACTCAGTCCAAGAGCTTCCACTTAAAGAAGATATTACTGAGACTGAGTTTCTTAGTTTAAGACCTAACTTCAATATACCATCCTTAGGTAAGTTAACATGTACTTACAGTAGGTATAGAGGAGTGAAAGATAAGTTCCAACACATAAAGAATATAAGGGAGAAGAATGAAAAAGCTGATTAAAGTAAAGCCCCTGTTTAATGCCATAATAACAACTATGGATGTCTATGAGACTGACCAGACTACTGGTGGTATCATTGACACTAAAAGGACAAAGGGCTCAATGAAAGAATATCAGACTGTAATTGCTGTAGGCAGTATGGTCAGGGATATTAAAGTTGGTGACATTGTAGCTATCAACCCCACAAGATATGCTGTGGTTGAGCACAGGGATGACCATAGTAACTCACTTAGAGGAGTTATCAAAGACAAGGTTGTGCTAGGCTACAAATTCAACACCATCAATCTGGATGGCAAAGAGTGTCTGATGCTTCAGGACAGTGATATTAACTTCATTGTAGAGGAGTTTGAAGATGTTGAAGAGCCAACTGGTCCTACCATCATTCAGCCTGAGAAACCAAAGATTATAGTATAACAACTATAGGGCCTGTTGATTAAGTTCAGCAGGCCTTTTTTATTAAGATATGAAACTGTTTAAGTACGAAGGTTATAAAGTAGTAATCTCTGAGGAAGCATTTGCTCTGAGGGTGTTCAGGCAAATATGGAATAGAGATAGAACTGCAAGTAAGGATAGAGCACTCATGGAGTTAGGATACATATATTTTATGGTTGACTCAAGAAGTGACTATCAGTACCTTGTAGATAAAGGTGAAAGGTCCAGAGCTATTATAGAGGGTGAGGGGTTACCAGATAACTGGAAACCTGACAAACTTGTGCAGGAGGCTATGGATTTTTATGGCAGCATGAAATCCTCTGCTGCTCTCCTTCTTGAGGACACTAGATACCTTGTTGATAGGTATAGGAAGAAGCTCAGGGAATGTATGGATGGAGATGAGCTTGAGGTAAAAGACCTGAAGGATACAGGAGCACTTATTAAGAATATACCAGACCTTGTAAAGGCACTTGATGAGGCAGAGAAAGCTGTTGCTTCTGAAATGAGAGACTCTGGAAAGATGAGAGGACAGGGAGAGAAAACAATAATGGAAGACTCATTGGATATATAATGGAACTGTATGACATTGTAGATGCTGCCAGCTCCCTTCTGAAGGAAGGTACACTGGTATTACATAGAAGTATGAAAGTACACCCCACATTCAAGGTGTACAAGAAGTTCTGCTATAACCTGTATAAGGTGAATGGTAAGAACAAGGAACTCCTGTTCACCTTTGAGGAGACTAAGAATACTCCAGCAGATGATATAATTAAAGTATGGAGGGAGTGTGATAAAGCCTACTTAGAGTGGTTCATCAAGTGGCTGTGTGGTGATGAATATAAAGCTATGAAGAAAGATGAAGTTTAATAAGTATCAGACACCTTTAACTGATGAACTCCTTGAGTCTCTACCAGAAGAGGTGAGAAATCAGTTACTGGATATAATAAATAATGTGGAGTTCGTGAGGAGACTAGTATCTCCAGATAGACAGTATGCTAAGGACAGACCTAGAGATGACAAAGGAAGGATTATAGTTGACTTAGCTAATCCACACATAGTTGAGAACATAGACTACTTCAGACCAACAGCTATTCATTATCAGAAGTATGGATGCTTTACTAACCTCAGACCTAATGCTAACCCAAACAGTGAATTTGGTAAATGGATTAGAGAAGAGAAGAGAAGGTGTTGGGAAGGGTATGTAAGAGAGAGTGATGGAGAGTGGGTTACAGGATATATGTATTGGTTCCTCAATTACTCTCCTATCATGCTGTCTAAGATTATCAAGGGCACCAAGAGAGCAAACAGAATAGAAGACTTCCCAGAGTTCTGGGAAGGAATATACTGGAGATTCCATTATATGGAACAGGCTGCCAATGGTGGACTATATAATAACTTTGAGGGAGGTCAGCACTGTGCTGAACTAGCTTCCAGGGGAAAAGGAAAATCTTTCTCTCTTGCTTCTATACTGAGTCATGACTTCATACTTGGAGTGAATGAGGTAGCACATCACAGAGTGATGTCAGTTGTTACTGCATACCAAAAGGAGTATCTTACAAAAGATGGTGTCTTGAATAAGTTCTCCTCTATGGCTAACTTCTGTGCAGAGCATACTCAATTTCCAAGGAAGAGACTTAAGTCATCTATGCAGGAAATGACTTGGATAATGGGTTACAAGGATGTTGAACTTGATGTTGAAAGAGGAACTCTCAACAATATACTTGGAGTATCATCTAAGGATGATGAGTCTAAGCTTAGAGGTAAGAGAGCTGCCCATATTCTTATTGAGGAGTTTGGTACATTCCCCAGACTGACTGATATGTATAATGTGCTCACTCCTTCTGTGGAGGAAGGTGACATTGTGTTTGGTCAGATATATATGCTTGGTACTGCTGGTGATAATGAATCAGACTTCGCAGGTGCACAGGAGATTATGTACAACCCTAAAGGTTACAGGATGTATGCTCTACCCAATGTGTTTGATAAGAACAATCAGGGTAGACCTAACTTTGTATTCTTCTTTCCAGGGTATGTAAATAGAAAGGGTTGTTACAATGAGGATGGAGTATCTGATGTAATCAAGGCTCTCATTGAGATTCTGATGAACAGATACACTAAGAAATACAACTCTTCTGACCCCAACACAATCATCAAGGTTATTGCTGAGGTACCTATTACTCCAGCAGAAGCTATTGTCAAGACAGGAGTAAACATGTTCCCTGTTACTGACCTTACTGAGAGGCTGCAGCAACTTGACAGTAACCCTAGAGAGTTTGATGATGTATATACAGGAGAACTGGTAGTTAATAAATCTGGTCAGATAGAGTTCAAACCAACTTCTGCCCAACCTATAAGGGAGTTCCCACATAAGGACAACAAGATAGAAGGAGGTCTTGAGATGTTTCAGCTTCCTGAAATTGATAGAGCTACAGGTAGACCCTTCAATGGAAGGTATATCCTTGGATGTGACCCTTATGATGATGATACTTCAAATACTATGTCCCTTGGTTCTGTGTTTGTACTTGACTTGTGGACAGATAAAATAGTAGCTGAGTACACTGGTAGACCCCTGTTTGCTGATGACTTCTATGAAGTCTGCAAGAGACTGTGCCTATATTATAATGGTAGGATGAACTATGAGAATAACAAGAAAGGTCTATTCTCATACTTCTCAAAGAACAATTGTACATATCTCCTTACAGACCAGCTGGAGTTCCTGAGGGATAAACAGATGATTAAGGAGATTGGGTATGGTAATAAAGCAAAGGGTACTAATGCAACTCTTGCAATAAACTCTTATGGTAGAAATCTTCTGAGAGCATGGTTGCTCAGACCTACAGTAGTAATACAGGAGGTTGATGGAGAACCTGCAGAAGTTACTATTCCAGCACTGTTTACACTTAGAAGTAGAGCCTTAATCAAGGAGCTCATAAACTATAATAGTGAGGGTAACTTCGATAGAATATCATCAATGGGTATGCTTATGCTTCTCAGGGAGGATAAGATGATTACTTATCAGGGTAACATCTCAAGAGAGAAGCAGGAGAAAGCGTCAAAGAACTACCTTGGAAATGACCCCTTCTTCAATAGAAACTACAGGACTAGAAGAAGTCAGTAAATTTAGCACAAAAGGGTTCCTATAATAAAGAAATCACTAAGATGCTTGTACAGACCAGATATTTTAACTACCTTTGCACTGATTTAAGTTGAAGAATAGATATGAGTGAATTCGTACAATTTCCCCCACAACAATTACCTTTCTCCAGGAAGAACAAAGCCTGGAGAAAAAAGCATTGTGACTGGGCAGATTCAAAGACTTTCTTCAACTACTCTTTAGTTAGGAAGAGTGTCATTCATAAGAAGATTAACTATGATTTACTCAATGGTAAACTTCATATGAATGACCTCATGCTGGTAATAAACCCTGATAATGTAGATGCAGGTTTTATACCTGAGAAGATTCAACATTACCCCATAATGAACCCAAAACTAAATGTCTTGAGAGGTGAGGAATCAAAGAGAGTCTTTGACTATAGGGTAGTTATTACTAATCCTAATGCAATCTCTGAGATTGAGGAGAATAAGAAGAATGAACTGCTACAGAGAGTGCAGCAACTCCTTACTGAGACATCACAGTCTGAGGAGGAGTTCAATGCTGAACTTGATAAGTTAAGTGAGTATTACACATATGAATGGCAGGACATGAAAGAGGTTAGAGCTAATGCTCTCCTTAACCATTATTGGAAGGAGTATAATATGCCTCTCATGTTCAACAGAGGTTTCATGGATGCTATGGCTGTAGCAGAGGAAATCTACATGTGTGATATAGTAGGAGGTGAGCCTGTTATAGAGAGACTGAATCCTAATAAGGTTAGAATCTTCAGGTCAGGTTCATCTGACAGGATAGAAGATGCTGATGTAGTAGTCATTGAGGACTATTGGAGTCCTGGTAAGATTATAGACACTTACTATGATGTATTGTCCAAGAAGGACATGGAGTACATAGAAAAGATGCCTAACACTCTTGGTGAGAGTGACTCCAACTCTATGGACAATATAGATGACAGACTTGGGTTTGTTCCTGACAGTGTCCTTGGAGATGGTATTGTAAGTGGCTACTTCTTTAATAATAACATTGAGGGTGATAGCTCTCTTATGCCTTATGACCTTGCAGGAAATATAAGAGTACTGAGGGTCTTCTGGAAATCAAGGAGGAAGATTAAGAAGGTAAAGTCTTACAACCCTGTTACAGGTGAGGAAGAGTTCAACTTCTATCCTGAGACCTATGTGATTAACAAGGAACTTGGTGAGGAAGAGGAAATACTCTGGGTCAATGAGGCTTGGGAAGGTACTAAGATAGGTAAGGATATATATGTAAATATGAGGCCCAGGGTTGTACAGTACAACAGGCTGTCAAACCCATCAAGATGCCACTTTGGTATTGTTGGTTCTATTTATAACCTTAATGAGAGTAAGCCTTTCTCATTGGTTGATATGATGAAGCCTTACAACTATCTGTATGATACAGTTCATGACAGGCTGAACAAACTGATGTCTAAGAACTGGGGCAAGATTATACAGCTTGACTTAGCTAAGGTCCCTAAGGATTGGGACATGGACAAGTGGATGTACTTTGCCAAAGTCAACAATATAGCTGTAGTAGACAGCTTTAAGGAAGGTAGCATTGGTGCAGCAACAGGTAAACTTGCTGGTGCCCTTAATAATGCCTCTTCAGGAGTTATTGATGCTGAGCTTGGAAACATAATTCAGCAGAATATTAACCTTCTTGAGTTCATCAAGCTTGAAATGGCTGATGTGGCTGGCATCTCTAAGCAAAGAGAGGGTCAGATTAGCAACAGAGAGACTGTTGGTGGAGTTGAAAGAGCCACACTTCAGTCCTCATACATTACAGAGTGGCTGTTTATACAACATGATGATGTTAAGAAGAGAGCTCTTGAATGCTTCCTTGAGACTGCAAAGGTTGCACTAAAAGGAAGGAACAAGAAGTTCCAGTATATACTGTCTGATAACTCAATGAGGGTTATGGACATTGATGGAGATGAGTTTGCTGAGTGTGACTATGGTCTTGTAGTTGACAACAGTAATGCTATTCAAGAGCTTCAACAGAAGATGGATATGCTTGCTCAGGCAGCTTTGCAGAACCAGACCCTGAACTTCTCTACTATCATGAAGCTATATAATAGCTCTTCTCTTGCAGAGAAACAGAGAATGGTTGAGAAGAATGAGCAAGAGCTTATACAGAGACAGCAGGAGGCTCAACAGCAACAGATGCAGTTGCAGCAACAGCAAATGCAGGCAGAAGCTCAAGCAAAAGAGGCAG
Organism: uncultured Candidatus Saccharibacteria bacterium; assembly: GCA_947570505.1. Lineage (GTDB taxonomy): Bacteria > Patescibacteriota > Saccharimonadia > Saccharimonadales > Saccharimonadaceae > Nanosyncoccus. Next base: position 10,633 of record CANOTH010000013.1, read on the forward strand.
AGATGCAGCTTAAGGATGTGCTCAATCAGAGAGACAATGAGACCAAAGTGCTTGTTGCTACAATATCAGCTGGTGCTAATCAACAGCAGGATGATGGTATAGTGGAGCCTGAGTTCTCAGAAGAAGCTAAGGCTAAGCTCAAGGAGTCAATGAGACAGTTTGATGAGAAGATAAAACTGGACAGGGAGAGGCTCTCTCTTGATAGAGAGAAGGCAAAAACAGATGCTGAACTTAAAAGGAAGGCTCTGAATAAGAAACCTACAAACAGTACTAAATAATGAGAAGATTTGAATCAATAGTAATGTCTGAGACAGAGCCAGTGCCTGATGGCACTCTCTGGCTCAAGAAAAAGAAGAACTCCATAAGCAATGATGACCCAAGCAGCAAGGAGCCTTTTGGCTATGATATATGGTGGTTCGGTCCTCTTGGATGGCAGCCTCTGCTTGACCTTGACACTAGATATGAGTATGTAAATAAGACACTCACTGGTGGAGTAGGAGGAGTTCCTGTAATGACAGAGCAAACCAAGTTCCCTGAGAATGGTATGGTTAGAATAGATACTACTTACAGTATTTATGATGGTAGTAGAGCACTAGCTAATAATACTAATATTGTCAATGAAACTGGTTTGAAGAAGCATGTAGATGACCTGCAGAGACAGATAGATGCACTCACTGCAAGAGTGGTAACACTTGAGGGTAAGGTTGCTACACTTGAAAGCAATGTAAGTGCTAACTCTTCTAAGATAACTAGCAATACTAATGCAATTAACTCACTGAGTGGAAGAGTTTCTGCTCTTGAAACAGCTTAATTATGGTAGAGGGCAAAGTAGAGATTTTCCTTAGTTATAAGGAACCTGAGTACAGGGATAATCTCTTGTGGCTTAGACCATACCTTGACAGAGAAGGTTATGAACTTTTATATTATGGAGCTAATGGGTGGACAAGGTTTGTTCCTTGTCACCCAGCACCTCCACCTCCAGATAGACCCTCAGTTAAACCTGAGAAGCCTATTGAACCTGAGATAGAAGATAATATTCCTCTGACAAGTATTGGACCTAATCCTACAGGGGATACAGAAGGGAATCTATATGAGATTACTTCTGCCATGATAGCTCCGGAGAAAAAGACTTCATGTGGATGCCCAAACTGATAAAACTATAATATATGCATTTTACACAAGAAGATTATAGAAAGATAGAGGCCTGGCTATACCAAAGGACAGTAAAGGATACAGAGTTTCCTTCAGCTGACCCTCTGGATGGAACAGAGATGGTTCCTATCTTACAGAACAATGAGAATAAGACTATAGGACTCAATAACTTTGTAAAGCAGGTAGCTGACATGAAACTGCCTGACTTCTACAATGTGACTGTGAACTCTAAGAGACCTTACCTTACATTAAAGGAGGCTGTGTCTCTAGTACCAGTCAAGCAAAGAAAACTTGGTCTTACTATCACCTACCATAATGAGTATGGTAACTGGCTGATTTACCAGTTCAAGGGTGATTCACTGAATCAGTGGGACAGCCTTAACTATTGGAATAACATAATCCAGCAGGCTATAGAGGAGTTTGTCCTATACTCTGATGAAGAAGATATAACTGGTGTAAGGGATGGAAATAGAACATTCCTGAAGTTCAAGAACAGGGAGTATAATCCAGAGGAATTCTCAGGAATGGGAATGATTATTCTAAGGAAGAATCTGGTAGGCACTGCTGCTTGTTCTATTGATGATGAAGACCATCTGAACAACATCCTTACACAGGACATGATAAACCAGGAGAACACTGTGTACATTGTGCAGTATGACTTTGACCTTGATGGTAAAGTTATCTCAATCCCTAAGGGATGTACTCTCTGGTTTCAAGGTGGCAGCATAAATAATGGTACAATGTACTTACAGGAGACTGCTATCCTAGGAGCTTTTGAGTTTGCAGACATGGGCACAGCTAAGCTCTTTGGTAAGTTCAATACAGGTCAGATAATGACCTTCTCTAATGACAGCTACAAGGCTAAGGAAGGTGGATACTTTGTACCATCTACTAAACCAAGTTCAGCAACTACTCAGGAGGATGCCAAGCAGGATAGAGAAACCTTCTATACAGAGAACACAGCTGCCTATGTTACTGAGACTAGACAAGAGCTCAGGTGGTGGAATGGAGAGGAGTGGATTCTGATTCTTGACATCACAGACTATAGGGAACTCAAGTCTATAATTAGTGACCTCATAGATAAGCATAATGCTGAAATGGCAGCTTGTTACAAGTACTTCAAGGCAAGATGTTATGCTCTTGAGCTTAGGGTGGATGATGCTGAGAGGAGACTTGATGAGCATGATGTCATCCTTGAGAACCACGAGACAAGGATTACTAAGGTAGAGGGGGATATTGTAAGTATCAACAATGAGATTAACAGTATCCACAATGACATAGACAATATTGAAGGTGATATTAATAGTATTGAGCAGAACATTACTAATGTTACAAATGACATAAGTAACATCACCAACAACATTGCTGACATTCAGAACATTGTAGAAAACCTTGACCAGACTATTGAGAACCATATACAGCAGTTCATTGAGAACAATGTAGTAGGTGTAGCTTCAGTTACAGTAAATGGACAGAAGTATGTACCTGACAGTAATGGTAATATTAGTCTACCTGACTATCCTGAAGCAGGAGGAGGCACTGCTGATAGGGTAGCTAAGAAACTTAAGTTTACTGGAGCAGTGTTAGCAGAGTATGATGGTTCTGAAGAGGTCTCTGTTAATATACCATTTGGAGGAGGGGGTGGAACAGGAGGCTCTAATCAGCCCCTTATCTTCAAGGGGGCAGTTAATGAAACTTATGATGGTTCTGTACAGAAGGAAATTACTATTCCAGCACCTGTTACATTAGCTGACCTTGATACTAAAACACTTACTCTACAAGACCAGAAAGGGAATGTAAAGCATACATATAATGCTAAGGAGGACAAAACAGTAAAGGTAGGTTCTGTTCTGTTTAGGCAAAATAGTGGAGATACCCTTCATGATGCTCTTGACAGCACTCAGACCATCTTAGACCTGAGGCCTTATATGAATGGTGGGTATGGACATCCTACTATCCTATATAGTGCCGAAATAGTAAGGAACAAGAACACAACTGCATGGAGAGAGTTGTATTCTCAGAAACATGATGGTGTAGGTTCGGTGTCTTTCTCAACAAATGACAGCCTCCTTAAAGTAACTCTTAGTAGCAAGAGTGGATGGGGTATAGCAGTAGCATCTGCCTGTGCAAATAGCAGAGACATGGATGGCTTGGGTTATTCCCATTCAGGAGGTAACAGATTAAGGTCTAATGGTGGATGGATACAGTGTGCAACAAATGCTACTAGCACTGTTTATCTTCATGCTTGGAGAACAGGTGTTAAGAACAATGATACAGTCCATGCAGATTGCTTACATAAAGATGGTAAGTGTCTTGGACTATCAATCATAGTAATTGGATACGCAACTAAAGTTAACTAAATATGGCAGAGCAACTAATTCAAAAGGATTGTACTACTGGTGCATACAAGGATATGTATCCTATTACAACCCTATCAGCAATAAAGGACCTGAGTACAGGTAAGACACTTGATAGAATACTTGAAGAGTTTAACCATATCTATCTTCCTTTCAAGGATAATAGTAAGACTCTTACAAGGCAGCAGGTGCCAGCTAGATTAAGAAGACAGGGACTATGGATTACTTACGTTTCATGTCAGGGAAACACCATTACTGAGTGGTACAATAGCACTGATTTCAGTAATAAGGCATGGGGTGATAGTAAGAATTGGGTCCCATATCTGAATAAAGAAGTAGTTAAGTCAGTACTGAGTGAGATACTGGCTTGGTATAAAGCTTAAAGATATGAGTGAATTTCACATATTCATACACAATGGAAGTTATGTAACTATATCAGGGGACTACAATTGTGCCCCTGATATAGTTGCAAACCTCGGAGAAACATGGGAAGACTACCTTGAAGGTAAGTACATTCTGCTTAATGAAGAGCAAGAGTCCTATGTTAATGAGCATCCCGAGTCAACACCAAGAGAGGCTTTCTTCATGCAGGAAGATACAGAAGCTTCAGTGTCTGATAAAAGCAATCTCATTGAGAGAATCAATACATACGACTCATCAGAGGAAGTCAACACATTCTATGTTAATGGAATTCCTGTATGGTTCAGTAAGGACACCAGAACTTCACTTAATAACTCTATCTCTATAGAGAAAGAGTTTGGAAAGGAAACAACAGTTCTATGGGTTAACAACATACCTTACACAATGAGTGTAGATGATGCTAAGCAAATGCTTGTTGACATTGAGTTATATGCTATAGCATGTTACAACAATACACAGAATAACATAGCAGAAGTGAATGGACTCACACTAAAAGCTGATGTAAAAGCCTTTGATATAACAAAGGGATACCCAGAAAAATTGAATTTTAACTTATAATACATAAGATATGAACTACATAGAGAATTGGTTTCATTTCTATGCTACAACTGAGTCATTTGAAGTCCATAGAAAGCAAGGGCTAATCAATCCTGACTCTATATGTTTCCTAGAAGAGACAGGTCAAATCTATACCCAGAACTCCTTCTTTGGAATCTGTAGGGAAAGATATGAGAGACTTGAGCAGCTTGTCCTTGAGCATGATGCCAAGATTAGGGACATACTTGGTATTGAAGGACCAAGTGTGAAGGATGGCATTGTAAATAACATTGCTGACCTTGTGAACTTCCTTGATGGCTTCACTGATGAGGACAACCTTAAGGACTTCCTTGAGGCAATGAAGACTGCACTTGAATCACAAATCAGTGCAGTGAACAAGACTCTGTCTGACAGGATTACTGCTCTTGAGGATGAAATACACAATGATTCAGAGAATCTGCACAATGCTATCAATGCTATCAATAGTCAGATTGAAACTATTGATATAAGACTTGATAATCATGATACTGCAATTTCAGCTCTTAATACAGCACTTGCTGCTCATATAAGGGAGTATAATCTGCTTAAGACTAATTATGATAACTTCAAGTCTTATGCTGAGACTAAGTTCACTGCAATTGACAGCAGCATCTCTTCTATCAATATCTCAATCAGTACTCTCCAGCAGGAGTTTATTGACCTTGATGAAAAGTTTGATGATGTAGAGAATGAGGTATCTGAGGTTAAAGCTCTTCTTGAGGATGCCAAGCTTCTTGTAAGAGAACTTGAGGATAGATTTGGTGAGACCCTTGCTGCTCTTGAGCAATTCAAGAGGGACATTAACAGTGAGATGGATGACTTCAAAGCACTTGTTGGTGCTCCTGATGGTATAGCTCCTCTTGATGGAGACTCTAAGGTTCCTTCAGCTTATCTACCATCTTATGTGGATGATGTACTTGAGTATGCTACAAAGGCTGCATTCCCTGTTACTGGTGAGACTGGTAAGATATATGTAGCTCTCGATGATAACCTTACTTATAGGTGGTCAGGTTCTACCTATATTGAAGTCTCAAAGTCACTTGGTCTCGGAGAGACTACAACTACAGCATACCCAGGTAACAAGGGTAAGAAGAATGCTGATGACATTGCAGCACACAAAGCTGATACTAATAACCCTCACAATGTAACCAAGACACAGCTTGGACTTGACAAGGTTAATAACACCTCTGATGCTGATAAGCCTGTATCAACTGCTCAGGCTGCTGCTATCAAGGTTGTACAGGATGACCTTACAAGCCATAAGGGCAACAAGGCTAATCCTCATGAGGTAACTAAGGCTCAGGTAGGTCTGTCTAATGTGGATAATACTGCTGACCTTGACAAGCCTATTTCAAAGGCTACACAGGCTGCACTTGATGTGCTTGATACATCTCTTGATACCCATATAGCTGACAAGACCAATCCTCACAATGTTACTAAGGAGCAACTTGGTCTTGGCAATGTAGAGAATACTGCTGACAAAGATAAGCCCGTATCTGATGCTGTTCAGAATGTGCTTGACACTAAAGTAGATAAGATTATAGGAAAAGGGCTGTCAACCAATGACTTCACAAACGAGGATAAGTCAAAGCTTGATAACTCAATGTCTAACAGAAAGCTATCTACAGAGGAAATAAATGAACTTACTTCAAAGAATGTAGGTGACCTTATATACAACACTACAATAAACAAGTATGTGTATTGGAATGGTACCTCATGGGAAGAAGTTGGTGACACTGACTTAAGCAACTATGTTACTAAGGATGAACTTGAAGCAATGGATGCTCTTGTAAATACCAAGGTAGATAAGGTTGCTGGAAAGGGATTATCATCTAATGACTTCACTGATGAGTATAAGGGCATACTAGACAATCCTTGGGGGGAAACTATAGAATAAAGAATATGGCAAAGAAACTATTTGTTAATGCTAAAACAGAAGCAGGTCTTAATGCTGCTGTTGCTGAAGGAACACTGAATGCAGAGGTGGCTTTCCTTGAAGAGCAAGGGAATGAAGGAATACATGCCAAAGGTAAGACTTACCAGACTATACCATCAAATGGTAAGGATGGTCAGATACTTATGGCAAGTAATGGCAAGGGAGTATGGACTGACCTTGATGTGCTTGATATGTTATCTTATGGAGTAAAGTGGAATCCGAATGTGTCAGACCCTGCTCTTACTAGAGTTGGTAACCCAGCACTGCACAAGTCACTTCCTATACAATCTGGCATGAGAGGTTGCATATATAACCCAACAGAGAAGAAAGTAGTCTGCTGGTTGAATCCAAATGACTGGAGTAATGATGGAAGTATTGAAGTGGAAATGACCTCTAGTTCAGAAGCATCCTCTGCAGAGTTTTATGGAGACATAAAACTAGTGATTCATTCAGAAGAAGGTGAGAATTTCACTAACTCTGCAACTCATGGAAGTGAGGTAAAAATTTGTGATGGTCTAGTATCGTCCCCACAAATAAGGTTTGTGAATGGTGACATAGTCTTAACAGGGCAATTAGAATCCCCAATACCATCAGGTACTCCTTGGTCACTATCAGGTGTTTATGTCGGGTCTGGTGGACTATCTGATTTATGGGATCTGAAAAATACTGGAGTAAAGAAAGTAACATTTACTTTGAGTGCTGAAAAGAGGGTTATGCTTAATGGATACCTTGGGGAAGTTATGGTATATGTGCCAGGGTTCTATATAAAGTCTTGGGATGAACTTGACAGGAGAGAAGTAAGAATATCTACTATAAAGATAGATGAGTCATGGGAGTATCAGCCCCCAGTGTTCTTAGGTGCTTACAGAGATACAGTCCTCAACACTGTCCCAGAAGATATGGGATACTTAAGTACATTACCAGCTAACACTGCTGTTTCTGTAGCTAACTCTGAAGCATACTGTAGAGGAGGTAACAATAATGCTGCTAATGATGCTGATGAAGACATTTTCAAGAGACAGCTTGGTAAGTGCAGAACAAACATTTCAAGAGCTACCTTCAGAACCTATGCCAGAAATGCAGGGAAGGAAATCATGTCTTATAGACAGTACAAGAACATCATGTATTGGCTTTATGTGATTGAGTATGCTAACTTCAATTCACAAGCACCATACAATGCTGAACTGACTGTTGAGGGATTCCATCAGGGAGGTCTTGGAAATGGGCTTACTAATGTATCTAATTGGAGTGAGTATAATGGTTACTACCCTATAAGTCCTAATGGTTATACCAATGAGTTTGGTAATGGAACTGGAATTAAGCTGATTGAACCAGGTGGTCCTGCACCTGTTGGTAGTGTATATGCTACAAGGTGGAGAGGTCTTGAGAACCCATTTGGAGATATATGGCATAATGTTGATGGTATCATTATAGATGCTGATGCAGATAATCACCCTAACAACATGAACTATGTATATACTACTGACGACCCATCAAAGTATGGAGATGCAGTGTCTGACATAGCTAACATGGTTCTTTCTGGACTAGAAGTTCACGCAGATGGATACATTAAGGAATGGGACCTTGGTACTACTGCTGAGATTATTCCTAGGCTTATGGGTGGTAATACTACACAGTATAAATGTGACTATCACTGGACTGGAAGTAAGAACACTAAATTAAGAACACTACTCCTTGGTGGCTTCCCTTTTAATGGTAGTAATGCTGGCTTGGGTGGCTTCCATTCTTACTATGGTGGGGGTGATTCTGCTTCTAATGCCGGGTTCCGGACTTCTTGTGCTGTTGATGCATAAGGTCTAATCCCAACTCACATAAACAGCTGACATACTGTGGATTAAATAGAAGCTGTTTTTAACAACATATAAATTCAGGTTGCCATGTCATCCTGACATTCAGTATGCTGTGTTAGGTTTTTGAAATAAAAAACTCCTTAGTAGCAACGCTAATAATGGTAGTAATGCTAGCTTAGGTAACTTCAATTCTAACAATGGTGTAGGTAATTCTAATGCTAATGTCAGGTTCCGGACATATTGTGTTTTGTTTTTTTTAATTACTCCTTATTGAGGGAGAGGAGCATGGTGACCTTGCCTCTTGGCAAAAAATAACGTAGTATAACTAAAAAAGAGTGTTGGTAGGTAGGAGAGGGAGCAACTATTCTGCCCTCCCCCCCCTACCGAAGGCTCTCAATAAAGGGTAAGTCCTTCTCAGTAAAGAGCAATAGTAGGAAACTGTATATGACTCTCAAGGACTGTAAATTCCCATTAAACTTCAAATTAATTTCATATGCTGGAACCAAGAAGAATAGAATCTAATGTGGCACCCAAGGTATTTGAGGACCTTGGAAATGGAAACTGGTACTACAACTATGGTATAGAGTCCAAGCAAGTTACAATAGCTCCTATGGGAGAAGATGACACTGAGAGGACAGAGACCAGATACAGCTACATTCAAATTAAGATGACAGGTAAACCTACCTACAAGAGATGTGTAGAACTAGTCATCAGAGAGTACTTAACTCAAAACCAGGAGTTTGACCTAATCAACAGCTACAACAGAGCTGCACTGAGTCTACTGTCAGACACTGAAGCAGAGAAGGCAGCTGATGATTATCTTAACTATCTGCACATAGTGTCAGTGATTAAAGATAATATAAAGAAAGATTTTGAGTAATAAACTTAATAGTAAAGAACTAATAAATCTGCTTATACACTTGTGTAGGCAGATTTTTCTTTATACCTTTGTAACCAAAATCTAGATATGAGAAAGTTATTATTCATAATACCTATCCTTATCCTGCTTGCCTCTTGTGCTGCACAGAAACAGATAATAGAAGTGCCTGTGGAAACTGTAAAGACTGAGTACATACATGACACTAAGATAGATAGTGTATATGTAAGGGACAGCATAGATAGATGGAGGAAAGGAGATACAGTGTTCATATATAAGGAACACACTAAATACAAGTATCTGAACAAGACAGATACCATAGTGAGGGTAGACTCAATACCCAAGATAATTAAGGTAGAAATAGTGAAAGAAGTAGAAGTCAACCACATTAAGTGGTACCAAAAGACCCTTATGTGGATAGGAGGCATAATGTCCCTGATATTAACTGGTTATATAATTTATAAAGTGAAACTTAAATAATGGAGATAAATGAACTGATTGTAGGAGGAATTGGTCTTCTCACAACTATTACTTCTGGCTGGGTATCATGGTTCTTTGCTAGGAAGAAGTACTACAGTGAGGTTGACCATAATCTCATTGAGAACATGGAAAATTCCCTTGAGTTCTACGAGAAGCTCTCTGATGACAACAGAGCCAGACTTGAAGAAATGGCTGAAAGGAATAAAGCATTAGAGATGGAGCTGCAAGAACTTAGAAAGCAGGTACTTAACCTTACTATGAATATCTGTATGGACTTAACCTGTGCAAGAAGACTGAGAGAGCATCAAATAATAAGTAAATCAGAAAATGGGAAAAATAAGAGTAGGCTCGATGAAACAGAAAAACTCTAGTAGAGGGTGACCCCAATCTATTAGAGACTGATGAGATTTTTAGTAACTGAAGAAGAAGGTTACACCATACTAAGGGAGAGGACAGCTACTGGTGAGCTGAAGACTTCTGTGGTAGTACCTTTAGAGGATTTCATTAACAATAAAAAGGAATAAATTATGGCAAGGAAGAGTGTTAAGAGACCAAAGCCAATGAGCCCGAAGGCTGGAGTAAAGGCAGGTAAGAGATATGGTTGTGGAGGAAAGATTAAGAAGTAAACTCCTCTATAAAGTATTCCTAATAGCCTTGAAGTACATTCCAATACTAGTTACATTATCATATATAGCCAATACTGCATTATGTTGGTTTGATATAGACGTGCCAGTCTTAAGTAACATATCAGGAATGTCATTACTAACCTGGCTATTCATGTATATAGCAACCTATGTATTTAAGTTTTTGCAACTATCATAGGTTGCTTTTGTACTCTATACTAGTGGATGATAGTATCAACATATATGATTATTACTTTACCATACCACTAGAGGACCATGTAATGTTAGAGTTACACACATCACTGATTGGTATATTAGTAATAGTATTGTTGATAAATCATGTTAAGAGTAATAAGAAGTCTATTAGCAAAGATAGTAGATGATATAGATGCTGGCAACAGTAATATCACAGAGAATGAGGCAATGGAGTTAGCTAAAGTCCTTCAGTCTTATACTGACAAGACAATAAAGATGAGCAAGTATCAAGCTTGTCAGTACCTTAATGTAAGTAGAGCTACCTTTGATAACTATGTAAGGGAAGGCAATCTGCCTAGAGGAAAGAAGGAAGCAGGGTTTAAGGAGTTATTCTGGACTCAGAAGGACTTGGATGAATTTAAGAAGAAGAGTAGATGTTAACAGAGAAGAATATACAGATACCTATATATGATTTCAAAGTAGAAGTATGTGTCTTTAGTGATGTCAAAGAGGCTAGAGAAAAGTACTCTGAATATATGGAAGACGGTTTTCTCGCCTGTACTTTGGAACATAGAGGATGCAGCAAGTGTAAACTTATAATACCTTGTAATGACTACCCAAGTGTAGTCCATGAGCTTGAGCATGTAAAGAACCTAGTGTGGAAAGCCAAAGGATACAAACCTCAAGAAGATAATGATGAACCTGATGCCTACTTGATGGGATGGCTATTTGAACAGGTAGATAAAATAATAAGAAAACATTTAGCAACTCAATGCTAATTTAGAAATATGTAACACCCATAGGGACAATACCTTATGGGTGTTTTTTTTGTGCCCTTAGCATTGTTGTGTTTCTCCATAAATTGTGTGTAATTTTGCACCTGTAAGCTTACACAAATAACTGAATTCTAACTTAATTCATCGTAAAACACTATGGAGAAAAACCTTGAAAAAGGCTAGTGAAGATACTGGCTTTACATACTCTAACTATGAGAGACAATGCTCCATTGTAGTTATCCACAAGGCATCAAGTATAGGTGAATTCATCAATACATTTGAGCATGAGAAGAACCACTTAGAGATGCATATCTGTGAAGCTCTGGATATTAATCCATACTCTGAGAAAGCTGCACATATGAGTGGTGACTTAGCTCAACTCATTCTTGAAGAAGCCTTATATTCTATAGCAGAACTTTAACTACCTCAATAGGGAAGATACAGTAGTGTCTTCCCTATTCTTGTTTATAAGCAATGCTATATAGCAAGTATAAGTAAAGTATTAAACTACTTTGCTAATTTCCGTATTCTTTGTACCTTTGCATCGAAGTTTAACAAAGAAGTAATATGGAAGAACTATCACTTGATAACATACTATCTGAGGACCAGATTGATGGTCTATTCCCAGATGAAGGTACACAGGAGCCTCCTAAGGATGGAGGTGGGTCTCCTGAAGAAAATAAACCCGAAGAAACAGATACTACTGAGGTTAATCCAGATGAATTATTTGGAGGACCAGAGAGCGTAGGTAGTGAAGATAAAACAGGTAAGGAAGGTACTGACTCTACTAAGGGCAATACTTCTCCCGACTTCTACTCTTCCATTGCCACTGCTCTGGTAGAAGACGGTATCTTCCAAAACCTTGATAATACAGAGCTTTCGAAGGTTAAGACTGCTGAGGACTTTGCTGAGCTTGTTTCAGCTCAGATTAAGAGTCAGTTTGATGAGAGACAGAAGAGGGTAGATGAAGCACTTAATGTAGGTGTTGAGCCTACTGAGATACAAAAGTATGAGAACTATCTTGGTACCCTTGACAGAATCTCTGAAGATAGTCTTTCTAAAGAAGATGAAGCAGGAGAGAACCTAAGAAAGAACCTTATATATCAAGACTACATCAATAGGGGCATGTCAAAAGAGAGAGCCCTTAAGTATGTGGAGAGGTCCTTCAAAGCAGGGACTGACCTTGAAGATGCCAAGGAAGCACTACAGAGCAATAAGGAGTTCTTCAAAAGCCAGTATGAAGATTTAATCAACAAGGCTAAGGAAGAAGAGCAAAAGGAGAGAGAGAATCATAAGAAGCAGGCAGAGGAGTTTAAGGCTTCGATTCTTAATGAGAAGAAAGCTTTTGGAGAGATAGAGCTTGACCAAGCAACCAGACAGAGAGTTTATGATAGTGTAGCAAAGCCTATCTATACAGACCCTGAAACTGGTGAAAGACTCACTGCTATACAGAAGTATGAGACAGAGAATAAGACTGAATTTATGAAGAACTTAGGTCTTGTGTTTGTCCTTACTGATGGCTTCAAGAAGCTCGATGGTCTTGTGCAAGGCAAGGTAAAGAAAGAAATGAGAAAGGGTCTCAGAGAACTTGAGCACACCATAAGTAATACATCAAGGAACTCTAATGGTAGCCTGTCATTTATGAGTGGTGTTAATGACCCTGACTCTAAGAGTACAAAATGGGATTTAGATATTTAACAATAACTAACTAGTAAATATTTTTATAATGGCTGGACAACTAAAGAAATTCCAGATGATTGGTTTCACTGGTTGGAAGGGTCTGACAAAGCTTAATCACCTTAGTGCTATTGGTCAGGCATCTCCACAGAAGGCTTCCAATCTAATGGTACAACTATTAGCCTGGTATAGAGGTAAGACTCTTGAGACATTCCTGTCTAAGTTTCCTGTGAAGGAATTTGACGATGATTCAGAATACTACTGGGATGTAGTAGGTTCTACTAAGAGAAATATTCCTCTTGTTGAGGCAAGAAAGCTTGATGGCAGTGTAGTTGAGGATAAGGATGAAATGATTGGTGCTGGCACAGAGCCATTCTTCCTAGTGTTTGGAGAAGACTGGTTTGCTGATGGTGAGGTAATCTTTGGTAACCTCAATCAGATTTATCCTTTCAGAATCCTTGGTGACCCTAGAATGGAGGGTACTAATGCTGTCTACAAGGTAGAACTTATGGGTGGTAATACTGCTGGTGTCCCTGGTGAGAGACTGCTTGCAGGTGAGAGATTCTCAGTAGGTTTTGCTCCTGTAGAAAGAGAGCTATCCAGAAAGGTTGGTGACATCAGGTTCAGTACTCCTGTATCTATGAGGAATGAGTGGACTACAATCAGAATTCAGCACAAGGTTCCTGGTTCTATGCTTGGAAAGAAGCTCGCTGTTGGTATTCCTGTAGTTGAGGAAGGTCCTAATGAAGGCAAGGTGAGAACTGTTAAGAACATGTGGATGCACCATGTTGACTGGACATTTGAGCAGCAATGGCAAGACTATAAGAACATGGCTATTGCTTGGGGTACTTCAAACAGAAATAACAATGGTGAATATCTCAACATTGGTAAGTCTGGTGAGGTTATCAGAATGGGTGATGGTCTGTTTGCTCAGATGGAGGTAGCCAACACAATGTACTACAATACATTCTCAATCAAGCTTATTGAAGATGCTCTTTATGAGCTATGTGCTGCTAAGCTAGACTGGAGAGACAGAACCTTCGTGCTTAGAACAGGTGAGAGAGGTGCTGCTCTATTCAATAAGGCTGTTAGGGATGTAGTTTCAGGATGGACTAACTTCACACTTAATGGTGATGCACTTGGTGTAGTAAGAAAGACTTCAAGTCCTCTTCATACTAATGCTCTTGCTGCTGGATACCAGTTCACTGAGTATCAAGCTCCTAATGGAGTAACACTCAAGCTTGAGGTTGACCCATTCTATGATGACCCTGTTCATAACAAGGTACAACACCCACTTGGTGGACCTGCTTCTTCTTACAGATTTGATATTATGGATATTGGTTCTATGGACCAGCCTAATATCTTCCTTTGCAAGATTAAGGGACAGGATGAAATCAGAGGTTATGAGCCTGGTCTCAGAAACCCATTCACTGGTGAGGTGAATATCAACTACATGTCTCATGATGAGGACAGCACAACAATTCACAAGATGACTACATTTGGTGTTTGTGTGCTTGACCCAACTAGAACAATGTCAATCATCCCTGCTATTCTTCAGGGATAACAATAACTAAGGGGGAGGAGAAACAACTCTCCTTCCCCTTAATTTTTTATTTGGAGAAATATGGCTAACAGAGTAGAAGGAACAAAGAAAGAGCTAGTGAACTGTCTGAGAAATGAGAGAATCATTGTAAGACATATCCCTAGACAGAGTAATATGGTCCAGAACCCTAAGCATGTACTGTATGGAGGTATGGCAGAGAATGCCATCAGGGTATTTGTAGTACCCAGACTTACATCAGGCAAGTATGTAAATGTACTTACTAATGATGAGAAGGACTTCCTTGAGCATACAATGGGACTTGAGGACAATGCATTAAGCATACATAAAAGAGAACATAACTTTTGGGATGATAGCAATCCTGATGGTATAGCCAAGGTAATGCTGAAGAAGCAGGATAATTATCTTGACCTCAGTGACCCTAATGACTATATCAAGTATAAGATTCTTATTGCTAATAAGGACTGGATTGCACCTTCACTGAAGGCACTTGAAGACCATCCCAAAGCCACATATCAATATGTTATCATTGGTGAAGGTGATGAGACTAAGTCAGCTAAGAACAACATGAGTAACACAATGATGTGTTACAAGGAGTATGGTAAGATTGAGGATGATGTAGACACTCTGAGACTTATCATTGAGACTCTTGATGGAAGGCCTGTAGCATCTACATCTAAGCTTGAGTTCTTACAGACTAAGATTAATGACCTCATCCAGGCTAATCCTAAGACCTTCCTTAAGGTTGTTACTGATAAGATGCTACCTACCAAGGTACTTATCAGGAAAGGTGTAGCCACTGGTGTAATTACCAAGAAGGGTGACTACCTTTACCTGAGAAGTGATAACAAACCTCTGTGCGAGGATGGAGAGGACCCAACACTTAACATTGCTGCTAAGTACCTCAATGACCCCAAGCATCAGAGTATAAAGTTTGCTATTGAAACAGAACTAAAATAAGAAGAGAATATGACTAATCTTGAGCTGTCAAATGAGTTTGATGTACTCTATAATAACATAACAAGCAATCAAGCTCCTGGTCTTGATGAGTATGAGAAGTCAGTCTTCCTTACTAAGGCTCAGGATGAAATAGTTAAGTCTTACTTTAATCCTAGACTTAATAAGCCTCAGGAAGGATTTGATGGTAATGAGAAGAGACAGATAGACTTCTCTATGATTATGAGAACAAAGTCTTATACTAACTTCTCAGCTGCCACATTTGATAATAAGTCTAATACCAAGAAAGTGACTCTTGATAGTGACATTATGATGTTCATCAATGAGTTTGCTGATGTAACAAGAGGTGGAGCTACTGTAAGGCTTACAGTAGTGCCTCTTGACTACAGAGAGTATTCAAGGCTTATGTCAAAGCCTTATAAGAGACCTCTTCACTATCAGGCATGGAGACTTCTTGATAATAGTGGCTCAGCTAACAATGCTGAGTTAATCATAGGTCCTACTGACTCACTTACTAAGTATAGTATAAGGTATGTCAAGAGACCAAGAGCTATTATCCTAACCACTCTTGATGGTGTAACTCTTGATGGTAAGACAGAAGAGCAAACATGTGAACTTGACCCAATCCTTCATCAGGAGATTCTACAGAGAGCTGTAGAACTTGCCAAAGCTGCTTACTCTGGAGACCTTCAAAGTCAGATAGCTCTTGGCTCTGCAAGTCAGACTAATGTAGGAGCTGTTCCTCAATCTAGATAATTATGACAACAAAGGAATTCTCAGATGGTTTTGATACCCTGATTAATAGTCATGCTGTTGTAAGTGAGTTTGGAGTTACTGCTTCTCCTGTAAGCTTTGATGAGTATGAGAAGTCACTCTTACTTACCACTGCACAGGAAGAGATTGTAAGAGACTTATACAATGGAAGGTTCAATGGAGAATCCCTTGAGAAGACAGAGGAACTGAGAAGGAGTCTGGACAGTCTGACTAAGACTAATTATCCCGAGCTCATCCTTAACAGACTTGATGGTCTGGACAAGAACTCCAAGTTCTACCAGCTTAAGGATGATGTGTGGTTTATCACCTATGAATCAGTTGAGCTTGTTGAAGGAGCTTACTGTGAGAACAATCCTGTAGTGAAAGTTATACCAATGAGACAGGATGAGTGGCATAGGGCAAAGGATAATCCCTTCAGAAGACCAAACAAGAGGAAAGTAGTAAGATTAGACAATGGTAACAATGTATCAGAACTAATCTCTGATTACCCAATTCAGAACTACCTTGTCAGGTATCTGAGTAAACCTACTCCTATCATTCTGACTCCTCTTGAAGGTGACCTGTCCATTGATGGACTACAGGAAATAACTGAATGTAAACTTAACACTGTCCTACATAGAACAATATTAGAGAGGGCAGTTGAACTTGCTAGTAGAAGAATACCTGCAAGTAAATAATATTGTTTAACTTAATTCATTTTATCATGGCTGTATTCAGCACAAATCAAAACAGACAGCTTTATGTTGTAAAGGCTGTAGTAACTAATGAACCTAGGGTACTGGGTGATGTAAAGATTGGCACCCTCACTTCTGGTGACAAGAAGCAACTGTTCTTCAAGTACCTGGGTCATGGTGGTGTTATTAGAACTGACCTTATTGATGTAGATAAAGTTTGCTACGCCAGACTTACAAAGAAGGCAGAACTACAAAGAAAGCTCAAGAAGGCAACTATCTCTCTTGATGCAAATGTAAATGGAGGAAATCCAATTGTAGGACAAGACTACATTGTAAGGATTCTTATCCACAACTATCTTGCTCCTGGTGGCACTAATGTAGCAATCAAGCATGGTGCAGTTCATGCTGTTGCTGGCATGACTCCAGTAGTCTTCTACCAGAAGCTTGCTAAGTCACTTGAGATGAACTTCAGCAGAGAGGTTCAGCCTCTTCTTACATTTGAGGCTACTGATGGTGGAGTGGTTGTAACTGAGGTTGTACAACCTTATGTAGTTGGTTTTATGGCTCAGGAGCCTGTGAACTTCGAGGTAATTGCCACTACTGTAAGGTATCAGGGTGATGATGTTATCTGGGCAACTAGAGATGCAGACACAGAGAAGATTGAATTTGAAGATACTGACACTGTAGTAGGTGATGGTTCAAAAATTGCTGACCTTGAGTACTTCTGCATGGGTGAGAGAGGTGACCAGTACAGAGACTGGGTAGGTGCTCCAAAGAGACTGCCTGTTAAGTACATGGTTGACCCATCTAAGGAGTACGATGTTCTTGACATGCACTACTTCTTCTCTGACACTGGTGTTAATGTTCAGAAGTCTGAGAAGGACATCACCTTTGTTTCAGAGACTGTAGGAGTTCTTAACTCAATTAAGACTGAGCTTGAAAAGCTTGGAATCACTGTACAGGAGAAAGCTTAACTATAAGGGGGGTGAATAGCCTCCCTTTTTTATTTTCAACACTATGGTAGTATTAGAACAATGTAGAATAGACCATGAGGGGAAGAAGCTCATTATAGAAGCTGCTGTGGAAAACCTAAGCTATTACAGAGATATATACATAGAATCTGTCATAGTGGATACAAATGACACATATTCTCCTAATGGACCAAGTAACAGTCCGGTATTCTCTCAAACTTTTGAGCCTGAGCATATGAAGGTGGATGTAAGAGAGGACTGCAACTCAGTCAAAGTAGATGAGAATTGTAAATGTGGAGATGTATATACCTCACAGAAAGCTGGAGTTAAAAGGGTAAGGCTGTGCCTTACTCCTAAAGACTTAAAGATGTCCAGCCTTGATGACAATATCTTCTTTGTATATGTGACGGCTACAGGAGTTCCATCTCCATGCACTCCATGTGGTATGGACAACAGCTTTGTGATGGGAGTAGCTGTTAACTTAAGACCAATATATAATATGGCTATGAAGTATGTCAAGGAGCTTGATTCTGCATGCTCAATCCCTAAGGGATTCATAGACATGATATTGAGGTTAAAGGCATTTGACTTATCATTAAGAACAGGAAACTATCCCATAGCCTTCAAGCAGTGGGATAAGTTATTCAAGAATAAAGTGAGTGTTTCACCTAGTAGAGGATGTGGATGTAATGGAATTAACTAATGAAGTATATGACTCAGTGAACAGATACTTCTCAGTACTGTCACATATAGGATACAAACCAGACAAAGAGGTAGAACAGCTTCTTGTCTTTACCTTCCTTGAGGAAATGCTTTATGGTCCACTTGCACAATACATTACTGAGGAAGACTATAAGACAATAACTAACTCTCTTTACTGCTTGTATGGTTCTTGTATGATACCTTTCCCAGACTATAAGAAGGAGTTTGACTCCCCTGTAAACAGAATGCTGGATGAGTACAGAATAGCAGAGACAGGCATACTTAGGAGCTCAGAGCTATCTGAGTTAAGAGTTAAGTCTTAAGACTATAATAAATTTACTGAACTGCTTGCACAGATACAGATTTATTTGTACCTTTGTAAGCAGTTTTATTATATATAGCAAATTCGATTTATGAGTACATACAGAGAACTTGTATACCTTGTACTTGATGAGCTTAAGCTTACTTCTGATGATGCTCTTTTTAATGAAGAGCATGTTATGTTCCTGCTTGGGAAATATAGAGGCTTGCTGCTTAAGCAGCAATACAAGGACATAAAGAAAGAAATACCAGAGTCCAATTATCAGACTCTCTGTCTAGACCTTATACAGGTTCCAGCTATAACAGGAGAACCATGTGAGGGAGGTACTTATCTCAGAAGTAAGGAGAAGATTCCTTTCCTTATGCCTGTTGCTACTCCAAGGGTTTATCCAGAAGATTACTATCAGGGAGATATAACCTATGTCTCAAGGGAGAGAATGAAATATGTAGGCTACAACAGATGGCTGCCTAACATTATCTATGCTTCTATTGGACCGGATAATTACCTATACTTCAAGTCCTTCAACCCTCAATATCTGTATCTGGAGAAAGCAAGACTTACAGGTATCTTTGAGGAACCTGAGAAAGCAGCTGAGCTTGAATGCAATAGGGATGAATCTACATGTGACCCTATGGATATGAAGTTCCCTCTTGAAGAGGCATTGATACCACAGGTAGTGGAATTGGTAGTAAGGGAACTGTCAAGACCAGAGTACCTACCTGAGGATAAACAGAACAATGCTGATGATGGTTTGTCTGAAGTAACTTCTCAATCTAAGAAGAATGGATGATTTCAGAAGGGCTGTACTGAAAATAGATGGTCCCAGAAAGCATAAGGTCAATAACTCCAATGGAGTGTATCAAGCATACAAGTATATAAGGAAGAACAAATGGTTTGACATAGGGAGACCACTGACTGAGCATGAATTCTACACCATAGTCAGACAGGTCAATAACTACTTGGCTGAAGAGTTGCTACATGGTCATGACATTGTTCTTCCTCATAGACTTGGTAGGATAGAGCTTAGGAAGTATGACACAAAGATGGCCATAAAGAATGGCATCTTAAAGACCAACCTTCCTATAGACTGGGACAGAACACTTAAACTATGGTCAGAAGATGAGAAAGCCTATAAGGAAAGAACACTGGTTAAAGTGGAGGAAAAA
Source organism: uncultured Candidatus Saccharibacteria bacterium (assembly GCA_947570505.1). Lineage (GTDB taxonomy): Bacteria > Patescibacteriota > Saccharimonadia > Saccharimonadales > Saccharimonadaceae > Nanosyncoccus. The sequence goes on from CANOTH010000013.1 coordinate 30,640, forward strand.
GAAATCTTCAAGGTCTTCTACAATAGAAGGAATGCCAACTATGAGAACAAGTCCTTCTATGAATTTGAAGTTAACAGGGATTTGAAAAGAAGATTGAAACAAAGAATAAAGAGTGGGGCTATAGATGCCTTTAAGATATGATAAGATATATTTCACTTAAGCAGGTATTGGATGATGTACTTGACCATCCCTTACTTAAAGATGTATCCTTTGAAAGGGCAGTAAATCACACTGTCCATTTCATAAGGAAGGTAGGTATGCCAAGGGCATTCAATGAGAAGACTGAGCTGGTTATTATAGAGAACTACAGGGGAATGTTACCTTGTGACCTTGATAGTATCATACAGGTGAGAACCCTCAATGAATGTGGTAACTCTTATAGAGTGTTCAGATACAGCACTGACAGCTTCCACATGAGTGACAACAAGCAGGACTCATATGACCTTACATATAAGGTTCAGGGGGACATTATCTTTACCTCTATGAAGAATGGAACAATAGAGATTGCCTATAGGGCTCTTGCTGTTGACTCTGAAGGGTATCCTATGGTTCCTGACAACAGTTCCTATATAGATGCACTTGAGCTTTACATAAAGAAGAAGTGCTTTAATGTATTATTTGATACTGGTAAGATTTCTCCTCAGGTATATAACCAAGTATGTCAGGATTATGCATGGGCTGTTGGTCAGGCACAGTCAGACTTGGTAAGACTCTCTATTGATGAGATGCAGTCTCTGACTAATTCATTTAATACTCTTGTTGCTAGAGTTAATGAGCACAGCAGAGGCTTTGTTAACAACGGCAGTATGGAGAAAATAAGATTACAGTAATGCAGGAAGACAATCATGTATTTCAAGGAATGAAGAGAGCTACTCATCCCATAAAGCAGGACAGGAATTTTTTATGGGATGCACATAATATAAGGCTCACTACAAGAGGACAGGAGACTATGCTCTCCCTTACAAATGAGAGAAGTACAAAGCACCTTCTTGACTTTAAGGATACTGACAAGTATGTAGGGCATGTTGTCCTTGGAAATTACCTTGTAGTATTAGTTCATTCAACAGAAGATATAATATACAGGATAGACCTAAACCTTATGAAGAAGGTCATTCTGTTCAAGGGAGACCTAAACCTTGACCCTAGTCATCCAGCTCAGATGATTGCAGACTATGAATCAGAATTGGTTCAGAAGGTATATTGGGTTGATGGTATCAATTCTCCAAGAGTTATAAACATAGCAAAGCCAAAGCTCTCAGGTGTAGAGAAGGATACTGATGCTGATGGAACAGACTACAGTGACATATATAGTGATAGTCCCTTCAGTTTTGTACAGGAGCTTAACCTTAATGAAAC
>CANOTH010000014.1 GCA_947570505.1 uncultured Candidatus Saccharibacteria bacterium
CGGCCCGGACATTCGTTGGTACGGTCTCCCCGTCCGCTGTTTGGTATAGCTAGTTATATGTATCAGCCTTCGTTGATTATTACTAACTATTGTAGGATATAAAAGTGATGAATGAGAGGGCTAGTTTCTAATTTTAGCAAAAGTCAGCACGGTCACGTCCGGGGAACTTTTGCGTCCGTCAGGAAAATTAGCAACTAGCCCTCTGCGCGAAGCACTCATCCTACAATAGTTAGTAATAACAACGAATGATAGATTCGCTTGCAAGAGGCTCACCCAGACTTAAGAAAGTAGTAGCAGAAATACATAAAACCACATTACGAGCTAGGGCCATAAGTAATATATTAGGAAACAGCACACAGAAAAAGCCCTCACAATGAGGGCTTTTTCAACAAAATCCTAGCTTCTATGCTTCCGCAACTGCATTCACATTCTTGATGAAGATAATATCGTCTAACACACCAATCACAGCAGCGGCCAACATTACCCATCCGACGACAGCTAACACAGCACCAACACTAATCACCATGTAGATACCGAGGGCAAGCATAATCATCGAAAGTAACAGCACATAAAACCACTCTCTAATTCCAGCCGTATGCATCTTGATGGCACTATTCATCCTGACTAACGCACCGTAAATCATCCAAGCACCTACTACGATGCCAATTACCTGACCCAGCTGCTCCCATAGCACTACCGCCAACACACCAAAAACTAGCGCGACAATCCCATACAAAAGATCATTATTATAGAAATCATATTTACCATGTACAGCAAAGTAATTAATAATCTTATAAACACCCTTGATAATCAAGAAAATCCCCACCACATAAAAAATCAGCTTCACTACTGTATCTGGGAACATAATCAGTAAAACACCCAGAGTACCAATCACCACCGACTCCAAAATCGCCAGCCAGCTAGCACCCTTAGCCCGACGAATAATCGGCATGTCCATTATTGAATCTTGTTTTGTACTCTGCTTTCGACTTGTATTAGATGATCGCTTTGCCCCACTTTTTGTACTACTAGATTTTGAGTTAGTAGTCTTACTGGCCGTCGTCTTCTTGGACGATGTTTTTGTTGCCATTTTGCCTCCTAATTTCGTGACCAAACAAGCCACAACTTTATTATTTTAACCCCATTATACTATAAGAAACCAAAAATTAACATAAACTTTTCCATCGCAATCACTTCTCTATTTCCCAGGAGGACAACGTCCGTAGCGGGATTGTTGATTTAATTGTGGTAATTATAACTTTTTCGGACATTTTTAGCCCAAAACAAAAAATATCCCAAGCCAAAGCTCAGAATATCACTGGTGCGGGTACGGCGAGTCGGACGCCGATCTCATCCTTGGGAAGGATACATAATAGCCGTTATACGATACCCGCTACTACCCCCATTATACCACATGCTTCGCAAAACTGCCAGCCCATCAGCCTACTGTTCTGCTTGCTCCTCATTCTCTACCATATCCTGCACTTCCTCTCCTCCACCAATCGTGATATATTCCTCAACTTCGCCATTCTCATACAACTCGGCTACTTTCATCGCAAAAGTCGTAAAATCAATTTTTAATGACGCATAGCTCACCTGCGTATCCGTCTTCTCTGCCAACTTTACAAAGTAATACCCGTCACCATTCGTCGAAAGGAACTTCGGACTCACCTGCCCCACTTCTAGTTCCATCGCCACATTAGCTCTGCCACCATCTACATTCATTTTGTCTACCAGCTGACCAGTCTCTTCGTACGTACCCTCACCATTCAAAGCCTCCGAAGCCGCCACCAAATCACCACCATTCTCCGCCAGCAACTGCTCAACCTGCTCCACCAAGGCTCGCGCTGGCTCATCCACCGCCTGTGTCACCTTGGCCTTCATTAGAGTCAAATACAGCATACGTCGATACTCCGACTTACTCATGCCAAAATTATCGCTCACAATTTTCAAAAACATCTCTTCGCTACGTTCTACCCCACCAACCTGCCGGTGGTTATCAAAAGCTTCGTCAATTTCTGCTTCTGAAACCGTTAAACCCATTTCTTTACCTAACTTCAAAGCATAGGTATACTCCACTGCCGACTTCATGGCCGCCTCTTTGTAACTATCACGCACCGCATCCGCATCTTCACCCTTACCTAGCTGTCCCCCTTGCTGCTCTGTAGTCATCAAATTACTACGATAAATCATTAGATAATCACTATAACGTACCTTCGTTCCCGCCACCTCAGCCACCGGCACCGGCACTACTTGCGTCACCCGATAAATCATATCACCCGTATTCTGGAATTTATACAACAGCGCCCAAGTTGCTACCACCATTAGAATAATCGCCACCAGAGCCACAACAATCGTATTAATAATCAACTTATGCTTAGCATATTGCATCGGATATTTGAACTTCCGACCCTGCGCCAAAATCTCTTCTCGGCGCTCTTCGACTTTCTCGCGCTCAGTCTTTGGTTTTTCCTTACCTAATACCATTTTACATTTCTCCCACTAAATCTTGTAAGACGTTGTATATTTTTCTGGCTTCTTTACTCTGCTAATCTTCATATCACCAACTTGCGTCTGTAGTAACAACGTGCCATAACCAAAAACTCCCCCAGAAATCCCTGGCACTTCATAGCTAATACTCTGCACCTTATCTAATCCCAAATCCACCACAGTCTTCCGAAAGATTCCCCTCTGCCGTACTTGCCGCACACGTTGGTTCGTCACTAAGTAATAAGAAAAATACCACAACATATAAGCATACAACATTCCCAGCACTCCTACCGCCAAAAATCCCAGCCATACATAGAACATCCGCTGATCATCTCGCCACAAAGCCATCGGAATCAATCCTATCAAAGCACAACTCAAGAGCCAAAACATCCCGCGCCAAGCCGTAAAAACATGACGTCGAAAAACATATTTAACTTCTTCCCCCTCGCGTTGTCCACTAAAACTTTTGCCCATAATAATCTTCACTACATTTCGAAGATAGAATTAAGGTATTTTCAATTTTGAGAAGGTGAAGCGCGTCTTATCGACGAGCGAACCGACGAAAAATGAAAAGAACCAATTCTAATTCGAAATTGGTGACTCGGGTGCGAGTCGAACGCACAACCTTTTCCTTAGGACGGAACTGCTCTATCCATTGAGCTACCGAGCCATACCCCATATATATTATAGCACAAAAATGCCTCCATACTCATGAAGGCATTTTTGCACCAATGAATTAATGTTTACGTTTCAATGGACTCAAAATGAACCGCTTAGCAGTCACCACCCCACCAGTCACTAAGACTAGCGCCGCTACTCCTATCACAGCTGCCTCAATCATCTTCGCCGAATTATCTTCACCATTATCGACACCAGTATTTGGTAAACTCGGCAAAGGTTTTTCCGGCTGCACCGGATTCCCCGGTTCTAGCAGCTCCACACCAGTCAAGTCAACGGTAAAATTCGGGTCAATCGCTTTGGTCGCCTCAACCAGTTCACCGTAAATACCTTCAATATCAAAATTATCAATATTATCCCATACTGTTACAGCATATGCCAAATGATACGCAGTGTTAAATGCTTCTATTTGGGCTTCAGTGTACGGTAAAGTTAAATTATCGTAAATCGCTGCCAGTTCATCTCCGTTCTTCGTCTCTAGACCCGTCAATTTCGGATCTACAATCTTTAGACCCTTGCGCAGTGAAGCCACTCCACGTGCATATACTTCCTCACTATCCTTCACAATATCACTGCCTTTCAAGCTTGCATATTTGCGATCGGATTTTACCAAATCAATTAACTGCTGAAAAGTTTTACCTTTATAATTTTCCTCAACTTTTGGCACCCAAAAGTCTATATTACCAGACTTGAACTCGTCTTCCGTAATTACACCGTCTATTACAGCAATGTCTGCTGCTAAAAACAACCAGAGAGAGCCAAAACCCCCACCACCAAACGTATATCTATAGTCAGCATTGCCAGGCAACAGTCCTCTAATTTCGTTCACTCCATAGCTCATATCCCATAATGCCACCGCTACTGGCTCTTTCTGCTGCACCTGCGCTACAGCCGCCTTCAACGCAGCCAATTTATTATATTTAGCAATCGAAGCCACTGCCTCATCATAAACCTCAGAATGCTCCGCTTGGGCTTCCACCTGCGAGCTCACTGTCTCAGTTTGCCCTACTTCTTCTGCCCATGCTTGCGCCGGCAATGAAACCACTCCCAGTGCTAAGACTAAAGTTAACATCGCCGTCGTCCCTACTGTCAAGTTTTTGTATTCGCTCATACTTTTGTCCCTTTTAGTTTTAATTTATGCTTGCTCCAATCACTTCACAAAAAGCGACACCGCAAGGTGTCTTACTTCCGTTCATAACCATCGTTTAGTGTTGATTACTTATGCGATGCCGCTTAAGCGCAACACTAAACATTTTTCCTATCCAAAAACAGGTTATGTACAAAAGTAAGACATCCTCATTGTAGCACATGAATACTCAAATGCACAACACCTTTTATGCTTAAAACGTCCGTAGCGGGGTCGTCTACGTGGACTACGGTTCTTTGAAGGACTTCGGTAGGTATGGCCACGATTGGTCTCGCAGCATATCAACCTACTCGTCACCTACCTCTGCTAATGCCTACCTACTGTACTTTAATCCTTCCGACGTCGCTCCATCCCTCGGCCCGTACAATCGTTGGCTCGGTTTCCCCGTCCGCTGTTTGGTGATACTAGTTAATCTAGAACTTTTACTATTTCCTAATACGGATTGCCATAAAGTAGAAAAAGCCCTCATGTGAGGGCTTTTTCTGTACATCAATTCCCTTTAACGAGTATATTTCTCATTCAAATCAGAATAATCGTACAACTCTTCCGGCTTAAACCACAGAGCAATTTCCTTTTTAGCTTCCTCTTTGCTACCACTAGCATGCACCAAATTTGGCACACCCATACCTTTAGCATCGGAATAACCGAAGCTCATGTGCGAGTAATCACCACGAATAGTCCCCATTTCTGCCGATTTTGGCTCAGTCGGACCTACAATCTTGCGTACCAAAGGCACCGCCTCCACACCCTCAAGACACATTGCAATCACTGGACCCGTCATCATATAGCTCAAATTGTAACGGAAAGCCTGCTCACCCCGACGCGTGATCATCTGACCAATATCTTCATAGTGTGCTCGGTACTGGTCTTCATCAGGCATTACCATCTTCATACCTACAATCTTCAAACCAACTCGCTCAAACCGCGTAATCACTTCGCCCACAATACCACGCTGTACCGTATCTGGCTTTAAAACTACCAAGCTACGTTCCACTAAGTCTTTCTCTTTTCCCATAGAAACTCCTTATTTTTCCTAATTATACCATATAATGCCACAAATAAATACCCCCGAAACAAATTCGGGGGTATCCCCTAATATGCCCAATACATCACATAAAACAGGGCTTCCGCCGGCATCATACTATAAAAGCTAAAATTATCCTCTGGACGCGCAGTAGAATTCACCCCGTGCTTCGCCCACTCCGCCTTAGCTTTCGTATCATTGTAAGTATTGTCGCGCCACTTGCTCCGCAGAGTCTCACCGTTTGGCACATACCAAACCTTCTGATCATGCGCCACTCGCCAGTCATTCGGAATCCGCCAGTCCCCAATGAACAAGAGCTGATCCCGATACAACTCCGGATTTGCCCTCATGAATTGAGTAGAAAGATTTCTAATCTTCTCAATCTCTTCTGCACACTGCGAATTTGGCGGATCATCAGCAAAGAATGGCACCAGCCACTGCATGTGGTACCATAAATGCACAAAACAACAGTGAAACCATTTCGCCATCCAGGTCATAGCACTACTCGGAGCACCACCAATCATAAATACCCGGCTTAATGTTATCTTGCGTCCATAATGATCAAGTGCATCCTGAATATCGCAATAACGCAAAAACTCATAAGCCACATATGCCCCCAAACCACCCTGCGCATGAATTTCTGCAGTCGTAAAATCATTCTTAGCGATAAACTTCCGCACCTGTAACTGCGTGCTCAAAGCTACACCCATTTTCACTGCTGCAGCACTACAATCATGCTCAAAGACCAAAATCTGCGGGACTTTCTTGTGCTTAGCCTTACAATGTAATTTTAATGCCTTAATGTACCAAATCGTCGTCTCCGGCGAATCACCTTCTGCCGGAATCACGATAATTGTTGGTTCCATCCTCCCACCTCCATTCTGAAATCCAATTTTTCAAATTGTAACACAAAAACCAGCTAATTGCTAGTCTCGGTATGAAATTTCTCGTGTACCTCTTTTAAATGCGCATCCGTAACGTGTGTATAAATCTGCGTCGTCGAGATATCCGAATGCCCCAGCATTGCCTGCACTGACCTGAGGTCTGCCCCATTCATTAGCAAATCCGTCGCAAAACTATGCCGGAGGGTATGTGGCGAAACATGCTTCACAATCCCCGCCATCTTAGCATACTTCTGGACAATTCTTTCCACCGAACGCGGTGTCAATCGTCGATAATCTCCCGAAGTATCCACAGCCTGCGTCCGTCTACTATTATTCAAAAACAACGGCGCTAAAGAATCCGTCCTCGCATTCAAATACTGTTCTACCCAATCCGCCGCGGCTTCGGATATGAAAATTGGCCGATCCTTACTACCCTTCCCCCGTACCAAAAACTCCCGTCGCACTAAATTAATTGAATCTCGATTCAGCCTCGTTAACTCCGATACCCGCAACCCCCCAGAAAACAAAAGCTCAATTATCGCCCGATCTCGCAGCCCCGTTTCTGTGCTTGTATCAATTTGCTCAATCAGTGATTCGACTTCATCATAATGCAAAAAAGTCACTTGCTTCCGAATAATATGCGGCAATTCCACCAAACTCGGATCCAACGATTTAATATGTCGCCGCGCCAAATACTTCAAAAAACCTCTCAAGGCAATTAGATGATAAGCCTGGGTAATTGCCTCCAACCCTTGACCGTGCTCATCCTCTAGACGATTCAATTTAAGACGAAACTTCCTCAGCAGCTCGTCATTAATATCCGAAGGCTCTAAATTATCGTCCTTGCCCGTCAGTTCCCCAGCAATGTACAAAAATCTTTCCAAGTAACGTTGATAATTCTCAGCAGTTTTTTTTGAACGGCCTTTCTCTATCTCCAAATATTCTACAAAATCACCAATCAGCTCTAATATATAATGCTTCTCTTCTACAACATCCGGCATATCTCTATTATAACATAGGCATTTTGATCATTATAATCTCCCACACTTCGTCCGTAGCGGTGGCATAAGTCTTAATAATGGTATTCTTAGGAACCTCGGCATCCTTGGCCATAATCGATCTGCCAATACCGGAGTTTATTCATCGCCTATCTCAGCCCATGCGTATTACCTTAAATTTGATGCGTTAAATGTCGACCCATCAAATAGCAATCAGCGCTGGTACGGTTTCCCCGTCCGCTGTTTGGTATACTAATTCGCAAACATGCCAACTTTACTTCGTCCGTAGCGGGCATCTCAATATGCATAGAGGTGCCCTGGCTGCAGTTGGTAGTAATGGCTACAATCGTTCAAATATAGCCGGCGGGACAAACTGGGGACAATTGCTGGGATTTGCAGAAGATGTAGTAGTCCCATCTGATGATTCGCATGATCGTCAATATGGTCTCCCCGTCCGCTGTTTGGTATACTGGTTGTATTTTCGTCCGTAGCGGAGACATAAACTTAAACAACGGTTCTTTAAGGGATTTTGGCTTCGGCGGCTACCTATGGTCAGCATCTGCCGCAGTATACGGAGTTGGCACCTGGAGCTCTAAGATGTATTATCTTGGCTTCTTTCCCTCAGAAATTCATCCATCGCACAACATGCTTTACCGCTGGAATGGTCTCCCCGTCCGCTGTTTGGTATACTAGTTGCAAGAAACAGTGAAGCTAAAACTCCTGCAAGTGTAGACCATCCGCAGCGCCACGAGTGAGGGAGAGGTGGCTCGCGCCCGTAACGACGGGACGCGAGAACACCGTGTCTACACTTGCAGGAGTTTTAGATTTAAGTATTATTGCAAATAGTGTTAGGGAACAGTGGACGAAGAAACCCTAAAAATTAATTCCTTTGAGCAACAGCGGCAAACAATTCCCTAACACTAACACCAACACAAAAGCCGCCACCAAAAATGGTCCGAAATGCACTACATGACCTTTCTTTTTTAGCGCACCCGGCAAAGCAATCAAATCACCCAACAAATTTGCCAAGAAAATCGTCCACAAGGACAACCACCAATTCGCTAGAGCTAGAGCTAGAGCTAGAGCCAAAATCCAATCGCCTCCACCCATCAATTTCTCATGCGAACCTTTATAAAGCACGAAACAAGTCCCCGCCAGAATCACCACTCCGATCATCATATTCACAAAGCCCGCCAAAACATCTCCCCCATCCGAAAGTTTAATCTCATACAACTTCAAAACCGCCACCATCGCCCCCACAATGACAGCTAAAATCAGTAATACAGTAGGCAATTCTCCCCATTTTGCATCATAAACCGCCAGCACCATCAATACCACTAGAAGCATTAAAGTTACAATAAAAATCGCCAACCTCAGAGCCAAGAACTCTGGATGCAAAGCCAGCACACTCCAGTTATTTAGAATCGGCACTAAATATGCCCAACTCAACATCAAGAATGCCACACCGAGGCTCAGCTCCGACAAAAAATCCGCAATCCCAATCTCCTTATGACAATTACGACACTTCCCCCTCAGCACCAACCACGAGATAATCGGAATATTATCATACCATTTAATGCGCTTCTTACAATGCAAACAAACCGACCACTGCCCCAAATCTTTCTTCTTTAAAGCATGATAGCGCCATCGCCAAGCCTGACAACAAGCGAAGGAACCAAACACCGCCCCCAAAATAAACATCATCACCAAAATAAAAACTGTAATCGTAGTATCAACCATAACCTTAGTATACCACATTCAAAATCACACAACTAAAAAACACCTCCATGTGGGGTGCCTTTGCTAACTTATATTGTTGATTATTTATCGTATTCTAACTATAGCACTTAAGACTAAGAACCGTTATCGGCACAGTAGGTACCATTACCTTCAAGCTTATAAGTAATGGCATAGTCACGAGCATTGGTAGAGCCAGTCACTACTTCCCCATCACATTTGGCTTTCTTGACAATGTAAACCATATGGTCAAAATTCTCGGCATACTTGCTGGCGCCAGTCTTGTCGTAGGTGCTGATTTCTACTCCATAAGCCCAACCATCTGGATCAGTAAACTCATTCTCAGTTGCATTCACACCATTCATGTAGTTCTTCACAAAGCAAGCCGCTGCAGATGTACTGGTAGACGTATCTTTCTTACAATCCGGCATGTCGTAATCACCATCTTTAGCTGCCAAAGTACTCTTTGTGTTATCGGCTAGTCCTTGACCTGGAAGTTTACCGTTGTTGTTAGTCTGATACTGAGTAATTTGTGAAGCCACTCGAGACAGATCACTCCGACGTTGGGTATCGCGTTGAGACCTCTGCAAAGCTGGGAGAGCGATGAACGTCCGTAGCGGGAATATTTACCTTAATAACAGTTCCCTGCGCAGCATGGGCAAAGACGGATTATATGGCTCGCGCACTACACTAGGCTACTATAGCCAAGACAACGTATATGTATATAGTTTGGACTTCAGCGACACAGTTAGTCATCCATTCCATGATACTAATCGTTGGAACGGTATCCCCGTCCGCTGTTTGGTATAATAGTTATACCCAACGTCGGAATGATCTGGCCAGGCTCTCTACTGCCATCACCCAATATCAAACCAATAACAATGGTCGACTGCCAGGCAAACAAGACGGGGACAAAGTTACTTGTACACCTAAAGATTCAACCTATGGAGCCCTAATTGATAATGCGGTTAGCTCCAACGAAGCTTGTAAATTCATCGCTAGCTATATGCATTCAGCCAATGCTGACAAAAATGACGAAAGCGAATTCGTAGACCCGACTGGCGAACCGTATAAACTAGAAATCGCTGCATTCGGCAAAGGCACTATCCAGAAGAATAAAAATACTCTGACCAATGATGACTATAACAATGAGCAAACTGGAAAAACCGTCTATCTAACAACCAATTCACGTTGCGAAGAAAACGAGACCGTCGTGGGAACCAATAATAAACGTGACTACTCCATTCTTTACAAGCTCGAAGGTAGCGGTGTTTACTGTAAGGATAACGGTTCTTAGTCTTAAGTGCTATAGTTAGAATACGATAAAATAACTGTCCGTAGCGGGATGATTAATCTGTCTATGTCCATAGGCACTGCTAGACATCAAGGCAGTGGCGGACGTTATCAATCGCAATCTGCTGCAGGATACCAAAATCCAAACCAACGTGATATTGATTCCTTCTATTTACTCTTTGACGATCAGAACTTTAATCCCTCTGGCGGACCAAGCTATCGTGCCTACGGTTTCCCCGTCCGCTGTTTGGTATAGCTAGTTACTTCAGCGCGATACTCAACGTCGGAGTGATCTGGCGCACCTCTCCACCGCTATCACCAATTATCAAACCAATAACAATGGAAAATTACCGGCAAACGGAAATTTAGCCCCCAGCGGAGACTATGACCTACCAAGCTGTAGTAGTGACACTCCGGCAGCTTGCTTAATCAGAAACTACCTAAACAGTGTCAATGCTACAGAAAATGAGTTTGTGGATCACGATGGCTGGGCCTACGGGTTAACAATTAGAGACTACGACTCCAACGAAGCCACAACTAACCCAAGTAGTTCCGAATCAACTCCAGAATCAGAATCAGAATCAAGTACCACTACCGCCAAAGCATTTGATCACATAATTTATATCACCAAAAAGCCAAGTGTGACGGCGAAAATATCACAAAATCTAAAAATGATCGTGACTATGCCATTACTTATAAGCTTGAAGGTAATGGCACCTACTGTGCCTGAACTAGTATACCAAACAGCGGACGGGGAAAGCATACCAACGGACATAGTTATTAGACGTATTAATACCCGAAGCGCTAAAATCAAGGAAGTAAGCTCCAGCATTCCAAATACTATTTCCATAAACTGTAGCAATCTGAGACCAACCATTACCATAAAGACCCGAGTACCTCAAGGCTGCATTATTAAGGTTAACGTCACCGCTACGGACGAAGTAAGATGGAACTAAGGGCAACTTGTAATTGCGTTACAAGTTCAATATACAAATAACAGAGATAGATCTGAGCTAATTTTGGTTTAATTAACGTCCGTAGCGGGCTCGTCTACTTGGACGTCGGCTCACTGAGGTTCTCGGGCCTCAATGGCTACGACTGGTCGCGTTCAGCAGTGACTTATGGGGTTGGTACCTGGGCGGCTAACTCTTACTGGTTTGAGTTTACTGCTTCAGAGTCTCGCCCATCGCACGGCCCGGACATTCGTTGGTACGGTCTCCCCGTCCGCTGTTTGGTATACAAGTTGACAGGAAGAAGTAAGTGCCTTAGGTCGAGGTCGTCCGGACGCACGAGGAGGTTTAGCGCGCCAGCCCTGCAACGGCGGGCGCTGGCGACACGAGCCGAGTACCTGAGGTACTTACTTCTTCATTATTAAATAGTTTAGGAAACAGTGAACAAAAATTCCCTTGACACCCAAAAGCTCCTTTTTTTGATTAATTTTAAAGCCAATAATCACCCCTGCTTCCCTCTTTCTCAGTAGTTATTAAATCTACCTATAAAAATAACAAAAGGAGTCCAGCAACCTAAGCAAAAACACCTCCATGTGGGGTGCCTTTGCTAACTTATATTGTTGATTATTTATCGTATTCTAACTATAGCACTTAAGACTAAGAACCGTTATCCTTACAGTAAACACCGCTACCTTCGAGCTTGTAAAGAATGGAGTAGTCACGTTTATTATTGGTTCCCACGACGGTCTCGTTTTCTTCGCAACGTGAATTGGTTGTTAGATAGACGGTTTTTCCAGTTTGCTCATTGTTATAGTCATCATTGGTCAGAGTATTTTTATTCTTCTGGATAGTGCCTTTGCCGAATGCAGCGATTTCTAGTTTATACGGTTCGCCAGTCGGGTCTACGAATTCGCTTTCGTCATTTTTGTCAGCATTGGCTGAATGCATATAGCTAGCGATGAATTTACAAGCTTCGTTGGAGCTAACCGCATTATCAATTAGGGCTCCATAGGTTGAATCTTTAGGTGTACAAGTAACTTTGTCCCCGTCTTGTTTGCCTGGCAGTCGACCATTGTTATTGGTTTGATATTGGGTGATGGCAGTAGAGAGCCTGGCCAGATCATTCCGACGTTGGGTATCGCGTTGAGACCTCTGCAAAGCTGGGAGAGCGATGAACACCATCAAGAAGATCAAACCAGCAATCGCCAGCACCAAGACTACCTCAATGATAGTAAACCCGCCCAAATCACCTTGGTTTTTTTTACGTGTTGTTTTACGTGTTGTTCTCACGATATTTTTCCTTTCTTTTTTAGAATACGTTTAACACCATTATAGTACACTCTGCGAAAAATTCTAGTGCTAAAAACTATTTTATGCGCCGATTTTACTCACCAAAGAGTAAATCGGGAACAAAATCGCGCCAACAATACCACCCGCCACGACAGCTAGCACCACCATCAAAATCGGCTCAATCATCGTACTAATCGCTGCAATCCGCTCATCAAGCTCATCCTCGTAAACCTTCGCGGCCTTACCCAACATCTCATCAATCTTACCCGACTGTTCGCCAGTCGCAGCCATCTGTGGTAACAATGGCAAAATATACGGTTTGCCCTTCAGAGCTACACTCAGTGGCTTACCAGAACGCACCACCTGCGCTACTTCTTGCATTTCTTCTTCCAAAATCACATTATTCATTGCCTCAGAAGAAATCTGGATTGAATCCAACATTGGCACCCCTGCCGACAACAACATCTGCGCTGTCCGTGCAAACCGTGCATTATACAACCTCTGAAACAACCCCTTAAACAACGGTACATTTAGCTTCACCTTCGACATCACCCGCTTACCAGTAGACGTGCGATTAAACTGAATAAAGAACCATACAAAGAATGCTACGATCAAAAAGATAAACCACCAGAAATTCATCACAAAATTCGACAAACTCACGAGTAGCTGCGTCAAACCTGGCAACTCCTCACCCAGATCACGATACAAATTCTCCACCTGTGGCACCACTGCCACCATCATGAAGATAATCACCACAATAATCACCAAGAGCACAATTGCCGGATACGTCATCGCACCCCGAATCTTTGACATCATATTGGCATCTTTTTCCTGTTGATCCGCTAACCGCCTCAAAGACACATCCAATGTACCCGAAGCTTCACCCGCCGCGATCAAGGCCAAATACACTTTGTTGAACACTTCTGGATAGCGCAAAAAAGCCTGATACAAAGTCTTACCACTTTCCACCTGCGCCAGCAAATCTTCAACCATATCACGAGTCGGCTTGTCCTCGGTCTGCTCCGCCACCATTCTCAAGCTATTTGCTAGTGGAATACCTGCCCCAATCAAAGTCGCAAACTGCCGCGTAAAGATAATCCTCTGCTTGCCACTCACCCGATTCGTCAACCGGCTAAAGAACCCACCTTCTTCTTTAATCGCAATCTTAATCGGCACATAACCCTGATCTACCAACACCTTACCGGCCGAATTCTCATTCTCCGCCTGCACGGTACCAGTAACTATCTTGCCAGTTCCCTTGTCCTTCGCCTTATACTCATATTTGCGCATACCTTATCCCCTTGCTAACCGATCAAACTCCGCCTGGTCTACTGCATAATCACGCGCTGTCTCAAACGAGATAATACCGCTCTTCACAAATTTCGCTAATTCCCTATCCATCGTCTGCATACCCTGACTCATACCAGTCTGAATCGTCATATCCAGCTGGTGCGTCTTACCTTCACGGATAATACTCCTTACTGCTGAATTCGTCACCATAATCTCAGTCACGGCGATCCGACCACCATCAATCGCCGGCACCAACCGTTGCGAACAAATCCCCACTAGAATATTCGCCAGCTGCGCTCGAATCTGCGGCTGCTGATGTGCTGGGAAAACATCTACCATACGGTCAATACTCTGCGCCGCACTATTAGTATGCAAAGTCGCAAACACTAAATGCCCTGTCTCCGCCACCGTAATTGCCGCCTGAATCGTCTCGAGATCACGCATCTCGCCAATCAACACCACATCTGGGTCTTCACGCAGAATACTTCTCAGAGCCGCCGCAAAGCTATAGGTATCATAATGCACCTCACGTTGTGCCACTACTGCCCGCTTCGACTGATGCGTAAACTCAATTGGATCCTCAATCGTAATAATATGTACTGGCTTCTCAGTATTAATCTTATCAATCAAAGCCGCAAGAGTTGTACTCTTACCAGAGCCCGTCGGACCAGTCACCAAGACCAAACCATTAGGATGATCCGCAAACGTACTCACCACACCCGGCAAACCCAGCTCATCAATACTCTTGATCGTATTTGGAATCAACCGGAAAGCCGCCGCCATATTACCTCTTTCATAAAAGGCATTCACACGGAACCGGCCCAAATCACCAAAGGCAAACGAATAATCAAACTCCTTATCCTTAGCCAGAATCACCTTCTGATTCGCATCCAAGGTCGAGAACACTAACTGTTGCACCGCCATATCATCCAAAACAGGATAATTAGCAATCGCATGCAGCATACCATCATTACGCAAAATCGGTGGCAAACCAGCTTGCAAATGCAAATCTGATGCATTTGTACGGATACATTCTTCCAGCAATGCCTCAATCGTCACACCATTCACTGGCGCTGGAGCCGCTTCCCTCGCTACCACTGGTGCCGAGGCTACCTCTGGCGCAGCCTCTCGAACAGGAGCTGACATCGCCGCTGCATTCCCTTTCGCTGGCTCTGCTGGCTTGGCACTCTCAGCACTCGCTGCCCCTCCACCATTTGCCTGAGCTCCATCACCCGCCGCACCCATTGGTGGCACCGCACTCGGCACTCCAATCTCATTCAAGCCCGGCAAATCACCTGCCATATTAGAATTATTCATGTTGTTTGTATTTGATCCTTGTATGCCGCTGTTATCCATATCTCTATATTACCATAAGTTTATTTATTATACTATGCCAAATCACTCGCTACCCGATTTACCTCATCCAAAGTCGTAATCCCAGTCAGAGCCTTCAGCATGCCATCTTGACGCATCGTAACCGTTCCTTTCTCCTTAGCTACCCGCATTACCTCAGCCGAAGTTGCATGCGCCACAATTAATTTTTGAATATCCTCATCCACCGTAATCGCTTCGTACAAACCTGCTCGTCCAGAATAACCGCCCGGAGACTCTTGATCATCCACACCTTCCACCAAATTATATCCCGCCTGGCTTACCACTGGCAAGCCTGGATACCCCAAATCATCACTGACATTAATCACTTCGTCTGGACTCTGAGGCAACAAATGCCCAATCAGCTGATTAATCTCATTCGTCTGCATCTCGTTACTTGGGTGCGTTGTGCGCTTACGCGACACTCGCCGTACCAACCTTTGACCAATCACCGTATTTAAAGTCGAAGCAAGCAAAAACGGCTCAATTCCCATATCCAGCAACCTCGGCAAAATCCCTGCCGCCGAATTCGTATGCAATGTCGAAAACACCAAATGTCCTGTCAAACTCGCCTGCACTGCCAAATTCGCCGTCTCAGAATCACGAATCTCACCTACCATCACCACATCCGGATCCTGCCTAAGAATACTCCTAAGCCCTGAAGCAAAAGTCAACCCGGCATCCACATTTACCTGAATCTGGTTCACCCCGTCCATTTTGTACTCCACCGGATCCTCCAGTGTAACAATATTAATCTTTTCGCTCTTAATCTTCTTGATCAACGCATACAAAGTCGTACTCTTACCAGAACCAGTCGGACCCGACGTCAAAATCATCCCATTCGGCCGCGAAATCCCTGCTAGTACCGCCCTGAGAGCATGGCCTGTCATACCCATATTCTCCACATCCATACTTGTTCCGGATTTATCCAACAAACGAATCACCACTTGTTCACCCCAGACTACTGGCGAAATCGCAATACGCAAATCTACCTCTTTATCTCCCACCAGCACCGCAAACTGACCATCCTGCGGAATCCGATGTTCATCAATCTTCAAATTCGACAAAATCTTAATTCTCGAGACCAAAGCTGGCTCGATTGCCTTTGGTAGCTCCATCACCTTACGCAGCACACCATCAATCCGGCAACGAATCACCAAACCATCCTCTAATGGCTCAATATGAATATCTGAAGCCTTACTTTTAACCGCAAATTCCAGAATGCTAGTAAGCGCCTTAGAAATCGGCGAATCCTGCGTAATTGTCTTGACATTACTACTAGACTGTCGTGCAGCAATCTCCTCATTGGTAGATTTCACCGCCTGTTTCACACTGGAGAAGTCACCCTTGTATTGCTTCAATACTGCCTGGATACCATCACTCGACGCCATCACTGCTCGCACAGGACGACCAGTAAAGGTGGACAAATAATCCACTGACTGGATGTTCCCCACATCCAACATCGCTACTACCAGCTGGCCATTTGACTCACCGAGCGGCACCACCATCGAACGCATTGCTACATCATATGGCAGAAGCGCTAAGACGTTTTGATCCATCTGTACATTCTTCAAATCCACATATGGCACACCCATCACGACCGCCGTAGCATGAGCAATCATTTCATTTGTGACCAACTTTTTTGAGGACAAAGTCGCAATCAGAGGCTGCCTTGTCTGAGCCACCTCAGCCTGCACCTGTGCCACCGCCGCAGCATCAACCAATCCCTCATTCACTAGGAGCTGAATTACCCGCTCAAGCCCATCCTTCGTCAGCAAAGCCACTTTAAATTATCCTTCGTTAGGTTGTTGTTCCTCATTAGGTTCGCCTCCACCTAGCAAACCATCTATATATTTAACTTTCTCGTCATCACAGAGGGTCTTCTTTTCTTCCTCAGAAACACTAATCGTAATACAATACTCATCGCCATCACGTAACTTCTCTAGCTCTTCCTGAGGAGTCTCACTACTCACCTCCGGAGCATCCACACGACCACAAGCTGCCAATTCATTCTTATCCAAAATACCATTCCGATCTGCATCCACACAATCACCAACATAAACTTCAATCGTTGGATTAATCGCTGTACTGTTAAAAATCTCTGCATTCGGACTCACTAAGTCAGGTTCAATTACCGAACTCACAGTCTTAAAAGTCACCGATGCCTCGTTTGGGTCACTGAAAATCATATTACAGACAAAGAACGAAGCCAAAGTACCAATACCAGCTATCAAAACCAAAGTAAATATATCAGACTGCTTCATTATTCCTTACTCCCTGTGTTTTTCTTTTTAGCCTTTTTACCATCAGCTGCTTTTACCGTGATATCCTTCTCTACCTCCGGCATTTCCAACAAATAGAAAGCATCGGCAGTCGCATCCAAATTCAATCCCTGGCTCGTCCACTCAATCGTCGCAGTTGTAATGTCAAACTCGCGAATCGAATGCTCGATATTATCCAAAGTGTCCAAAACGACCTTATCTGACCCTTCCACACTCAGAGACACTGGAATCGCCCCCAAACCCTCAACCTCTGTCGGACCGCCATCATCACGCGGAGCCAAACGATCTGGCTCCCAACCAGTCAAGATAAAAATCTGATTCAAACTCGCCATCAAAGCCTCAGTATTCTGCTGTGCTGGCAAAGCATCTGGAATCACCCTAAGAGCCGAACAGATCTTTGACATTTGCAAATACTGCTGCTTCTGCTTATCGTCACTTGATTCCTCATACAATTTATTAAAATCAATCCTCTCGCCATCTTCATAACAACTCTCGTTGCGCTGCCGAGCCACCGATTCTAGATCAGTATTCTGCGCCATTTCCGTCAAAACCTTATAGCGCAAACTTCCACTCACACTATCCAACGATGTAGTGGTAGGATTACAGCGCTCCAATTCCTCTTTGTCCAACTTATCGTTATGATTAGTATCAACACAAATCCCTACATTACGAATCGTAGCATCATAATCTGCAATCGCCTGATCCTTGGCCGTAATCACCTTAGTATTAAAATTAATATACTTAATCAAAAACATCGAGATTACCACGCAAGCACCCAACACCAACGATGCTCCCAAAACTTCCAACATGGTAAACTGCTGTGCTCGCGAAATCTTGGCGCGCTTACTGTTTGTCTCAATTTGTGCTTCCGCCATAAACTATTCCCCTTCCTTATTATTAGACGAAGATTCAGCCAAACATTCCGCATCACCAGGCTCGCAGTCTCTAGCTTCCTGAGCGAACATACCACCAATCTGAATGAATGAATCAGTCACATTTTGACCCGACGGGCTAATCGCCATCATATGTTTATTTCTAAAGGCAAAGAATTCTGAATCAATCGTGAGCTGTGCATCAAACTTCAAAACTAAGTTATCACTATCATCACGACCGTTCGAAGACGAAGTCACTCGCAAACCATCTGGCACCAACATACAAGTATTATTAGAAGTCCATTTCGCCATCTCACTATTACTCAGAGTTACACCGCTATAAGTCGTACATTCACTATTAAAATGCTCAATACCAGAAATCTCACCACCAAGCTCCATATAACCAGCCTTGAACCAAGCATTAAATTGCGGAGTGCGCCAAATCTTCACTCGTGCTGGTATTTTACGTACGTAAACCCGTACACCATCCTCACGATCACGAGTCTCAATATCATCATCTAAGATTTCGAATTCGCCCGCTTCATTCACCTTAAACTGCACACCCTCTTCACGCAAATTCTCCCCTAAAATTTCTTGCTCTACAGTCTCCACTTCAGCATCCTTATTATAGAACAAGTTTACTTTAGACTCTTCCTCATCATCTTCCTCGATCTTAGTACCCTGCGGCAAAGCCTGGCAACCATCCAAAGCTAAATCCCACCAAGCATAATAACTATCGCCAACCCGGTAAGCATTGCCATCCTGATCAGCCTCACTAATACACCAACTCGGAATCTCTGTTCCCTCTACATCTACGAAGCGACCATAATCATATTTCGTCAAACCCACACCCTTCTTAAACGATTCCAACACCCGGTAATCAATTAGCGGCTCTACTCTCGCATCTGCCTGTGCATCCAACGTAATGACACTACTAGTCAAATCCGTCCTCAGCTCAGAAACCTGCACCAAATCACCCGTCGTCGGCAGCATCGCCTTCAGCGCTGCAAAAACCCGCGACAAAACTGCTTTATTCCCAGAAATATCCGAGAGTAACTTCAGCTGACTTTGAATCGCCGTTAAATCTCCTAATTCACCATAATCATTCAACTTCACAGACAAAGTTTCTAATTTCTTGTCTTGGTTATGCATGGCAATATCCTGACCACTCTTGATACTGAACAAAATCGCCACCACACTGACCGAAGCCACTGCCACCACAATACAAATAAACAACACTAAGTTGCGCAACTTCTGCACCTTAATCATCTGCACCTTAACTTCAGGAACTAGATTAATCTCATAAGTCGTACTGCCAGTCGTCACCAAACTCTCACTAGCTTTTGGCTGCTTGGTCGTAATCTTCTTCCAAAAACTACTAAAACCACCTTCTTTCATCGGTCATTATTCCTTTCCGCTAAACCAATCGCCACCGCAAACTCACTCGCTACCGGTTGTAATACTTGCTGCTGTTCCGGTGAAACCCGCACCAACTGCCATGGATTCCCCTGCGTAGTTGGTACACCAGTCTTTGCTTCAATATATTCAGCAATGAACGGAATCATGCCTGCAAAACCCGACAAGATAATTCCCCCCACCGGAGCATTCATATACTCAGTCTGGAAGAACCGAATTGACTTGCCTAGCTCAGTCGCAAACATCTCCAAAGTCGAATCCAGTGCTCTAAATACCTGACCTTCTACCTTATCTTGAGCCAAACCGAACTTCAAAATAAACTGTCGAGCCTGCTCGTCCTTTACTGATAAGGCCGTCGTCACCGCTCTAATTAGCTGAGTCAAACCACCTGGCACCGAACGCACCAATCTTGGCGCACCCTTGTACATCATTACAATATCTGTAGAACGTTCACCTAAATCAATAATTAACCGCGCATCCTGCACCCCCACCGGCATCAAGGCTCGCGCCATCGCCAAAGACTCTGGCTCCTGGGCAATCACATTCAAGCCATAAGACTCAATCATTTCCATTCGTGCCTCAGCATACTCGTTCGCACTAGAAGAAATCAAGACCTCTACCTTCGACGGGTCAATCGGCGACACACCTAGAGATACGAAATCCACTGTGGCCTCATCAAGCGACATCGGGATATATTTGTCCAACTGGTAACGCACTGTAGTCATTAATTCTTGTTGCGGCCGATTATCTACTCGAATAATCGCAGTGAAAGTCTTGCCCGCCGGCATACCTACAGCAATATTCTTCGTCGTAATACCAGCTTGTTTAATTGCCCCCAGAATCGTCTCACCTAAACGTCGACGACCAGCCGCCGAACCGTCCTCTAAGATTTTACGATCAACTGGCACATATGCAAACTTCTGCAATGCCCAGCCGTGACCAGCATCACCAGAAAGCTGCACCAGCCGGATTGCCGTTGTTCCTATATCTAATGCGAAGAAATCGCCCACACCATGGATTAAGCTCATGCTATTATTATATGCTCCTAGTTATAAAATATCAACTGTTTTTTCGAAAAATTTTGCTTCAAATTAAGCCGCCGAAGCCTCATCAGTCGTCTCGTCGATTGTCTCATCTTGATCTTCCACCGTCACAGCCGTCTCTTCCTGCTCAGCCTTCTCTGCCTCATCAGCTGCCTCCTCCGCCTGATCCAAAATATCATCCACCATTTCCTCGGCTACCTCCGCATTAATATTTTCCAACAGCTGAGTAATCGTAGGTCGATCTACTTCTTCCATCAAATGCTCTATCAATGTCTGCTCTCGCTGATCAGCTTGCTCACGCAAAGTATCAAAGCGCTCATCATTCTCTAAAACCCGCATCAAGCGCCGCACTGCCCGAATCGCCTCTACCGAATCTTGCTCCTTACCCGGAATTTTCTTGGTCTTATCATAAAAATTCCCCGACCGACTAAACCCCAGTGGGCTATGATTAGTATTTAAATCAGGCCGATCATTATATTCGCTGGCCTTCACTCGATCCTTTTGAATCTCATTATATAGATGTGCTCTTTCCTCCGCCTTTGGCTCTAACGTCTGATAGACCGCACCTAGCGGATTCTCAGCATTATTAATCGTCTCGTCCGTCTTCACAATCGCTTCAATCACTGGCTCCAAACCATACAAGCGGCTCGCTGTATCAAAACCATAGCTCGTAATCTTCCCTGCATCTTCCAAATCCTCTTTAATCGGTCGTTCTGCAAGATCCAGCTCCGCAAAATCCGTACCTGCCTTCTCGTCTTGCCACTCCCGTTCCAAATCCGAAGGTTCAATTTTAGCCAAATCATCCCAGCTCGCTGCAATCGCTGCCTCAGTCTCATTCAAGCCCGACTCGGGCAGACTACCATAGCCCCACTCTCCGGCAAACTCCGGCACATCATCACCACCCATTGCTGTTTCCCAACGATCAGTATACTCAGTCCGCTCCTCGCGTTTCTCTGAACTGCGCTCACCGAGGCGCTCGCCAGTCTTTTCTTCATCATCAAACATAACCCTATTATACTAGCTTCCCAGCAGTTCTGCTGATTTTTGTAATTTTTTTCACTTACCCCGAGCCAAACGCAAAAAATAGAACCGCTCTCGATTACCATTCTTACCCGTCAACTCATTATCATGCTTCTGCACAATCAAAAACCCATTCCGCACTAACCACTGCTCAAAATCCTTCATAATATCCCGTCGCATCCTTTCGTTCTTCACCACCCCATTCACCAACTGCCAAGGTTGCGCTTCAAACTGCGGCTTAAGCATTATCAGATAATCAGTATTTTTACTGGCAATCTGGCGCTTAACGTGGTTCAAGACCTTAGTCAAACTCACAAACGACACATCCGCTACTACAGTATCAATCTCACCTTCTAGCTCATGCACCGCCCCTCGACCCGCCACTACCATCCAATGCCCCCTCATCTCTGGTCGCTGCTTTGCCACCATGACTTCAAAAATATCCGTCTTTTCCATCAAAATAATCCGTGGATCATATCTAAGCGGCTTCGCCATTTGATTAGTGCCCTTTTCTATGGCATAGACTCTCTTCGCTCCCTGCTCCAAGGCCAACTCAGTGAAGCCACCAGTAGACGAACCAATATCCAGCACAGTCTTCCCCCGAAAATCATAACGAAAATCCTTCACCGCCTCCGCTAACTTCAACTCCGCCCGACCAACAACCTTGTTCATACTAGTATTATATCATAGCGAATTCCAGGCCAAGATTTTGTACATTGAGTCTTAATTAAAGAAAAACTGGTCATATTCTATATCTGTTATTTTCAGGTTGAACTTGTAACGCGTTTACGAGTTCAAATGATTCCTCGTCCGTAGCGGATATGTTGATCTAGGGCTTAGTTCTATAAGATTTACTGGAGTTCATGGCTACAAGTGGTCCAATATAGTTACTACCTATGGCACTAATACTTGGGCTGCAAAAGCTTATTATCTCGTCTTTACCGGCTCAGGTAATGATCCATCCGGTACCTATACTCGCTGGCAAGGTTTCCCCGTCCGCTGTTTGGTATACTAGTTTAGACTTCGTCCGTAGCGGCTTTATGCGCATGAATCTCGGCACTATACAGAACCTTGGTATCACCAGTTTTTACTGGTCTTCCGTAACTCGAACTTACAATACTCATGCTGCTAATGTATTCCGACTAGTAATTAATGATTTAGCGGTCAATCCATCATCATACGATTCTCGTTACTACGGTTTCCCCGTCCGCTGTTTGGGATACTAGTATCACGTATCTTTTAATATCGAATAGAATAGAGGCTAAAAGAAACATAACCCAAAGTCGACACACAGAAAAGCCCCTAGAGGTTTTTCAAATAGCAAACCTAACTTAGGGGCGAAGCTAGCTCGGAGCTAGTGCTAGGAAGTAGTGCGTAACGCAAACGAACCGTACTTACGGACTTCTGAGGCGACGTCGGTGGAGATGAGATACAAGGCAAGACCGAGCAACAGACCGAGCTGTACTCTTAGTACGGTGAGGGAGTAGCCGCAGGCCTTAACGCAGTAGCTCGCTCCAACGACTAGCCCCTACTTCTGTCGTTCGCGGTAGGCATACGTATCAGTATCCACACTGACCACATCGCCTTCCTTGATAAAAGCTGGCACCTTTATCACTACTCCAGTTTCCAAAGTTGCATCTTTCTGTACTGAACTAGTAGTATCGCCCTTTACGGCATTCTCCGTATAAGTCACCTTTAGCCAGATATTCTTCGGCAAAACTAAATTAATCGGTGTACCATTGTAGAACTGAATCTCCATTTCATCACCATCTCGCATGAAATCCTTTGAATCACCTACCATATCGGCTGACAACTCATATTGCTCAAACGTCTCTGGATCCATGAAATAAAATTTCTCATCGTCCTTATACAAATATTGCACTTTACGGGTCGTCACCTCTGCCGGTTCAATTTTTTCTTGCCCCTTAAAAGTCTTTGGCAGCAATGCGCCAGTCATCAAGTTCTTCACCTTGACATTCACAATTGAGCCACCTCGTCCCATCACCTTCTGGGAATATTCCACAACCTTATACGGCTGTCCATCAAGTGTAATCAATACATTCTTCTTTAAATCGGTTGGACCATACATCTATTTTTCCTCGTAAATTTTAATAATAAAGTTTCCCAGAAAGAGCAAAACTCTCTCAAAGCCGCCCTATATGAGCGAAGCTAGCTCGGAGCTAGTGCTAGGAAGCGGTGCGGAACGCAAGCGAACCGTACTATACGTACGGAGAGTGCGTACCGCAAACCGCTGACAACGCAATAGCCCGAGATAGCTAGCCCACCCTAGTTGCTAGCAACAAACGGCAACAACGCCAGGTGCCTAGCTCTCTTAATCGCAACTGCCAACTGACGTTGTTGCTTGGCCGTCAAGCCAGTCTTAGAAATCGGCTCAATTCGACCATACGGATCAATATAACGTTGCAACGTTTTCACATCTCGATAGTCGAAATACAAATTTGGGTTAACCTTAACTTTTCGCATTTTAATAACTCTCCTTATTTCTCTACTCGTTAGAATGGAATCTCATCCAAATTGATCTGATCATCCTCCGGGATCTCATCCGGGATCACATCGTCGCTCATATCCGGCTCTGCTGGCGCGGCATTATCGCTACTCCGAGAACCACTATAACCCCCTCCAGTACCGCCATTGCCTGAACCAATAAAGGAAAAATCTTCCACTACAATCTCAGCCCGGCTACGACGCTGGCCAGAAGCTTTGTCTTCCCAGCTCCTCTGCTCCAAACGACCAGACACCAAAAGTGGTGATCCTTTATGAACATATTGATTAATCGTCTCACCAGATTTTCCCCAAGCCACACAATCTAGATAAGATACCTGATCAACTTGGTTACCGGTACTATCTTTGTAAGTTCGGTTCACGGCCAAAGCGAAACTACAAACCTGCGCCCCACTTGGTGTAGCACGCATCTCTGGATCTCGTACTAAATTACCTGCAATAATCGCTTTGCTAAATCCGCGCATAATTACTCCTCCTCAGCCGCAGAATTTTCTTCGGACTCAGAGTTCTCATCATGAGCTGCCCTTGCAGCTTGCTTTGCCTCAGCTTTTAGTTTGCGCTCATCAACCGTCACTAGCAAATGACGCAAAATCTCATCTGTGATATTCAAAACAGATTCAATCTTTGCCGGAGCTTCAGCTGGCAATTCCACCTCGTAGTAATAATAAACCGCAAAATCCTGACCCTTGACTGGATAGGCCAAACGTTTCTTGCCGTCATTTACTTCTTTGATAATATTACCACCACTTTTTTCGACTAAATCTTTAATTTTGGTGATGGCTGGCTCTGGATTCATCTCCAAATCAGGATGAACGAGCACAGTAAGTTCGTAATTTTTCATTACAACTCCTTTGGTTAAAGCAAGCACGGCTCCGAGATATCCTTATCTGCACACCTGCTCACTGAGCTAATATACCCCCTAATTATACCACACCTCTTACCCCAGTCAACACCATCCCACATGCCCGTAGAATACAGATTTTGTCAATACGTATCCTACAAAGAAACCGCCCCTGTTAACACGTGGAATACTCTAACGTCCAAAAAATGGTTACACATGATAAAATTAATTGGCAAGCAAACTTGCTTATGAGATCCAGAGGGACTATTTTGAGGTTAAGGCTCCAGCTACCCGCGGCTCTCTTGTTAATAAAGATCGTGAAGTCGCCCTTTAAGATTATTTAGAAGAGAGTCACCGAGGGCTAGATAAATATTAATCGATATCAAGGTTTTGATTGATGAAAATTAACTTCTTTACCCAACAACCAGTCCGAAATATCATTGCTATTTCCAGGTTGCCTTTGACGACTTCGTCCGTAGCGGGTTCGTCTATCTCAATACCGGCGCTTTGAGGAGCTTCGGCATCGATGGCTACGGTTGGTCTCGTATTGCTACTACTTACTCGTCGCCTACCTCAGCTATTACTTACCGCCTCCACTTCTATGCCTCAGGTGTTAACCCGTCCAATAACGATGTTCGTTGGTACAGTTTCCCCGTCCGCTGTTTGGTATACTAGTTGCCCACCTTCCAGTGCCTCACACAGCCAACCCAGTCACCAACAACATCTAAGACTTCTCTGCAAACCTCATCATGACGACCAAAAACATCGTAATATCTTAATCTTCGTTCACGACAAAACATCATATTATCCAAATCATTATCAGCCAAATCACAAAAATGCCCCTTAAATTGCTCAACCAACCATTCCGCAGAATATTCGTCTGGTTTTTGGACTCTCAATACTTCATCTGCGATTTCATCCAAACCCCTACCGCCAAAGCCCAAACAAATCACCAAATCTTCCTAACTAATGTACTGCACTAAATCTCACACTTGCATGAATGAGCCCTCCATTAACACGGTACTTTTACCTGACCTTGGTGCTCCAATTATATAAATTTTCCGATCAAGTCTATTCCCCACCGCCATTTGCCAACTGGTCAAAATCGTCCATTGATTGAATCAAAACATCCCGTGGCTTATGTCCATTAGCCGGCCCAATAGCTCCAATTTCTTCTAGCCAAATTGCCAAACCTGACACAAACCCGTGACCTTTACCCAGCCAAGTCTGCAAACTCGCTGTCGAAAACTTACCATTCTTCAAAGTAATCTCAATCGCCTTACGCACCACCGGATCATTAGGATCATACCTCCGACCTAAATCGCCTATCGCTCCACCATCTGACGGTCCCATACCTTTAATTTGTACCGCCTGAGCAATTATCTCATCATTATACTCTGGAGCTCGCTGCGCCCGCAAGAAATCAGTCACCTTAGCTACATCCTCATCACTAGCCCAAGCGCCCTGAATCCTCCGCGGCTTACCCATCATTTCTGTTGTCAGCATCAGCATGTCACCCTTACCAAGTAGCTTCTCTGCCCCGGTCATATCTAACATAATCCGCGAATCTACTTGACTTCCTACCGCAAAAGCAATTCTACCTGGAATATTAGCCTTAATCAGACCCGTAATTACCTTTACCTCTGGCCGCTGCGTCGCGAGTACCAAATGAATGCCCGCCGCACGACCTTTCTGAGCGATCCGCACAATCAACATCTCCAGATCTTTACCAGCCATCATCATCAAATCCGCCATCTCATCAATAATAATCACAATATAGGGCATTTGCTCACTCTTCGAATTTCCCTCACCTTCCGGCTTACCCGCCTCATCTGTCGCTTTCTTTGCCATCTTCGCATTATAATCGACGATATTCTTCACTCGTTCCTGCGCCATCAAGGTATAGCGCTTTTCCATCTCATTCACCGCCCATTTCATCGCGGAGAGTGCCTTATCTACCTGCGTAATAATTGGAGTCAACAAGTGTGGGATACCATCATATTGCGCCATTTCCACCTGCTTTGGATCCACAATAATCAACTTCATATCACTCGGAGCATTACGGTACAACAAACTAGAAATTAAAGTATTCGTCATCACTGACTTACCAGAACCAGTCGTACCAGCGATCAAAAGGTGCGGCATCTTCGCCAAATTCCCTACCACCGCTTTACCAGAGATATCCTTACCCACGGCAAACGTTAATGGATCAGCCGCCTTCTTCCATTCTGCACTCTCAATCACACCCCTCAACCTTACATCAGCCGACTTGGAGTTAGGAATTTCCACCCCCACCGACCTCGTACCTGGAATCGGTGCCTCAATCCTGATCTTATCCACGGCCAAATTCAGTGCCAACTCCTTATCTCGCGCCAAAATCTTCGACAAATTCACTCCCTGTGGCGGACGCATTGTGTATTGAGTTACCCTCGGACCCACATTAGCATCTTCCATCTCTACATCAATGCCAAACTCCGCTAAAGTCGTCTTAATAATCTGTGCATTCTGCCGAATGTCTCCTGGATTTGCTGGAGATTGCTTCTTCTCTAACAAATTCAATGGTGGCATCTGCCAATCTGGATCACTCACTGCCACGAGAGCCCGATCCGGCTCCGGAGCTGCGACCACCTTCGCCTCAGACTTATCAACTTTGCCCAGCTTACCCGGTTTGCCCAACTTCGCTCGCATCGGCTTGGCAGCCACAGCCGGAGTATCATCTACCGCCACACCAGAATTCACCTTAATATCAACATCATTGTCATCTGCCACCTCGCCCTTTTCTGCGCGCCGCGCCACCCGAGCATTATGTTTGTCTTCTTTCTCGCCAGTACGGAAAATCCCAAAAACCGCCCGAAAAACTGTCATCGGATTCGTCTGCAAAACAAAAATTGCTGTTACAAACATCAAAACTATATAAACAAACACTGCCACACCCGGGTTCACAATCTGCGTCATCATTCCATTCAGCCACTCCCCCAAATAACCACCGGTCGGCTCTGGCTGCCCAATGGTCGGTAACCCCGCCAGCCCCGACACCCAAACAATCATCAGCAGAGACGTAATCCACATCACCACCGGCAAACGATTATCCTCACTACGAAAAATCTTCACCGCCAACCATACTAATAATACCGGAATAGCATATTCAGCATAACCAATCGCTTTCATCAACCAATCCGTCGCAGCATTCAGAACCGGGCCACCATCACCCAACCAGGCAAAAATCAATATTACCGCTAAGACCAGCATCAAGACTGCTTTAATCTGCCGCCAGAATCCACCCGGCAACTCATGCTCTGGTGCAACCTCTTTCGCTCGCGCCTTGCTACTTTTAGCACTATTCTTACGTTTACTAGACGTCTTTTTGCTTGACGTCGACCTCCTATTCGCCATATCTTATATTATACACGGCTCATCTTAAAATTCAATGCCCCAAGCTAACACAGATTAGATGAGATTTCCGACAATTCGTCAAGAAAATCTAACCAACTTGTAACGTAGTTACAAGTTCAACCTGAAAATAACAGAGGCAAAAGTGATGTTTTTTAGCTTAATTAACGTCCGTAGCGGGCACGTTGGCTTGAGACATAGTTCTATAGAGGCAGTAGGTCTTGCTGGAATTAATTGGTCTAACATCACAACATATTACCACATCAATTCGGATGCTAGATCATATGCATTAGATTTCCATGACGTAAATATTTCTACATCGTTTAATAATCTCCGGCAATTCGGTTTCTCCGTCCGCTGTTTGGGATACTAGTTACGAGAATGATGGAGCTAAAACTCTTGCAGGTGTAGACCATCCGCAGCGCCACGAGCGAGGGAGAGGTGGCTCACACCCGCGACGGCGGGCTGCGAGAACACCGTGTCTATGCCTGCAAGAGTTTTAGCTTTAGTACTATACTATATTGCAAATGGTATTACGAAACAGCGAACTCGCTACTGCTCCACCCCGCGCATCGTCAGCGATAATCTACCCTTATCATCAATCGCCACAAGCTTCACTCTAACCTTCTGACCTACCTTTAGCACATCACTCACATTCGCAATTCTCTTATCGCTAATCTGTGATACATGTAGCATACCGTCAATCCCCGGTAAAATCGTCACAAAAGCCCCAAAATCCTTAATTGTCACCACCGTACCATCATAGACTTTACCAACTTCTGGCTCTTCCACTAGACCTTTAATCCAATTCACGGCCGCATCAATACTCTCAGCCTCATTACCAGACACCGTCACTAGGCCCGAATCATCAATATCCACTAAAGCACCCGTCTCTGATGTGATCTTGTTGATCATCTCGCCACCCTTGCCAATAATCGCACCAATCTTATCTGGATTCACCATGATTTTTTCAATCCTCGGAGCATATTTTGATAGCTCTTTCCTTGGCTCCGGAATCACACTCAGCATATGTTCCAAGATAAACATCCGACCATCGTGGCTCTGTGCGATCGCCTTCTCCAGAATTCCGACCGGCAAACCATGCACCTTCATGTCCATCTGTAGTGCCGTCACTCCTTCGGTCGTACCGGTCACCTTGAAGTCCATATCTCCAGCAAAATCTTCCGCATCCATCAAATCCGTCAAGACATAAGCTTTATCAATATCTTCATCAGTAATTTCTTGACCCATCGGTACATCCACCATCAAGCCCATTGCTACACCGCTGACTGGTCGCTTCAAAGGCACACCTGCGTCCATCAGTGCCATACAGCTTGAACAAGTTGCCGCCATCGAAGTCGAACCATTCTGTGACATAATCTCAGTCACACTGCGAATTGCATAAGGGAAATCCTCTTCACTTGGCAACATTGGCGCTAGAGCCCTCTCTGCCAAATACCCGTGGCCAATCTCTCGACGTCCTGGAGAACCAATCCGCCCAACTTCACCCACCGTGTAACTCGGAGCATTATAATGGTGCATATAGCGGCGCTTGCCATCCGTCACTTCCATCGTATCCACCACTTGAGCAAAGCTCAGCGGCGCCAAAGTCACCACATTGAGAGCTTGCGTTAGACCGCGCGTAAACAAGCTCGACCCATGCACCCGTGGCAAAATTCCCACTTGGCTAGACAAAGGCCGCACCTCAGTCAATTTCCGCCCATCCGGCCTCACTCCGTCCTCAATAATTGCTCGTCGCACCTCATGATGTACTGCTAAGTCAAAAGCTTGATCATATTCACCCTGCATCCGCTCAATATAATCCGCGATCTTCTCTTCTTCCGTCTCACCTTCGCCTAGTTCCTGAGCAAGCTCAGCATGCATCTCATCCTTCAACTGTGCAATCACATCCTGGCGCTCCAAGACATTACCTCGTACCTGATCACCAGCATGAGCTTTATACCAAGTCTCTACCTTTTCTTGAATTTCCTCATCTGGCAATACCAATTCATAGTTCTGCGGCACCACCCCAACTTTCTCTGCTAGTTCACGTTGCAAATCCAGGGCTGGCTGCACATTCTTCACCGCCCAATGCATCGCTTCAATAATCATTGCTTCTGGCACCTCATTGGCACCCGCCTCGACCATCATCACCTTGCCATCTTTACAAGCTACCACAAGGTCCATGATACTTTGTTCGCGCTCTTCCGGAGTCAAGAAAGCCTTAAACTCACCATTAATCCGACCAATTCGCAGCCCCGCCACTGGGCCGTCAAACGGTGTACCCGAAAGCATCAAAGCACTTGACGCAGCAATCATTGCTACCATATCCGGCCGAAAATCTGGATCCATGGCGAGCACCGTCGTCACCACTTGCACTTCTTGGCGGTAACCCTTCGGGAAGAGTGGACGAATTGGTCGATCAATCAAGCGCCCCACAAGAATCGCTTCATCCGCTGGCTTACCTTCGCGCTTAATAAACTTCGAGCCACTAATCTTCCCCGCCGCATAAAACTTTTCTTCATAATCAATAGACAGTGGGAAGAAATCCTGCACCACCGGCTTCTGCCCCACTACTACCGAGCCGAGCACTACTGTATCGCCATAGGTCACCAAGACCGAAGCCGTCGAGCGAAAACCCACACGGTTTACTTCTAGAGTCAACTTGCACCCACACAGCTCCGTCTCTACTTGTAAAGTTTGCTTACCCTTAGGATTTATTATTTCCATCAAAACCTTTCTTGGGAAAACCTCAGAGAAAAACTCTCACCTCAAACCCTGATCAATGCTAACCAAGAATCTTTCTCTGCCGTCTTCCCAACTTGTTAACTTTCTTCTCCATCTATTATATCATATCGCTCAAAAAAGTCCGGTTATTTCCCCCATTGTCTTAAATACATGATACAATAATAGTATGACAATTAAACTAGAACAACTTACCAAAACTTATAAGAAAAAAGGCAAATTA
>CANOTH010000015.1 GCA_947570505.1 uncultured Candidatus Saccharibacteria bacterium
TAATACTCGTGATTATAACCTAGGATTTTCTAGAAAATAGAGTTAGAGTATAAGAGAACCCCTATAAATAGGGGTTCTCTTACAATTAAATTTGTATCAAACGTGTTGTCTTTATATGGCAGGGGCGCACGGAATCGAACCATGATCTACGGTTTTGGAGACCGCTATACTAACCGTTGTACTACGCCCCTATTGATTATATTGTAGCATATTTTTGTTTGCTATGGAGGATTTTGTGTTATGATAGTAGTAATGGTTAGAAATGAGGTTAAATGCGCGTAATTCATCTTTGTTTTCAGTTGCATGAGCCGTTTGCGGTGCAAAAGTTTGAGGATGGCAAGCCTTATTTCGAAAGTAAGGCAGCTTTTGAGGAGCTGGACCGTGAAGTTTATCAACCGTTTTTCGCTTTGATTGAGCGCAATACCCAGAAGAACAAAAATTTTCGGGTTTCACTGGTGGTGTCAGGCCTATGGATTGAACTAGCGGAACGTTACGATGTGGAGCTGATTCGGCGGTTGAAAAAGTTAGTGAGCTTAGGCCAGGTAGAGTTAGTGGCTGAGCCATATTATCATTCTCTAGCCTTCTTTTATGATAAAAATGAGTTATCTTCTCAAGTCAAACAGTATCAGTCTAAAGTTCAAGGGTTGTTTGGTGCTAAGACGCAGATTTTGGCAATGCCGGAGTTTATTTATAATGACGGACTGGCAAAGTGGGCAGAGGGGGCGGGTTTTGCTGGCATGTTGGCCGGTAATTCTAGACGAGCTCTCTGTTGGCATAGTGCTAACCGAGTTTATGAGGCGGTAGATTGCGAGTATTTGCGGGTGCTGTTTTGTAATACGAAGTTGTCGGATTTGATTATGACGGCTAGTCCGGAGATTTTGGCTGAGCAGGTCGTTGATAAAGAAAAACAAACCAAGAAAATGATGATGTCGGTGGTAAAATTTCGGAAGAAGTTGGATCTGGAGTTTTTGCGTGGCGGTTTGGTCAATTTGTATCTTGATGCTGGTTGTATTGGGCGACTGCGTGCGGCGGGGGTGGTGGCTTTCTTTGATGAATTGTTTGAATCGTGGCTAGATGTGCCTAAGAATAAATTTGCTACGGCTTCAATGGCCTGCGTAGTAGAGACTCCAGAGGCTGAGCTGGTAGTTCCTGAAGCGATTAGCTGGCAGGATGTGGGAGAGTGTGAGAATGAGCCGAAGGTGGCGACACAGGATGCGGCGATGACTTTGGTGGTGACACCTGGCTTGCGGCTGCCGGATGGATTGAGCGCAGAGGAACAACTGGCATTTGCGCGCGAGTTGTATGGTCTGAGGCGCGAGATTTTGGCTAGTGAAGATGAAAAACTAGTTGATGATTATCGTCATTTGCTGGCGGTGGATTATCAAAGAGATTTGACGAAGGATACCCTAGATAATTATCGGGAGATTTTGCGGGATCTGAAAACGCGGGCGGAGGCAATTAAAAAACAACAGGCAGTGGAGATTTCGCGGACTTTTACTAAGCGACGTGATCGCGGTGATGTTGAGAAGGTTCGGCCAGTGGTGCAGATGGATGAGGTCGAGAATAGGACTGCGGATAGTGCAGGCGATGATACTGTAGTAATACATTTTGGTGGAAAAAGGCAAACAGGACCAAGTAGCAGTGCGGTGCATGAGGCTCCAGATGGTTCCGCGCATGAAGGAGCAGTAGAAGTGCATAGGTTGCCTAGTATGGGGCAGTTACGGAAGAGTCCAGTGGCGGAGCCGATGACAAAGGCTGATAGTAGGGCCATGGTGAAGACGGCGCGTATGATTGCTGTGAGCGATGGTGAAGATGACAGAGAAGTGGTAGCAGAACGTGGCATGGATGATGTGGATGAGATGATGGGTTGGGCTGGAGCTAAGGAAGGTGAGACGGTTGGCGAGCAGAAAAAAGGTATCAAACATTCAATTAGGCGAGTGATTAAGAAACTTGTGATTGAATAATGCGCTGAGATGGGATATTATTTATGTAAGAATACAAGAAGACCTCGCAGACATACGTCTCGGGGTCTTCTTCTCGGCGCATTCTAGGCTTAGCGCTTCTTTTCTTTGACTTCATTGCGACCAAGGTTCTTTTTAGTCTCAACGAAGACTACGTGTTTGCGCAGAACTGGGTCATATTTCCGCAGGGTGAGTTTATCTGGTGTATTCATGGTATTCTTTTTAGTATAATACGCACGGACACCGGATCCTTCAGAAACCAAGCCCACTAGCTTGCGTTTCGTATTCTTGTTCTTTGCCATAATGCTTCTTATTTTATCACAAAATTTTCTAGCTGTAAACAGGTAAAAGCTAACTAAGTAATCTCTTCTGACTTGTAATTACTATAGTAGCTAAGATTATCCGTAATTCCCTCTCCAATATTAGGGCAATCGGAAGAATATACAAAGTCAGCTAAAAAGAATAAGGTTAAGGCAAAGCAGAGAATTTTTTTCGGACGCAGCTTTAGGTAATTATAGACTCTAGTTAGCAACGGATACAGATAATATATAATAGCTAAAGCACACAATCCGAAGCATGTCACACTTAAAAAGCAGATTCGCCCATTAATACTAAGGAAAGCATCGCCATAATCCCACCATTTCAGATGCTTAAATGTTTCTAGATACCAGCCAGTCAGGTATTCCATCAGGCCACAACCAATCGCCCCTGCTATGAAGACTAGCAGGGGATGCTTCTTGAAGCGCTCTAAGAGCAAAACAATGCCGAGCCCACCAAAACCATAAATTGGTAGCCATGGACCATGCAGAACCCCACGATTGACGAATTGTCCGTGTTGGATGAGATGTAACATTACTTCCCAGATCCAGCCCAAGAAGGCGCAGGTCATGAAAAGCAGGATATAGTTTAGAATGCGGTTCTCTAATTCTGTATTATGATCAGTGATCTTATGATTATGCTTTTTCTGGTTCATCTTTTGTTTGTATTATAGCATAATTAGTATAAAACTAAGATGCTTTTTTGGTGGTCTCTAGTTCGGATTTTATTTTATCAAAATAAATATCATAATCAGTAGAGGCAGATTTTTTGATTGCTTCTTTTATTTGATTCTTATATTCTTCTGGAAAACCGATAAAACCTTGATCGCCAATGACCGTATATGGTACACCTTTAGTTTTATCGCCCATAGCGGTTGCGAAGGTCTTCATTAGCTCGGCATTATCATCGTTGTACCAAGTCTCAAAACGGTAGAGATTGTAGTATTTGCCGTATTCTGATTCGATTTCTTGGAAGAACTTGTTTTCTTCGGCACAGTGTGGACAACCATTACCCCAAAAGAAATAAATGTTGACTTTGCCAGGTTCTTTAGTGATATGGCTGAGGTCGGCAGTAGTATGTGAAGTTTCAGATTCTTCTGAGCCAGAGTTAATATCAGTTTGATTGGAGCCACTAGTTGTCTTAATGGCTACGTAGCTCGTAAGCCAGTCTAAGAAATCAGCTTTGTTTTGGTATTTTGCTGTATCTTCATCTTGGTCAGACTGGAGAAAGTCAACAAGTTTTCCCTTCTTAAAAATTGCGAAGGAAGGATAATATGGTATACGATCGCCGATCGTAGTTTGCGCAAGCTTAGAGAAGGCGATTTTGTAAACAGTGAGGGATTTTTCCTGAGTTGCGGCTGTTAGAATTTCTTCAAAATCAGCCGAAGTTACACAAGCAGGCTGATAGATAAACAAAACAAAGGATTTTTGGTCGGTGATGAGTTGGTCTAGTTCGCTGGCACCAATTTCTGTAAACCCGGCTTGACCATAATAGCTATCTTCAAGATAAAATTTTCGACTGCCAATACCTGAGAAGACGAAAAGCTCAAGTATTATAATTAATACTATTATTGGTATTAAGAAGACCAGGAATCTCTTTTTCATTCTTGTTTAACCTCGTGCAGAGTTTTAAAATCAATATCATGATAGGGTATTTTCCAAAAATCATAGCTAACTTTATCACCATTCATGCGCTTAACCTCGACATTATTATTGCCTTTGTATGACCAATATGCTCCTACATTATAGATTTTGTTAGCATTCCAGCCAAGCTTAACAAGTAGGTCTTTAGTCATGCCAGCATAGCCGCCTCCGCCACACATCAGGAAGATATTCTTATCTTTGGGAAAGAGCTCCTCAAGGATGTCAAGCGATTCCTGATAATTGGCGGTATAATGGTCGTCTTTGTCTTTTACAAAAAGAGTTTTGCCCGTGTAAGTTTGGCCCACTTCCTCCGGTAAACCAGTGACATTGACGAGGTAAGGATAGGGCACGACTTCGAAACCACGAACGAAGCCTGAAAGATAAGAGTCGCCGCCAATGGCTTCATAATTGCCGGGGTCTTTGAGCATGCGCATATCGCGATAAACCGAATCAGGACGATTAAGGTAATCATCGATAGTCGCTTCATTGATGTTTTTGTCGATACCAAATTGACTGCCACGGATACCCTCGGCAAGCTCGGGGGCAGGCAAAGTTGCTAGTTGGGTCTCGGTTTGAACATTGTTAGTAGAGCGGGCGAGCAAAAATCCGCCTATGCCGCCTAAAATGAGGGTAACTAGGGCTATAATGACTGTAAAAATGATGTTTTTTGATTTCATGCGTGCCTCCGATATTTGTTTTATTATAGCATACTTTGGGGACTATAAAACGTTACGTAAACTTCGTCCGTAGCGGTGGTGTCAACTTGTACCACGGCTTACTGTGGTACTTGGGCGACATTGGCTACGATTGGTCACGCAGTGCTGTAGCTTACTCCTCTGCTACCTCGGCTTACTCTTACTGGTTTGAGTTTAATTCGTCTGTATCTCGCCCGTCCCACGGCCCATGGGATCGTTTGTTCGGTCTCCCCGTCCGCTGTTTGGTATACTAGTTGGATGATGTGCCGTTAGTGCTTCGCACTGGATGGATAATAAATTCAAAGCAAACGGAGTTTTTATGGTTAATAATATATCTCTCCTGACGGTTTTGCTTCACACTCTAGCATAGAAAATATCCTTGACATAAGGTCAAAGATATTTTCTATGGTGCTGGAAGTAGGACTCGAACCTACGAAGGCCGAAGCCGAGAGATTTACAGTCTCTTGTCATTGCCACTAGACGATTCCAGCAGGTTCCCTTGATGGGTTATTTCCATTGTAGCAAATCTTGCAGAATTTGGCAATATTTGATATGATGAAAAGGTAAGCCGTGTTAGCTCAGTTAGTAGAGCAGCCGCCTTGTAAGCGGCAGGTCGTCGGGGCAGAGCCGACACACGGCTCCATTTTTTGTGGTAAAAAATGGTCCTTGCTAGCAAGGACCATTATGAGCTCATGATGCTTTATTTAGATGAGATATTTAAGACTGATTCATTCTGCAGGTTTTTGTAAAAGTCAATTGAGCCGCACTGGGTATAAATTGGCACATTTTCTTCTGAAAGTTGCACCGTATAAGCCTGGAGTTTGCGCTGCTTGATTTCGGGGTAGGACTCGTCGGTCATCATGAAGCAGCAATATCTCATGCCGGGATAGTTTCCGTAGCCGTCGACGGTAATGTCGAAGTTAATATACGGAGTGCGAATCAGGGCTTGGCCGACGGTGTTGGGTGGGCAATCGTTGGGAACATGAGCAACATCAATGAAAGATAGTAGAATGCCATCATCATTCAATTCTGCCTTCCAGATTTTGTAACTGGGGGCGGCTGAGAGTATGTTGCATTTTAGCTCGAACATATGATCAGTATCACTGGGGAAACTGAGAGTTCTGCGCTCGACGCAAGTTGCATTCTCGATGAACTGTTGCAAAGTATGCACTGCTGTGCCGTAACGCGAATCCCTGCTGGAAGGCCCGTATATGTTGCTGATGGTGAGTCCTGGAGCTCGTGAAACTTCGTCATGAGTTGGATCTTTGGTATAATCTCCAACGTTTGTGATCACGAGTTTCCCTTCTGATGTGAGTAGAAATTTTCTGATATCCATTGTAATATCCTCCTAAAAATGAGCTGGGTTGGCAAGGTTCTGGCTAATTTTGAGGTTGTGGCACAATAAAAAAGCACCGCCAACCGGCAAAAACTAGTCCTATCTCTTCATTATAGTACACATTTTTATAAAAGTCAATAGAGTCTGAGGTACTAAGCTTAAATTTGTTTGCGTCTGGTGCCTGTACTGCGTGGTTTGGGGACACTTGCAGGTTTCGCAGCACGGCTTGGGGTAGTTGTCGCTCGTGTTCCAGCGGTAATGCGGGTAGTGCGGGCGACGGTATTAGCATGCGTTGCAGGGCGAGTAACTTTGGTACCGCGAGCGCTGGGCATTTTGGTAGTGGGGCGGGCGGTACGTTTGGTGCTGCGAGTACGGTTTTTGGCGGCTTTAGCTTTGGCATCAGCGGCCATTTGGGCTTCAATGCGCGCAGTAGTAGCGGCTAGGGCTTCGGTGTCGCCGGTCATTTCGTAAATTGCGAGGATTTGGCGCAAAGTATTAGTGCTATGATCAAGGGCATAAGCATTTTCGAGAGCCTCAATGGCGGCTTTGGTCTGACCCAGGCGCTCGTGAGCTTTGGCTAGAGCAATGAATCGGGCTGGAATGTCATTTTCAAGGTTAATAGCTTGCTCGAAAGCCATGACGGCTTTTTCGTAGGCGCCGGTTTCAAGATAAATCAGCCCCACGTTGTGTAGTGAAGATGGGTTATTATCGAGTGATTGGGCAATCTCGAAGCATTCAATGGCTTCATCGAATTTCTGCTCCTTGGCATAGAGAATCCCCAGACGGTTATAGGCGGCGGCATTTTTTTCGTCAAATTTGAGGATGGTGAGGAGGGCTTTTTCGGCGCGGAGAGGTTTATGATCGCGCATGGAGGTCTGGGCGGCACTCCAGAGTTTTTTCATTTGCATGTCGTAACGCGCACTGCGGGGAGTTTCGGCATGACGAGAACGAAAAATTGGCCACAAAAAACTAAGGTAAAAAGCAAATACAACTACAATCGCAATACCTATCATAGTTATATTTTAGCATAAGTCTTCGACTTGTATTGTAACTTCAGAAGCTCGACGGTGGAAAGAGCTTGTGTTATACTGAGAAAATGAACGATAGAAGACTAGTGAACGGTCAGAATCGGGATGCAGCCGCTACTGCAATGGCACATTCGAAGAGTAAACTTAGAAAGCATGCCTCTATGGAGTTAGGTTATGTGTGGCTGCGGAATGTGGGGGTGGTGGCGATTGCCGCGGTGATGATTTTGGTAGTGTGGCTGATGACTTGCGATCGCCTGCATGCTACGCAGGAGCAGGTACAGAGTGAGCGGCTGGAGCATTATAAGACAATTGCGGCTCCAGAAAAGTTGGGTGTATTAGCTGGGCTAGAGTTATCTTCAGAAGATGAGGCGGACGAGTCTGATCCGGATGGTGACGGACTGAATAATGCTACAGAGCGAGAATTAGGTACGGATCCGTACCATGCTGATACTGACCTGGATGGTTTGCCGGACGGTTACGAAGTAAATGTTAGTAAGACTGATCCTTTGAAAGCAGATACGGATGGTGATAGTTTGCTGGATGGTGATGAGCTGGATTTGGGTCTGAATCCGCTCCTAGCTGATTCATTGCAGGATGGAGTACAAGATAGCGAGCGGCAGCTGCAGTTTGCTACCAATAATAGTATGGCAGGGGTAGAGCTGGAGCTGACAGGACGGGGTAATCTTGCCAGCACAACGATTGACGTCTACGAGAATCCGACTTTTGCTAATACTCCGGGATTGTTGGGTGAGGTTTATAATTTTAGTACTCGAGGCGAACTGGAACGGGCGACGGTAAAGGTTAAATATGATCCTCAAGAGCTAGCGGCAAAAAATCTGGATGCGGGGCGGCTAACGTTGTATTATTTTGATGAGCAGACTAATCAATTAGAGCTGGTACCGACAGAAGTGAATTTAGCAGAGCAAACTTTGACGGCGCAGCTGACACATTTCTCGCGTTACGTAGTGGGTGATCGAGCGGCGGTACTGGTGGATGCGAAGACGGATGTGATGTTCGTGATTGATAATTCAGTCTCGATGTATAGCAATGAGCAAATGGAAGCGGCGGGCTATGAGGCGACTGGTGCAGTGGGTAATGATACGGAGTTCAAACGTTTAACATTGACGAACCGCCTGATTGATCGGCTGGAGGGTAATTATCGGTTTGGGGTGAGTGAATTTTTGGGTGATTATAGTAATCTGCTAAAGTTTAGTTCGGACTATGAAAAAGCCAAGAAAGCGGTGGACGGTATGAATACGAACTGGACGGTTGAGGCGGATGGGACGGATATTACTCGGGCGCTAGAAGCCGGAATTGCGGAGTTTAGCGATGATCAGAATGCGCATTATATGATTTTGTTGACCGATGGTAAAGATACGTCAGAGACTTTGGCTGAGCAGCAGGAGGAGATCATTCAGCGAGCTGAGAAGCTGAACGTGAAAGTTTGTGTGATTGGTCTGGGCAGTGAGACGGATGCCGAAATTCTGGATACGATTGCTGAGGGTACGGGTTGTGATTATTATAGTGCGAGCGATTCGGCGGCGCTGGATGAAATTTACAATCTGATCGGAGCGAATATCAATTATAATTACGTAGATACAGATGGCGATGGTGAAGTCGATGGGATGATTGTGGCAGATAGCGGCTTTATCACGAATCGCGATGGGTTCTCGTTTGCGAACTTCACTAGTAATAAGTCTACGGCTGGACATTGCTATGGTATGGCGACGTTTGCGATGTTGCGTTATATGGGTAAGCTTCCGGTGGAGTTGCCCGAGCGCACAAATTCCAAATTTATGTTGGCGGAGGGTGGCAAAGTGAAGCTGTCAGCAAATAGCTACGATCTTAGTGAGACGTATTTCATGGGTGAGGGGAATTTGTATGACTTTAAGTTCACTAGTCCAGGATTAGTGTTGATGTTGCAGGAGGATCTACCCGATGATTATCGTGATCGGGTAGAAGATGATGTTTGGATGATCAAAAAGGATTATTATGATGATATGCTAGAGGTGGGGGCAGATTTTACACTGAAGGATTGGCCGGCCAATCGGGAGAAAGAAGAGGACTTTTCGAGGTATCAGTCGGCGCAGTTGCAAATTAATAGCGATAAGTTGACTCGGGGCGCCAAGAAGGAAGAGAGTGCCTTGCTGGATGCGATTTGGCGACTTTTCATTATTCAGCTAGAAGAAAAGAGCTATAGTTTTGATGCGGATCCGGATAAAGCTTATAATTCCCTGGTTACGAATTTGCAGTCGGGAGTGCCGGTGGTATTTGAGTTTTCTTCTAAAGAGATGGGTGGTGGCCATGCGACGAATGCGGTAAGATTGATTCAGGATTTGGAGGATGCGGATCTATTCAAGCTGGAGATTTATGATAATAATCATCCGGGAGTGCCGCGCTATGTCAGTCTGAAACGTAAG
This sequence comes from uncultured Candidatus Saccharibacteria bacterium, assembly GCA_947570505.1. Lineage (GTDB taxonomy): Bacteria > Patescibacteriota > Saccharimonadia > Saccharimonadales > Saccharimonadaceae > Nanosyncoccus. The sequence goes on from CANOTH010000015.1 coordinate 9,402, forward strand.
AAGTTTAATAAAATCGCTTTAAATTATATGGCTTGGACTAATGAGTATAGCTATGTCGTGGGCTATGATTTTGATGATGATGGTACATGGAATAAAATGCGGGGCAATGTGTCGGAGGCGGAAGTCAGGTAGTAGCCGAGATCAAAGAGAAATTGCTAAAAGTGGCTTATATTTATCGTCATAATTAACCGCTGAGAGGATAAATATCTCCAGTAGTTGTGTGCTGGGGATATTTTTATTGAGAACGGTTATAGCGGATAGTGAAAATGTGGTAGAATAAAAAGAAATAGTTTTATTTATTGGAAAAGAGGTTGGTTTTGAATTTAAAGATTGGAATTGTGGGTTTACCGAACGTGGGCAAGTCGACTCTGTTTAATGCTTTGACAAATGCGGGTGCGCTGGCAGCGAATTATCCGTTTGCTACGATTGAGCCGAATGTGGGGATTGTATCGGTGCCAGATGAACGTTTGGAGGTTCTGGCTAAGATGTATGATACGGAGAAGGTAGTGCCAGCGACGGTAGAATTTGTGGATATTGCTGGATTGGTGGAGGGAGCTTCGAAAGGTGAGGGTCTAGGCAATAAGTTTCTGGCACATATTCGGGAATGTCAGGTGATTTGTCATGTGGTACGGGTGTTTGAAGATGGCGAAGTGATTCGGGCGGAGGGTTCAAAAGATCCGCAGCATGATATTGAGATCATTCAGACCGAGCTGGAATTAGCTGATCTGGAAACTCGGGAGAAGGCCGAGGCGAAGCGCAAAAAGAACGCAGGTAAAGATGATACAAACGCAATGATTCCCTATTTGACCGAGAAGCCGGTGATTTATATGTTTAATGTAGATGAAAAAGGTTTAACTGATCAAGAGTTGCGAGCTAGGCTGACTGAGATGGTGGCGCCTAGCCAGGCAGTGTTTGTGAATGCCAAGCTGGAAGAAGAAATGTCTGGTATGAGTCCAGCTGAGCGCAAGGAATTCTTGCAAGAATATGGTATCGAGGAGGATGCTTTGGGCGAGCTAGTGCGGGCAGCTTATCAAACTCTAGGTTTGCAGAGTTTCCTCACGGCTGGCAAGAAAGAAGTGCGAGCATGGACCATTAAGCAGGGTGCGACGGCTCCGGAAGCGGCTGGGACGATTCATACCGATTTCCAGCGCGGTTTTATTGCGGCTGATGTGATGAAGTATGTGGATTTGCAGGAATTAGGTAGTGAACAGGCGGTAAAAGCAGCGGGTAAATTGCGTACTGAGGGTAAGGGATATGTGATGCAAGAGGGGGATATTGTGGAGTTTAAGTTTAACGTTTCGAAGTAAGGCTAAGCTCCGCGCCCTGGGGTGCGGAGCAGAAAAGATCGGCACCGAACCGCGATAAAATAAGCGGACGGGGAAACCGTTCCAACGAACATTGTTATTGGACGGGTTAACACCTGAGGCATTGAAGTTGAGGTTGAAAGCTTTAGCATCCCAGGTGCCAGCCCCGTAAACAGTAGCAATACGAGACCAACCGTTGCCATTGATGCCGAAGTTCCTCAAAGCGCCGGTATTGAGATTGACGTTCCCGCTACGGACGAAGTCTGTGCCAGAACGGGTGCCTGCGGGTGGGTAAAGCAATAACCGGAGAAGAATACACCTCGAAGCAGAACCCAGTATACATGGTCGCAGGTATAGAAGTTGACTTTAATCATTAAAGCCTTGGCTATAATGAGCTGCTAGCCTCGTAAGTCCTCTTGGATCTTCTAGAGGGCAACTTCACGATCTTTTGTCATGGAGAACCGCCGGGAGCTGGAGCCAAAACCTCAAAATAGCCCCTTTGGGTCTCATAAGCGCTCAGGCTTACTAATTAATTTTATCATGCTTGACTAGTATACCAAACAGCGGACGGGGAAAGCATGCCAACGCGCAACAACGTATGATGGATAACTATTATTGGTATTATAATGTAAGCCTGGGCTATTAGCATTACCGGAAAAGCCATACGCAGTAGCAGTTCGTGACCAACCAAAGCCATGTCTACCAAAGTTTCTTAAAGAACCATGGTCCAAGAAAACGGTTCCGCTACGGACGAAGTAGTGGTAAGACTTGTTTGTGAGTAAGCTGTTTTTATGAAAAAGCACCAGGGTTTAATCAATAAGTGGTAGCCAATTTTCCACCTTATAATCCTGACCATGAACCGCGGCAGCAGCTAAAATCGGCTGAAACTTCTGCAATTCGGAGTGTTGAGCGAGAAAAGCCTGGGCAGCAAAGCGCATTTGCTGAAGCTTTTGGGGTGTAATGCGTACTAGTGCTGTACCCTCGCGCACGATTTCTTGGCTATATTTGACTTCGGTGAAGAAAATTTGTTGATTTTTGGTAGAAATTAGGTCAATTTCGTAGGTTTTAGACTTAAAGTCGTGCGCTAAAATTCGGTGGTTTTGCTCCCTGAGGTAGCTAGCAACCGCGAGTTCCGCTGTTTGGCCTTTTTGGCTGGTGGATGGCTCTTTGATAGAACTTGTGCTTAAATCGCCTCTGAGAGGGGTATTTGGGCCATTTGCGGGAAATTGGGCCATGATTTCTTTAACTGGGCGAAAGCTTTGGCGATGTTCGGGGCAAATACCATGTTTTTGCAGGTTTTCGTGGTGCAGGGCTGTGCCATAGCCGACATGTTTTTCGAAGCCGTAAACGGGATATTGGGTAGCAATCTGGGTCATATAGTCGTCTCGGGCGACTTTGGCGATGATGGAGGCGGCTGACACGGCTTTGACGGTGAGATCGGCCTTTTTGAGGGTGGTAACTCGGTCTTCAAGTGGAGTATTTTTGAGAAAATTCACCGTACCATCAATGACAATGCGCTCAAATTTTGTTTTGCCTGCGAGTACTTGTTTGACGGCGCGGCGAGTGGCGATCATGAGGCTTCTGGCTAGGCCATATTGATCTAATTCCGGCGCGGTTACCCAGCCTAGGCCATAAGCCGGGCTGTATTTAAGAATGAGCTGATTGAGCTCGTTACGGGTCTTGGGTGTGAGCTTTTTGGAATCGGTTAGATGATCCCAGAGATAAGAAATATCTGCGGCTGCACTGGCGGGTGCTATGGAAGCAGGCTGTTTAGCTTCTTCATCCATTATTACTGCACCTACGACAAGTGGCCCCGCCCAGGGACCACGTCCAACTTCATCAATACCCAAAATCACGGCTGACGCAAATTTTATTCTTCTGGTTCACCAGCACCTTTGGGGTTAACCTTTTCGGCTTGGGTTTCCGGATCATTGACCTCGGCTTCTAGTACTTCTTCGGCAGCCTCAACATTATTAACGGCATTACGGTCAAAGGCCTTGTTGGTTAATCTAGCTGACTTGCCGGACCTTTCACGCAAGAAGCTTAAGTTTTTGCGGCGCACCTTAGCGCGATGGACGATCTCAATTTTTTCTACTAATGGACTATGAATTAGGAAGGATTTTTCTACACCTACACCAGAGGTGACTTTGCGCACGGTAATACGGGCGGTGTGCGAATCTTTGCGATCAGTACGAATCACGACTCCTTCAAAGACCTGAGAGCGGAATTTTTCGCCTTCTTTAATTTTTTGAGTAACCCGTACGGTGTCGCCAGAGCGGACATCGACTACAGCGGCTTTTTTCTGTGCGTCGCCAATTTTCTTGATATCTATTGAACTCATAATTAAACCTTTTATATTACAACTGCTCTTTATTTTAGCATACTTTTTCTGATTTGAAAAGGCATAATGTCTGAGATTTTGGAATAATTGTGGTTAGCGGGCTTTCAGGGCCAGTCTAATGCGTTCTTCTACGGAAAGACTAGGGTCGACCTCTGCTAGAGCGGAACTGGCCTCTTTAAGTGGAAAGCCGAGGGCAATGAGTGCGTCCAAAGCTTCGTCATGAGGGGGTAGGCTTGCTGGGCTGGTAAACTGTGTGACTGTAGCACCATAGTGACTAGGTTCACCGACTTTATCTCGGAGTTCTAGAATGACTCTTTCGGCGGACTTCTTCCCTACTCCACTAGCTTTGGCGACAAAACCTGCGTCAGCATTGGCGATAGCATTACGTACTTCTTCGGCACTGCCAAGGCTAAGAATGGCAATCGCGGCTTTTGGACCAATGCCATTGACAGAAATGAGCATTTCGAACATGCGTTTAGCGGCGAGGCTGGAAAAACCGTATAGCTCTTCTGAAGTATCGCGGACGGCATGATAGGTATAGAATTTGATTTGGTCGTGAAGGTGAGTGTTTTCGGCATCTTGGGCCGATATCATTAATTCATAGCCAACCCCATTGACATCAATAATGACTGAGGCAGGAAGTTTTTCGGTAATAGTACCTTGGAGATGAGCAATCACTTGATTTTTGGTCCTGTGAGGTTAAGAACGATAATCATGACCGCTGCCAGACCAAGTGCTGCTAGCGAGACGATCATGGGCCATAGCATAGGCTCAGCTGCATCAGCTTCAGGGTCGTCTTCCGTTTCTTCGGCAACATCAGACTCCGGTTCGCAACCGGGTTCGTTTTTGTCTGCACAAACTACTAAAGGTTCATCAGAAGTGCCGTCTTCTATCTCTTGGTCACTTAGCTCGGTGCAATTATTGGGGATTTCGGAATCACTGCCTAAGCAGTTTGCAGGGATTTCTTCGTCGGATGTTGTTTCGATTGAATTGTCGTAATTTGGTACCGTGCGAGGCTCAATGTCTTCTGCAGATGCAGGAAGAGAGTTTAGCCCACTGAATGTAATGCTAAGACTGGCAATAGCAACCAAAAATAGTTTTTTATTCATAAACCTCCTTCGTGTTACTACCATCATAACATGAAAATGGTGGTTTTGGAGGAAAAATTTTATGGTTTTTGCTTCTCTTTGCCTAGTCATGAAAAATGTGTCTTGAGTGGCTTCGTCCGTAGCGGGCGCGTCGATCTCGGTACCGGCGCTTTGAGGGTCTTCGGCTACGTTGGCTACGGTTGGTCGCGAACTGCTAGTACTTACTCGTCGCCTAGCTCAGCTAATGCTTACTACCTCGACTTTAATCCTTCAGGTGTTACTCCGTCGTCTAACGACATTCGTTGGTACGGTTTCCCCGTCCGCTGTTTGGTATAGCTAGTTACTTATATAACTTTGAGAAATAGTATACAGAAGATTAATCTAGCAGGAGTCTAGAACTCAAAATATACTACGGATGCGTAATATATCAGAATTATCACATTTATGCTTGTTAATTTCTCTCAGTTTGTGTTAGGCTACAATGTAGGGCAACCGCAACTTGACAAAGAATATTAGCAAACTATGCAGGGGAAGGGAGGAAGAGTTTGTATGATGATAGAATTCGACTTTTGGATCTTTTATTTTAGCCTCACAATTATAAAGCTAAAAATTACTCGCGCTAGAAAGCGCAAGTAATCAACAAACTAATAATTCCATTCTCGCACAACTTTTAGACCTAGTCAAGAGGGCGGTTGTCCTAAAAAGATTAACTATATTATACTCTTATACTCTACTTAGTAGAGCTGTATACTTATGTGGTCAATGTGACTCACACTCGCATACTTAGTATACCAAACAGCGGACGGGGAAACCGTAGTAACGATAGTTCGGGCCGTTTGACGGGTAGACACCGGAGACATTTGCGTAGAGGCCGTAAGCTGTAGCTGAGGTAGCTGAGGCATAGCCTACACCAGTACGAGACCAACCGCGAGCAACAATACCGAAGCTACGTACAGAACCGTAGTACACGTCGATGCCCCCGCTACGGACGAAGTAAATTTATTGGTCGGTTTTGGCTATAAAAGAATGCACGATCGCCGCCGCGAGCGCGTCAGCAGCATCGTCAGGTTTTGGCACAGCCTCTAGCCCAAGGTGGAGTCGGACCATTTCTTGCATCTGTGGTTTATGGGCTTGGCCATAGCCAGTAATAGCCTTTTTGATTTGGTTGGGGCTATATTCGTAGATTGGAAGGTGACATTGTTTGGCTACGAGTAGGCATACCCCGCGGGCTTCGGCTACAGAAATACCGGTAGTGATATTTTGTTTGAAAAATAGTTTTTCGATGGCCATTACGTTGGGTTCGTCGGTTTTAATAATCTCATGTAGCGAATTATAAATATCTTCTAGACGCTCGGTGAGCGGTGTATGTGCAGGGGTTGTAATCACTCCGCAGTCGATGAGTTTGCGCCCTTCGATCACTCCGAAGCCACAGATACCAGTGCCAGGATCGATACCAAGGATACGCATTTATTCGTTCACATATTCGATTAATGTATGGCGCAAATCACGAACTGGGATGACAAATTCATCTCGTACTGTAGCAGGAGCGATGGCATGGGCAAAACCTAACTTTTTAGCTTCGGCAATGCGTTGGTCGGGACGGTAGGCTGAACGGACTTCCCCGCCTAAGCCAACTTCGCCAAAGACGACAAAATCTTCAGCTAATTTTCGGCCTGCCACCGCCGAGGCAATCGCAAGACAGACTGCGAGGTCGGCGGCGGAGTCTTGCACTCTTAATCCCCCTACAACGTTGACGAAGACGTCTTTATCATTCAGCTTGAGTTTAGTACGGCGTTCAATCACAGCTAGTAATAAATTCAGGCGATTAAGGTCAAAGCCAGAACAAGTGCGCTTAGGATAGCCGAAGTTCGTCGGAGTGACGAGAGCTTGAATCTCGACTAGGATTGGTCGGGTACCTTCTAGAGTGGCTAGAATAATTGAGCCATCGGTATTCTGACGTTCGGCCAGTAAGGCCGCCGAGGGATTTTCGACTTCGGCTAGGCCATGTTGATTCATTTCAAAAATGGCAGCTTCGGTAGTAGAGCCAAAACGATTTTTGATAGCGCGGATAATTTTGAAGCCGCCGTAGCGATCTCCTTCAAAATTTAGAACAATATCAACTAGGTGCTCTAGGACTTTAGGTCCAGCTAAAGTTCCTTCCTTGGTAACATGTCCAACAATAATAACTGCTGTATTAGAAATTTTGGCGGCTCGGATAATTAAGTTGCCACAGTTGGTTACTTGTGAAACTCCACCCGGTGCCGAAGCGATTTCGGCGAGAGTGAGAGTCTGGATAGAATCGACAATTACTAGGTCAAATTCCCCACTTTCGATGGTCTTAGCAATATCGTTGGCGCTGGTAGAGCTAGCAAATTTCAAGCGATCGGAATTGGCGCCTAAGCGCATAGCTCGTAGTTTAATTTGGCCAGCTGATTCCTCGCCTGAGACGTACAAAACTGCATGGTTTTGAGCAATTTCGGCGCAAATTTGCATCAAGAGAGTGGATTTGCCAATGCCAGGCTGTCCGGCTAATACGGCGACGGAGCCGAGCAAAATTCCGCCTCCGAGTACCACATCCAAATCTTTGAAACCGGTAGAAATGCGGGATTTTTCGTCGGAAACTTCTAGATCTTTGATAGAGACAAAATCCAGACTTTTGCCGGACATTTGACCACGTCCGATGGCGGATTTTTCATCACGGCTATCTTCATCAAATTGCTGAATCAGAGAACTCCAGGCGCCACATTTGTTGCAGCGACCAGTCCAGTTTTTATACATTGCACCGCATTGTTGGCAGGTGAATAAAGTATGGGATTTTCTAGCCATAATTATAGTCTAACACATTTTACGTTTTGCAACGGCTAAGCGATCACTGTCGCGGTCAAAATCATCTGTCGGAGTTTCACCAAGTAGATAATCTACTAGCATTTGATAAGTTAGCATTCCTACGATGCGTTCAAAGCGGTCAATCACGAGGAAAAAGTAACAATTAGTACGCAAAAAGGCGGCCAGAGCTTGGTTGAGAGTATAATCTTCGCGCAGATAATAAACTTTGGGGTCAAGAATTTCGTGCGCATGACTAGTTTCTTTGACTTCTAAGCTATTGAGGGCAGTGGTATGGATAATCCCGATAATACGACGATCAGGATTAATAACGGGAAAATGCTGAAAGCCCGAACGATAAAGCCGATCAAGTACTAGCGGACCCAAGACTTCGTCGTCCTTTACATAAGTAATTGCGCTTCCGGGAAGCATAATTTCTGAGACTTTGATATCGGGGAAATTCATAATAGTAGCAATGACATGGCGCTCGCGATTGTTCAAAACCGTGCGAGGAGTACGTTTGAGCAAAGCCAAGAATTCACTAATGGTTTGTGGAGTATATAACTCTGCCAAAGATGTGTGTTTAGTTGAGCTCAGAGTAAGATTTTCTGCTTTGCGGTCCGTATCTGTTAAATGAGCTTTTTCATCGAAAGTATGATGATTAGTGGCGGGAGTATGATCTGGGCGGTGGGAAGTACGATATTTTTCGAGTCTTGGGTCCACCCAGTGAGTAAAGCGCTTGAGGCAGCGAGTTTTGGCTTTTTGGCAAGCTTGACCGAAACGATGAGCATTAGTTTTCAGGGTGATTTTTACTCTGACTAAGAAGCTTGACGGTGTATTTTTTGCTGCATCCATGCTACAATTATAGCATAACTAGAGTTTGGAGGACTTATGGATAAGAAAACAGGAATAATTATTGGTGTGATTGTAGCGGCTTTTGCGGTGTTGATTGGGGCGACGATGTTTTTGAATCGCGAGCAGAAAGCTGATTATAGTAATTACGATTTGAAGGAAGTGATTGCGGCGAATGAGTTTTCTGGCAATCTGCCCGAAATGATTGTCGGGAACCCTGAGGCGCCAGTGAAGATTTTTGAATATGCCGATTATCAGTGTGAAGGCTGTGCAGCGATGAATCCACAGATTAATGCTTTGCTAGAAGAGTATGATAGTGATCAGGTGGCTCTGGTGTTTCGTAATACCGTGATGTCTTATCATCAAAATGGTACAGCAGCAGCTTCAGCAGCAGCAGCGGCGGCAATTCAGGGGTATTGGAAGCCATTTAAGGATCTGCTGTACGCAAATCAGAATGAGTGGTATTATTCTGGTGCTAATGACCGTCAAGAGCAGTTTGAGGAATATTTCCAGAAGGCTTCTGACGGTAAGGGTGATTTGACTAAGTTTCGTGAAGATATGAATAGTAAGGAAGTAGCTAAGAAAGTCTCTTTTGACGGTGGATTGTATGATTATCAGACTGAGATTGATGATGTAGAAGAGGCTTGGACACCGATGTTTTATATTGATGGTGAGTTGATTGATCAGTACCATAATCGAGAGATGAACATTGTGGAGGAGTTGCGGAGTCGTATTGATGCTAAGCTGAAAGATTTGGGGATTGAAAAGAAGAAAAGCTAAATTAGGATTAGTGATCAGAAAAGCCTCACATACTGCTATGTGAGGCTTATGCGTTAAAGTTTTGGCTTAATCTCGATGAACTCTTGCCAAGCAGCAGGTGGAAACTGCGGCTCGCGGCGAGTCTGAGTGCGCTTTGGCTTGATACGCATTAATTCTCCTGTTTAAATACGGTTGTCGAGAAAGAAAAGCGCCTGAAATCTCAGCCGATCGACCTTATTTTCTGACAACTTTTTCTATGATAGCAAAGAATGAGCAAAAAAGCAAGCCTCGAGACCAAAAAACCTGCCACTTTCAGGGGCGGCAGGTAAAAATCTGAGTTTATTTTTTGCTTTTAGAACTGCTAGTAATTCGCACCGTAGCTGCTGGTTGGGAATGAGTTTTGCTGCGGGTAGATGTCTTACGCGCAGTCGTTTTCTTGCTCACTAGCGATTTGTCGCTGCGAGCTCTTTTGGCTGAGCTGTTATTACGATTCATTCCTTTTGCGCTCGTAGCAGGAGCGGCAGCATATTGACGCAGGGAGAAATAGGTTGAGAAGGATCCAGCAAATATCAGAAGCATGATCATCACGAAGGCTTGGGACATGATAATCTCTGCGAATCCGGCTTCGAAGACCGAAGCTACAGTGTTACTAATAATGCCAGTGTTAGGCACGAAGGCAACTTGACCGAGAGGTGCTAGGTAAATCAGATCGCCATTAATTATATCAGAGCCAGGAATCGTGGGCGGAGTTGGTATTTCTGGTTGCTCAGGGATGATTGGCTCTTCGGGAGTTGTGGGCTCTTCTGGTAGGTCTGGTTCGGTAGGTGGAGTGGGCTCGACGGGGTTGCTGGGTTCGGTAGGTGGGATTTCTGGTTCAGGATTCTTAGTGTAGCGCACAGTGATTTCAATATCGGTATCGGTAATAGTTGCTGTAACTTCAGCTTGATCGGGAGTGTAATTAGGAATAATTGGTGAGGACTTAGTATCACTCTCTCCGGGTTTGAGCTCGCGGCTGATGTAGTCTGGGGCTGCTTCACTGCCGCCTTCGTCATATATGTAATGGATGGTTACTCGGTAAGTTGGCTCAGCTGGCGGTATAATTGGACCCGGTTCTTCAGGTTTGGGGCGATAGTAGACTACGAAATTCAGATCATCAGGAGTAGGATTTTCTGGTATGGTCCCCCTAATGTTCATGATGTCGGGAGTGTAGCCTGGGATGTCATCAATCGTATCGACTGAGTATGATTCGCCGGAATAGAGAGACTGGACGACGGGCGGTTTGGCCTCAGATTCGTCTTCATAAAGGTATTTAATTGTGAGAGTATGCGGAGTTGGAGTGGGCTCAGGCTTGATTTGAGTGCCAGAATATTCGACTGAATCATAATCGTAAGTCACTCCAGTTGCTCCGTCAAGTGAGGTATAGTAACTCACTAGGCTAGTGGTAGTGCCAGGATAGCCGGAGGTTTCACTAAAGTAACGGAAATACAGTGTATCGTCAGCGGTTCCGGCTGGACTCATACGAATAGGTTGGGCGAGTTTGAATCCAGTCTCATTATTAGCGGGAGCGGAAATTTCGACTGGTGTCCAAGAGGCGGAATCTTGGGGAGTTTTAGTATAGTATAGAGTTTTGGCATCAAGCGGGAGGTATCCTTCAACCGTCTCGGTAGTTTCGGTCGTAGGGTGAGAAGTTTCAGTAATATAGGCTGCAAAGCGCTCGAGGTCTAGTGGATGCTCGGGATCACGATTAGAGATGCTGGTTTGATACTGAATAATATTGGTTTCGGTATTTTCGATTTTACCGACGACTTCGGCTTTGATTTTGCTGTCAGCAGAAATTGGCCAATTCATATTAGAAATGGTGATTTTGGTGTTAGATTCCGTAGTGCTACGTTCGGCATAGAAGAAATCAAGGTTAACAATGTCGCCTTCATGGATGCCGATATCGATCGTGTCGTATTTATCTTGGTAAGTAGCGCGATTTAACTGATTGAGCGGGTCGACATAGCTGTTAAAATCGTTGCTGGGATAACCGAGGGCGGCGCGACCACTCACGTCATTGACGTGTTGGACATAAGTAGAAACGGTGCCGTCTGGATTGATTGTGAACCAGCCGCTGAGTTTTTCGTGCAAGCCGCCAATGTCAAGGATTAGTTTGCCATTTAGGAAGACCCACACATCATCATCGCCCGAGAATTCAAATTTTTCTTTACCATCGGCGGCAACTTTCATGGCAAAGCCAAGATGAGAAGTAAAATGATAATTGTGACCTTGCTTGGTAGCTTCATCATCCTTAGAAAAATCAACGTTATCTAACGGGAAGACACCCTCACGGCCGTAGGTGTATGTGTTGGTACCAGTGCGGGTAAAGGTTACCTGACGATCATATTTTTTAGATACTTCAGTCTCGTGGAACCAGCGATAAAAGTTATCGCCTGGTTGTACTGGGTCTTGTCCAGTGACGTTTGCGGTAAAGACGTCGTGGTTAGCATTCCAAGCATCTGTAGCATTAGTGTAAGCTGGTACGGGCAATCCATCTGCACCAAGGGTATCTTTGATGGTGCCTTGAATAGCGCCGGCGGTCCAATAGCCACAAATCACCCATTCAAATTGACGGTTAGGGTCATTACAATCATCTTGACGTTGGTCCCAGTAAGTCGCGTCGATGGTGATTGTATCGGGGTTTCCAAGTGATGCAGCTTGCCAGGTGGCAGGAATACCATTCTCGTGAGCGATTGCTTCTAGAGACATCGCCTTGACGAGAGATGAAACTCCGATGATGGTTAAAATCAAAAAAGAAGCGCAAGCGACGACTCGGGCAACGGAGTAGAGCTGATGTTTGAGCAGTTTTTGTTTATATTTTTTTGTTGGCATATCTAACCTCTTTTATGCTTGTATATGTACTTATGGTTAATTATATATGTTCATAAGGATATGGTCAAGAGGACTATTGTGTTATCTTAACAAAATAGTAGTATATGTTATAATGATGAGGCGGTAGTTATCATTTGTTTTTTATGATGATAGAACATTAAAATTAAGAAGGAGGTGGCATCTATGCTGTCTGTAAAGAAAGACCATTATGCCCATGTCCCCATTTATCGGGGAGAGAAAACTGAGGAGGAATTGGCAGATTATCACACTTATCCACCCATGACAGTATGGGGCGATTCGTTGAAGTATGTTTTTGCGACAGGTATGAGTAAGGTTCTGCCGATGATGCGACCCAGTCAGGAGCAAGTTGACGAGATTTATCGGAGGTTGGTAGACTATGCTAAAGTCCATTGTGCAAATGACGTAGAACTGGAAGATGATCTTAAAGGTATTCGCGAAGTTTGGGTAAAAGTTGCTACGGGAATCAAAGCTAATCGTGGACTCTATGATTATATGGACGATTATGGGGCCGAATCGAGATCTTTCTTTCGGTTTCTGGATTTGGTTCCACATGCGATTGCACTCGAAAGTGCGTTTGGAGTGAACTACGATAATGCTGGCAATTACCATGAGCTTGCACCAGGCTGTATTAGCAGAAAATGTGCAGTAAGTGAGCCAATTTTCGTGGATTTGCGTCGTCGGGGGCATCATTCGGGTTTATTGGCGCATTGGGTCTACAATTATCATCCTGAGGATTACCTAGTAACGTTAGGTTGCGGTTTGATGCTGGAATTGCGTAAGTTTGGGGTTTTTACCTTGGAACAAATTCGGAAGATGCATATCATCGCTTGTGATGCTGATCCGGATGTGCGCAAACATCTGGATGTGGTATTTCGACATGATTTTGGAGTGCCATTTGAGGCGACGGGAATTGAGTTTCGTCAATGTAATATTGAAGAAGTTTTGCATGATGAGAGGCTATATGACCGTGTTGCGGCGATATTGCTTGATGGAGTCGCCTCATATCTTGATGAGTCAACTCTGCTCAATTACCTTTTGCGTATGAAAAGGATGCTCAGACCTTATGGTCGGATTGCTTGCGACTTGCAGGTGATGGAGTGTAGCTTGATTCGTTGTGCTACAGCATTACTTTGGAAGTCGGATATGCATCCAGAACTGACTGTAAATTGGGCCGTAAAGAAGATGCTTGATCTAAGCAGGCGAGCGGGACTTGATTGTCAGTATGAAATTGATCCGCGTAATCCTCGGCCGGTAGGTGTATATTATTATCTGGGTAATGGTATTGGATCGGAGTTTAGCTTGCCTTTGTAATCGTAACTAAAATTACTTACCGCATGTTCTTTTGTGAAAAGCCTTATCTACGGATAAGGCTTTTGTACTGTATTGACGAATATAGAATAAGCATGTTACACTGAGTACAAGAAGAATAGGAGGTCATGTGAGTTTAATTTCTATATTGCTGGTAGCGACCGCAATATTGACGGTGTCATCGGGGTTGCTGTCTTTGTTTGGGGTGTCTAAACAAGATAAGGGCCGAGCAGTTTGGCTGTTACTCTCTAATATAGGCGCAGTGGTTTGGGCTGTATCTATTGGTTTGTTTTTGGCATTATCACCGACTACTAGTGATCAGTTTGCGAAAATTGTGATAGTTGGTATTTATCTTGGTGCTATGATTATGTCTTCTGCTCTTTTAGGACACATGGCTTGGCATTACACTTGGGGTAAAATTGCGACAGTTTTCTTTGTGCTCTGGGCAGTTGTGCTGGTCGTGGTTTTCTTGATAGATCCAAGTGTACTCTATACGTCTTATGAGCTGACTAATCGTGGCAATACAGTTCACCTCATTAATGGTTGGTATTATTGGGTGTATATGGTATTCTTCTTCTTAAATATTTCGACTTTCTTGCTGGCTACTTATTATCATGCTACGCATGCCGCTTCCAAGAAGGTGCGTAATGGCGACTTGATCTTGCTGGCTGGTTTGACTATTAGTGGGATTTTGTCAGCCGTGTTTGATCTTGTTTTGCCTTTGATGGGGCGATATGATATTATCTGGGTTGGTCCGCTTTCAGTTTCTATTTCAATGCTGGCTTACTTCTATGCGATTTTGAAATATAGAATTATTTCGGTTTCCACGAGGTGGTTGAAGGTGATGGCATATGTTGTAGTCATGTCGACTGGCGCAGCGATTTATATGTTGATATTTTACTTGATTTTTACGGCTTTGTTCAAGATTCCAAATCCTTCTGCATCGATTTTGGTTTTGAATTTCATTATGATTGTGATTGTACTATTGCTCATACCGGTTATTAATGAGGTGACAGCTTCGATTCGTTCAATGATTTCTGTGGGTCAAGTAGACTTGGCCTATGTGATTAAAAAGTTGAATCGGATTGCGACGAAGAATGTGGATTTGCGGGAGCTCGCAGCATTTCTAGCGGATCACTTGCATTTTGCTTATATTGGTATTTTGATTAATGGTAGATTGTATGGTTCGAAAGCTTTGTCGATTTCGGCGGGGGAGCTAGAGAAGATTGGTAAATTGCGTCCGGCGGCGGCTGGTGGGGTTTGGCAGGAACCGAACGAAGCCGTGCAGAAGATTCTTGATGAGCTTGATTTGAAGGCGATTGCTGAGCTGAAGAATGCGAAAGGTAAGCCGTTTGGCCAGTTGATCGTGGGCAGACCATTAGGTAAGGCAAGTTTTGAACGTCGAGACTTAGTGCAGCTAGAGATGATTATTAATTTAGTTGCGACCGTGATTGATTCGGAAAAGCATATAAGGGCTTAAGAATGTGTGCTTGGAGCGGAGGTGAACTAGCATGACGGCGAAGTTGTTGCGGCAGACGAAGCTCACGATTTTGCTGTCATTGAATGCGGTAGCGATTCTGATTGTGGGAGTGATGATTTTTAGCGCGATTAATTTGAACGGTGGCATTGAGTTTCGGGTGGTGCAGGAACATAGTGATGATATTGGTGGTTCCTTGGAAGAGTTGGGATTGATTAGTCCAGAGACGGATAAACTAGATGCGCCGGTGGTGGTGATTGGTGGGCAGACTACAACTATGCCAAGTGGCGGTGGTCAATCGAACGGCGGCAGTGGGGGCAATGGTAGTTATGTCACTGGCAGTAGCACAAAGAATAGTGGTGGAATTAGTAGTAACCCAGTGGCTTCGGGGCAGTTGTGGAATGAAGAGGCAATTACGATTTATCAGACGGCGGATTTTGACATTTGTGCTGGTGGAGGCTTGACCGGGCTAGGTGATATGTATTGGCAGTCTAGTAATCAGAGTGTGATTGCGGGGTTTTATAATACGGCTAGGACTTGGTTAGGTTTTGATGCCACTAGTTGTAGGTATCCGTCGATAGTTGGTACTGGGACTACGGTGATTACAGCGGGGACGTATGATGGTTCGCGGCATGATAAGTTGACTGTAACTGTGATTGCGCCACCTATAGAACAATGGAAACGTGATGTGCTGAATTTAGTGAATCAGGAGCGTGCGAAAAATGGCATAGCGGCATTGAGTTGGGGCACGACTTGTGAGGCGGCAGCTAATACTAGGGCTCGCGAAATCATGAGCAATTATTCACATACTCGGCCTGATGGCTCAGCCTGGTCCACGACTTGTCCGATTCCGGAGACGGGTGGTATAAGTGGCGAGAATCTGAATGCGGGAAATGCGGCGGTTTCTCCGGAAACGGTAGTAGCATCGTGGATGGCTTCGCCAGATCACCGTGAGAATATTTTGAATCCGAATTTTAAGTATGTCTCAGTAGGCTTTGTGTTTGATCCGAACGCACAGCATAAGACGTACTGGTCACAGTATTTTACAAGTTATTAGCACAGGTCTGCGACGATATGGAGCTTGATGTGGCAGTTTTGACTAAGATGTTCATATAGGTTAATAAAGTTTTGAATCTTAGTGAGAAACTTTGGATTCTTGGTCTTGAAGTATGATTTGTATAGTAGCTCGATTGTTGTAGTAGTGACTTGTATAGCTTGCTCACGGGGATTACTTTTAGCCTTCGCTAGTTCACTAGCGATTTCGGGCAGGTCTCTAGGTTGTGCAGCAATTAACCGTTTGGCATATTCAATGATTTTAGCGGAAGCCTGTGGGGCTTGGTCTAGGACATTGAGAGTTCTTTGGACATAGATCTGGGCGCGTGATAAAATAGTGGGTAATAGTAAAGACGGATCTTTGGTGAGCAAAACAAAATGACAGTGTGCTCCCGGCTCCTCGAACGTTTTGAGAAAAGCATTCTGAGCTGCTTCGTTCATGGCTTCGGCTGGTGTAATGACGAAAAATTGTTCAGTGATTTCACGACTATTGGTTAAACTAATAAAGTTACGAATTTGGTCGACTGTAATGATATTGGACTTTTTTTCTGCTTCAGGCTTGAGATATATGGCATGCTTAAACCTCAATTTTGTATTAGGATCAACTACAAAAATACTACAACTAGTTTTTTGTGCTACTTCATTAATTTGGCTGACATCATCAAAAAACATGATCAAATTCCTGTGGCAATTCGGCCGTGAAAGTTTTACGGATGTTTCCTTGTTTTCCGGGAATGCTAATCTCTAGTTCCCCAGCATGCAAAAAAAGTCTAGGTTGCTTTTTTGCCCCTTCATTGCCATAAACCACATCTCCGAGAATTGGATGACCGAGATATTTAAGGTGTACACGGAGCTGATGCGTGCGCCCAGTTTTGGGCTTGAGCTCAAGCAAGCTATACTGACCGTTACTCTTGATAGCTTTGTAATAAGTTTGCGAATCTTTACCATTCTGATCAACTTGGAAAGTCGTAGGACGTTTAAGGTTGCGCGCAATAGGCAAATCAATCAGAGCTGCGTCTAGCTTGGGTCGTCCTTCAATGACGGCATAATAAGTTTTGTGGGTTTTGCGATCTTGAAATTGTTTGCGGAGCATTTTTTGAGTCTCGGGATTTTTGGCTAAGATCACCACTCCGGAGGTATCACGATCTAACCGGTGTACTAATAAACCATAATCTTCTAGGGTAGCCTCTGGACAATACTCACCCTTGGCCATGCTGAGCAGGCCACTGGGCTTATTGAGAACAATCACATTATCATCTTCGTAAATCACTGGCGGTCGGGTAGTAACTTTAGGAGATTCTGGTACGGTTAACACAATCACAGTATTAGCTTCGAATTTACTATTAGGCTTCGTAACCGTCTTGCCATCTACTGTCACATAACCGGATTTAATAAAAGTTTGTAGGCTGGAACGATTATATTCAGGGTGTTGCTGCATAAGTAAATGGTCAAGGCGCACTTTCTCTGGTCTAACCTCATCAGCTGCAAGCTCGGTGTCACCGTTGATGACACGGGATAGATCTGGTTTGCTAAATTTTTTGCCTGTGATAATCATTAGTCTCGTAGTCCAAAAGCTTGTTGTACTTGGTGCAATTTGTGGTTGGCCACTTCATTAGCATAGGTTTCGCCGGTTTCAAGCAAATCTAAGATTTCTTGATCGCTAATTTGCTCAAGGTGGCTCTGAAAATCTTCCAGGAAGGTTTTGACACTGGCAGCGACTTTTTGCTTGAGATCGCCATAGTGAGTTTCACCTGACCAAGTAGAAATCACGTCTTGCAACGGGAGATTGCTAATTAATGATTCGATTTGTAACAAATTACTAATACCAGGTTGATTAAACATATCATATTGGATTTTTCCGACTGAGTCTGTAGTAGCGGACATGATTTTCTTAGCGGCAGCTTCGGGAGTGTCGGTGAGCATGATTTTGCTACTCCGCGAAGGATTGGATTTGCTCATCTTCTTTTCAGGATTTTGCAGATCACGAATGCGGATGCCGTTGTCAACTTGCATGAACTTAGCTTGGTCTTTCGGCTCAGCAGGAATAACAAAAGTCTCGCCGAAGCGCTGGTTAAACCTTTGACCGAGGCGCCTAGTTAACTCAATGTGTTGAAATTGATCTTCGCCGACAGGAATATAGGTAGCATCGTAAAGTAAAATATCTGCAGCCATGAGTACGGGGTAGTCGAAAATTCCGACACTGACACTATCCTTCCCTTCACTTTTATCCTTGTATTGGGTCATGCGGTTTAGCTCGCCCATGGTGGCGACGCAATTGAGAATCCAGCAGAGCTCAGAGTGGGCAGGTACCCTTGATTGACGGTAAAAATGCACATTTGAGGAAATTTTTAAACCCGCGGCCAAGTAATACTTGAGAGATTTGATGAGATTTTGCTGTAATTCCCCGTCGACCCGATCAATGATAGAATGAAGGTCGGGTACAAATATATTAATATGAGATGCTTGGCTATGTTGGTTGGCGAGACGCACCATTGGAATTAGCGCTCCTAGGAAGTTCCCTAGAGTCATGACACTATTGACACGCATGCCGGTTAAAATTGTAGGATAATTCATGTTTTGATTATATCATGCTATATTTTGATTATGCGGATTTTAGTAATAGAAGATGAAAAAGGTATTTCCGACGTAATTGCCTGCAAGTTGCGTCAGTCAAAATATGCTGTAGATGTGCGATATGACGGACTGGACGGGTATTACTTACGATGCACGTAGTGGGGTATATGATTTAATTATTCTTGATATGTTAGACGATAGAATTGTTAGTACTGAAGAATTTCCTCGTTATCGTTTTAATGGTAGTTTGATTGGTGAAACGAAAATTTAGCCACGGGTACTCTTCGGGGTGCCTCTTATGGTGTGTACTGATGCCTCTTTTGGCATTTATGGTGGTTTAGGGATAAAAATGTTCGCTAAGCCTAAATGTGTGGTATAATGGTGGTACTGGGGTGTTAGCTCAGTTGATTAGAGCGCTTCGCTGGCAGCGAAGAGGTCACGAGTTTGAGTCTCGTACACTCCACCATTGACAGAATGTGAAATATCTTTTGTAATATATTGCAGGAGACATTTTTGTTTGGCATAATATGAAATATGAATGAATGAAAAGAAAAAGTTAAGCAAGCTATAGCTAATGAGAGGCTGGAGGGGTTAAAAATTTCTAGACCAACGAAGGAAACCCTTAATGAGTATATAGCTGGTAAAATTTCTGCAAAAGAAGCTGCTGAGCAAGTTTATGCTCGATATAGGAACTAGTATTACCAAACAGCGGACGGGGAAACCGAGAAAACGATAGTAGTTGTTGGATGGGTCAATATTCGAGGCATCTAAGTCGAGGTAGTAGGCCTTGGTACCCCAAGTACTAGTGCCATATGTTGTAGCAATACGAGACCAAACGAAGTTATTGAAGCCCAAGCGCTGTGCAGACCTAAAATTTAGATTTATTTGCCCGCTACGGACTAAACATTGAGGTTTCTACCATAAGTGTTGTATAATAGACATATGGAAAAGAATGTGATTATACGTGCAATTTTGGGCATCGTGGCGGTGTTGGTTTTGACGGTGGGAATGTTTGCGGTAGTAAAAATGTTAATGCGGAATCAAGAAGGGGGCGATTCGGGTAAATTAGGCAAGACTTTAGTAGTGTATTATTCCGCACAAAACCATACTGAAGTGGTGGCGAGAAAAATTGCTAAGCAGCTAGATGCGGAGGTATTTGAGATTCGGCCAAAAAATGAATATAGTGCGGAAGATCTTATTTGGACGAAAGGCGATTCGCGAGTAGCACGCGAGCATGACGACGAGAACCTGCGGGAGGTGGAGTTAGTTGAGACGGAAGTGAAAGATTGGGAGAAATATGATACGGTGCTAATTGGTTATCCGATTTGGTGGGGGATTGCGGCCTGGCCTACGAATGCATTTGTGAAAGAGCAGGATTTTTCTGGTAAGACGGTGATTCCGTTTTGCACGTCGAGCTCGTCGGAGTTGGGCAATAGTGCTGTCTTATTGAAGCAAGATGCGGAGGGTGGAAGTTGGCAGACTGGTCATCGTTTTGCTTCTGAAGCTACGGATGAAGAAATTACCGAGTGGGTCAAGAGCATTAGATAGCGACTAGTTCGCTTTTATCAATGTGGTTGCGCATTTCTGCGCCAGTGATGTGATATTGTGGTTTTTGATAACGATACAGCTTAATTTGTTCAGGTAAGTAAGCTTCAGGAATAGTACCGCGAATCAAACTAATCTGGATGAACTGGTTTCTGAAATCGGTTAGGAGCTCCTTCATGCCATCATAGCTATGAATTCCACTGTAGTCACAATCGTTGTCGCCAAACATGGGCTCAAACCAATAAAACTTCCCTGCTTGCGGGTAGCTGAGAATTGCATGGCTGGGGCAGCCGGCATAATCATCATAGAAAATAAAGTACGTCTCGGTAGGTAGGTTCGTCATGTTACTGAACCAACAGCGGTATAATTCAGCTAGATCCCAACAATTGCCAATCTGGCTTTTCATGAGCTCGCTGGGTGATTGTAAAGCATAGCCATTAGCGGTATTAGCTTCGTGATGGTAATTGCCGCGCTGATCCATCCAGCCAAAATGAAAGTTACTCTGCGCATAATCATAAAATGCTTGGATACTGGTGAGACCTTGGGTAGTAAAGAAATCTTGGTAGCTCATTGAGTTGTTACTTGTCTGTAGTTTGACTTCCTAGTTCGGCGAATTTCTCGGCCATAGTTGGATTGCCACGGGTGAGACGTTTGATTGTTAAATCTTCAGCTTTGTTATTGGCTAGACGTAAATTATTTTCGGAAGATAGGAGATTTTCTTTGGTCTTTTGCAGATGGTCGATGGTTTTGTCGATTTCTTCGATGGCTTTTTTGAACTTCTGGCTAGCGAGATTATAATTACGAGCAAAGCCTTCTTTAAAGTTTTCAATATTTTCTTCGAAATGAGTAATATCAATATTTTGCGCGCGGACTAAGGCAAGCTCGGATTTATACTGAGCTGCGTTCATTGCAGCGCTGCGCAAGATAGTGATAATTGGAATAAAGAACTGAGGACGAATGACATACATTTTGGGATAGAGATGCGAACGATCCACGATACCATCGTTATATAGAGTGCTATCGGCTTCAAGCAGCGATACTAAGACAGCATATTCACACTTTTTCTCATTGCGATCTTTATCGAGCTCTTTGAAAAAGTGTTCGTTCTTGTGCTTAGTAGCAGTTTCGTCGTTTTCGTTTTTCATCTCAAACATGATAGATAATAATTCATTGCCATCATCGTCAAATTCGCGGTAAATATAGTCACCTTTGCTACCGCTCTTACTAACCGTATTGTCTTTGCCGAATTCGGCTTTAGGAAAGGCGGTGGCGCGTAGACGTTCAAATTCCTCTTCACAATGTTTCTCGAGAGATTCTCCGACCATTTTGGTAGACATACGGCTTTTGAGATCTTTATAGTAGGCGATGAGTTCATCCTTGTTTTTGAGTTCGGAGGCAAATTGTTCACGCAGAGAGGTTTCGAGGAGTTTTTGCTCGGTTTCTTTGCTCTTGAGATCGTTTTTAAGAGTGTCGCGTTCACGTTCGATCTTGGTAACGGCTTCGGTGACAGCAAGTTTTTTGGCAGATTCGGCAGTTTCG
Organism: uncultured Candidatus Saccharibacteria bacterium; assembly: GCA_947570505.1. Lineage (GTDB taxonomy): Bacteria > Patescibacteriota > Saccharimonadia > Saccharimonadales > Saccharimonadaceae > Nanosyncoccus. The sequence continues at coordinate 30,957 of CANOTH010000015.1, forward strand.
AGCTTGGCTTTGAGCTCGGCGATTTCACTATCTTTTTTGCTGATGGTGGTAGTGGCACGACTTTTAAGATCGGCAATTTCGGAGTCTTTGGCACTGAGGTCATCTTTAAAATTATTTTCAGCCTTTACTGTGGCAAGCTCTTCGGCACTGGCAATGCGACTGGTTAGTTCACGTTCAAATTCATGATCGCGCACTTGTTTAACAATCTCAGCATAGCCAGTTTTATCAACTTGGAATACTTTACCGCAATGTGGGCATTTAATTTCGTCCATTTTACCTCCTATCTCTGTACGATTCTTCTATTATATCACAAAAAGAGGGCTTGGCCTCACCTATGTTTCCAGCCCCAATGCTTGACGCATTGTTATTAATGTTGGAGGTGAGGATGCCCTCAATAGTTACATTTTAGCACAAAAAGGACACTCAGTTAAGAGTGTCCAGTCTGATGAGGATACGTTTAG
>CANOTH010000016.1 GCA_947570505.1 uncultured Candidatus Saccharibacteria bacterium
GCAGGAGGGATAGGAACTTCTTGGTAACTTTGTACATATAAGTTACCTCCTTTCTAGTGAAATTGGTTAATAGTTATGTAAGTTTTGGAGAATGCTAAAGGCAGCGGGAGGGGACTTCGTCTAGAAAAGACGATTGGTAATATCAATGAGCTCTTGCTCCTTATCCTTGAGTTCTTCTTGGCGCCTTGCATATTCTTCTTCCTTTTGTTTTTGCCTAGCGGCGCTCTTTACGGCATAGTCAAATATATTTTTTGCCTCAATCTCAGCTTCTTCTTCGGTCAACAACCCTTCCTGTACATCCATTGCTAGCCGTCGCTGCTCTATCCATAGATAAAGTTTAGACTTGCCATCAATTCCATATGACTCAAGGTTCTGTCCGCATAAATTTGATGCCATGTATTTGTCGGCACATGCCGAACATAACACACCACGGCAAAAGCCATAAGTTGAAACTACACTTCCACCACCGCAACATCGACATTCATTCGCAGAAAGATTACGAATGGCTCTGTTTGGACGTTTAATGGCTATGCGTTCCGTAACTGGCATGGCTGCCAACTCTGCATCCGTATATGGCTTGTGCGGATCACGTTCGCCTTCCTTATACTCATACCAATCGCCATTTGGCAACCTCTTCTTAATATATGGTACTCCGCCATGACGTATGCGCTCAGTATCACTTTTGGAGTGACAATTAATGGGCAGTATACTAATGACAATATAGGGAAACACAATAATCCAAAACCCATATCCTATAATTCGTGGTAACACTTCCATCATAAAATATCCCATATTTTCACCTTCCTTTTCTATGTTTGTGTGCGTAAATTTTAAAAACTACAAAAATAATCCACCAAAAACTCACAGGCATATAGCCCAAGGAACAAAACTCCATTTGGTAAGTTCTGGATTATGCTATGGTAGTGATTGTTCCCCCAAGATGTAACATAATATCAATATTGATACTTATTCTAGCATTAAACCTAGGGAAAAACAAGTGGTTAGAGCGATATTTATAGATAAAAAATGAGTAGTAGATAATCTTTTCTTGATAGTTACGGCATAAAATTTCCCCAAGATGTAACAGAGTTGATAAATTGTTACAGTGTCCGCTTGTTTCTAATAGGTTATACTTAAGTCTATCATAGAGACAAGGGGGCTTTTATTATATTATGGCAGCAACAGAACCAATTAGAGATAAGAAACAGTTAAAGGAACTAGCAGAGTATTACTTAGAAAAGGGGCAAATCCGCAATTATACACTGATTATTATGGGGGTCTATACGGCATTAAGAATTAGTGATCTCCTGAAACTAAAATGGACGGATGTGTATGACGAAGAACATCAGAACTTCTATGCCCATGTTACCCTAACTGAACAAAAGACCGGCAAAACCAAGCTGATTGCCCTAAATAAACAGGTGATTGGGGCATTAAGTCAATGCTATTTACACAGAAAAGGTGAGTTTATCTTTGCGAACAATCGTAAAGAACCTCAAGCTATCAGCCGGGTACAGGCATGGCGAATTATCCATGCCGCAGTGGAGGCAATTGGGTTAATGGGCAAAATATCCTGCCATAGCCTCAGAAAAACCTTTGGCTACCATGCCTGGACAAGTGGTGAAGTCTCGCCAGTAGTCATTATGGACATTTATAACCATAGTAATTACGAAACCACAAGAAGATATTTAGGTGTGGCACAGGATGATCTAGACGCAGCATATCTCAAACTAGAGTTGATCTCTTAACATAAGACCTTGCATGCAGGAATAATGATATTTTTATAAGCGACTAATATAGCCGCTTTATTTGTATGGAATGAGGTTTTTCTTAACATAATGTAAAGAAAAACAGATTTACAGTATGTGAGATAAGAAATATAAAAAAGCAAAGCTTCGTCCGTAGCGGGCATATTGACCTGACCTATGGTTCTTTAACGCGCTTTGGTTTTCATGGCTACGATTGGTCTAATACAGCATTTAGCTATACCTCACCAACTAATGCTAGAGCAGGCTATCTATATCTCAATGCCAATGAAACACGACCAAACGACTATTACTATCATTACCGTGGTTTCCCCGTCCGCTGTTTGGTATACTAAGTAGCACAAATACAATGGGTGCAAGTGGGTGCATCGTGTAAAGGTGGCCTTAAATTTGCTATAAAATATTAAGTATAATACTCGTGATTATAACCTAGGATTTTCTAGAAAATAGAGTTAGAGTATAAGAAAACCCCTATAAATAGGGGTTTTCTTACAATTAAATTTGTATCAAACGTGTTGTCTTTATATGGAGGCACCGACCGGAATTGAACCGGTGTACACGGTTTTGCAGACCGCTGCGTCACCACTCCGCCACAGTGCCATGAAACTATTTTAACATAGAATCTGGTGATTCCGCAAACATTTTTTTGACTGCCTCGTGGTACATCTTGTAGACGTCCGGATGCCGCTCAGGATATTGGCTTAAGAACTTCCTAGTCATCACCCCACTGTTGACTTCTAGTACTAATAACTCATGGTTGGTCGTCTCAATTATATCGACACTGCAAAATCTCAGTCCAATTGCCCGTACTGCACCCTGGGCGATTTTTAAGAGTTTTTGGTGCAGCGCTTCATTGGTAATCTCATATGCGATCGCGCCATGTCCCAAATTAAATCTCCAGTCGTTGCAACGTTCTTTGTAATAGGAAATTTTTTCCTCGCCGTCTAGCATGATCAGCCGGTACTCGCGCTTAATCTGATAGAACGGACACATGCTCGCGGAGTAGCTTTGATGAAAAACCTCTCGCAAAGCCGGTTCAATATCCGCTGTCTGAGATATTTCGTGAACATTCATACCTCGAGTGCCGTTATTAGGCTTAATAACGATATGTTCATGATGCTTAATAAAGAAATCCTGAACATATCCCAGGCTATTCTTACCCCGTGCGCAAACGTCATTGTTGCCAGGCTCATAGAGCAGGGCATGGCGCACTACTGGAATTTTGGCATTGCTCAGAACGTCAAACGTGGCGAATTTATCATCGGCTATACCAGCTGCAATAGCCGAATTCAGATCGAATTTGTACCCCATTATAAAACGTTGCTGACCATTTCTCTCTAGCAAAGCCAGCCAATTATTGGATAACCAAGTCAAATTGATATTTTCCTCTTGACAGATATCATTAAGTATGATACAATAAGAAGATAGACCACCACCAGAACTGGTTGGGGTAGGTTTTGGGACTGAAAAACTCTTGATCATCAGGTTTATCCTTAACAAAAAATAGACTCCCCGCCGGTCTACCCATAAATTCATGTGGTGCGAGCTAAGAGACTCTAACTCTCGACCTCTTCCTTGGCAAGGAAGCGCTCTAAACAACTGAGCTAAGCTCGCATCTATAAACATTGTAGCACGCATTTTATTAACAGTCAAAGGTTTTTCTGCATTTTTTGCTTTGCCATGGTTGAAAATTTTCTCAGAACTAGTATAATTAAACCTAAATAAAGCATAAAAGGAAATAAACATGGCAAACGATAAAACTACACCCAAAATCCCTGCAGAATATGAACCGATTTCGATGTGGGGCTATTTTGGTTACGAAATTTTATTTATGGTCCCAATCGTGGGTTGGATCTGCGTGGCAGTATTTGCCTTAACGGCTGCAAATCATAACCTGCGCAACTTTGCTCGTTCGCAGTTCTGTGTTCTCATTATTTGGGCGGTTTTCATGGCGGCGATGTTTATTTCAGGGCTCCTAGCTTATATGCTGGAGTTTGACGGGATTAAATTAGGATAAAGCAAAAAGAGGCTAGCCAAAAACCTCTCAGACATATATAATACATACATAACTTAGGAGATATTATGTTAATTGCGATTATTGTTATTGCAGTAGTGGTTGTTCTAATCATTGCCTTAATTTGGGGAACTTACAATGGTCTGGTTAAGACTGACGAGCGCGTCGAAGAAGCTTGGTCTGACATCAACGTGCAGTTGAAGCGCCGTGCGGACTTAATTCCGAATCTTGTTGAGACCGTCAAAGGTTATGCTGAGCACGAAAATGAAGCCATCAAAGCAGTTTCTGATGCTAGGGCTAAGATGATGGGTGCGCGTTCAGTGAGCGACAAAGCTGAAGCCGATGGATCTCTAACTGGCGCTCTTTCGCGTTTGATGGCAGTGACAGAGGCTTATCCAGAGCTCAAGGCTAACACTAATTTTCAGCAACTCGCCGCCGAAATTTCTGACACTGAGGACAAGATTCAGGCTGCCCGTCGTTTTTATAACGCAGGAGTTAAAGAGCTTAATACTAAAATCAAGATGTTCCCATCTAACCTAATTAACAGTATGGTAGGACACTTCAAGGCTCGTGAATATTATGAAGTTCCGGAAGCTGAGCAAGCTAAGATTGATCAAGCTCCTGAAGTAAAATTTAGCTAATAAAACGAATCCTAGGCTGATCCACTGATCGGCCTAGGATTCGGAAGGTTACTTTGAAATGTATAAGCAAATTGCCGCTAACAAACGTCATACAGTTTTTATCATGATTGCTTTCGTTGCTTTTATCGGAGCAATTGGTGCGGCTTTTGCTTATTTTTTTGGCGACTGGTGGGTTATGGCCTGGGTCTTTGGGATCGCGGCGATTTATGCCATCATACAGTATTATTTGGCGGGTTCACTCGCGGTAGCTATGACTGGTGCTAAACAAATTACTAAACGCGATAATCCTCGTCTCTATAACACTGTTGAGAATCTCTCTATTACGGCTGGGCTACCAATGCCGAAAGTCTATATTATCAATGATGCAGCGCCTAATGCCTTCGCGACTGGTCGTGACCCTGACCATGCTATTGTTGCTGCCACTACCGGCCTATTAGATATCATGGATAATAAAGAATTATCGGCCGTGATGGCGCACGAGCTTTCACATGTCAAAAATTACGATATTCGGGTCTCAATGATTACCTTTGGGCTGGTCTGCCTTGTCGGCTTCATCTCTGACCTAGGGATACGCATGATGTGGCTGACCAACAGCCATGACGACGAGGATAGCAGTCCGATTGGCTTGATCGTGATTGTTTTGACCAGTTTACTAGCTCCGATTATTGCTTCCGTGGCGCAGATGGCAGTTTCTCGCGAACGTGAATATTTAGCTGATGCTTCGGCCGCCCACCTTACTCGTTACCCGGAAGGCATGATTTCGGCCCTAAAAAAGCTGGATACCCATTCGCGTCCCATGAAGCACCAAAATCCGGCTACGGAAGCCCTCTTTATCAATAATCCCTTGCGCAAAGGTGCTATTAATAACCTATTCAGCACACATCCCCCTATTGAAAAACGTATCGAAAGGCTAGAACATGGTAAAAACAAGTTCTAAAAAGACCACCACAACCGACAAAAAGAGTGCAGGTTCAAAGGGAACTAAGGGCTCAAAGAAAAATCAAAATTCAAAGCATTCCAAGGGTTCAAAGGACGGTAGCAGTTCAAAGCTAGCCAAACAGGCACCGATAAAAAAGGGAAGCCTACGCATCCTGCGTAGCAAGATTAAGACTTTTCGAGCACAGCATCCGCGACCACACAAATCTTTTCGGCGCTCGTATCGCGAAGATTACCGCCGCGAAACCGTTACCCCTGGTCTGCTCAGCCATGCCATGATTACTTTTAAAACAGTTTTTAAGTACTGGCGCACCTTCTTGCCGTTTATCGTATTGATGGTATTCTTATATATTTTTTTCGTAGGACTAATGAACGAAGAATTTTATCAAGAATTTCAAAGCGAGATTGACCAAACCAGCGAAGAAATATCAGGCGGAAAGTTAGGGAACTTCGCTAAGTCTGGTTTAATCCTGATTTCGACTGTTATGACCGGAGGGCTAAATACAGGCATGGACGATACGCAAGTAACCTTTACGGTCGGGCTGTTTCTGATTATGTGGCTCGTGACAATTTTCTTGCTTAGGCATTTTTTTGCCGGAGAAAAACCTAAGTTGCGCGATGGCCTCTATAATGCTCTGGGGCCGTTACTGTCAACTCTGCTGGTGTTCATGATTATTTTTGTCCAGGTAATCCCTGTCATGCTGGTAATTATTACCTATTCGGCAGCCGTAGCAACTAATTTTCTCGATACACCGTTTTATGCCTTGGTTTACTTTTTGTTTGCTGCGACCATGGTTTTAATTAGCGGTTATTTAATTTCCAGCTCGTTAATGGGCTTAGTTGCGGTGACGGCTCCAGGTATTTATCCGCTGACCGCCTTGTTTGCAGCGGCTGATATGATGCAGGGGCGCCGGATGAAATTCATTTTGCGCTTGCTATACCTAATACTGGTGGTCGTGCTAGTATACATTGTTGTGATGTTGCCGATTATTATGTTAGATCTGTGGCTCAAGAGCTTTTGGACAACAATCGCCAGCTGGCCCATTGTGCCTTTCTGCTTGCTAGTCGTGACCTGTTTTGTCTTTATTTATTTAGCGACCTATGTTTATTTGTATTATCGCTGGCTGCTAGATAATCGGGAAAGGTAGGAGACTAAGGTAGAATTAGAAGCATATCTGACACTTATTGTTGTAGTTTTAGTTGCATTGGTATATCTTGTTTTTATCTTGAAAAAATTAGTATTATGGGGCATGACTCGGCCTAACTCATTTTTGAAAGGGTTGTCGGTTCTAAATTTGGTTGGAGCATCTGTCTTAGCTATTCTAGTTACGCAATTTTATGATAGGCCGAAAGATTACGGCGCCCCCCTATCTGGTGTTTCTGATTGTATGCCTCTTATGGCTCTGACGTTGTGGCTTGCCGCTAGTTTTGGTTACTATATTTGGAAACGGAGAGTTGAAGCCGTCTCCCTAGTAGTACTATTATTTTGGTCTGCATCGGCATCTTGATGTCAATTCCAGCTCTCATACCTAGTATTATGGTTTTTGCCTGGTAAGTAGTGCGACTTTTTCTATGCTGAAATCTTTGCTATAATAAATACAACTGTGGAGGAAAAATGGATAAAAAAGCTGCTGAAGAACGTATTGCAGATCTGCGCAAATTGATTAACGATTACCGTTATCATTATCACGTTTTAGATGAATCAATTATGTCAGAGGCGGCGGCTGATTCGCTCAAGCATGAACTTTCCGAGCTCGAGAAACAATATCCTGAATTAATTACTCCCGATTCACCTACGCAACGAGTAGCTGGTAAGCCTCTAGATAAATTTACCAAGGTTACCCACGAACAGCGCATGATTTCTCTAGCCGATGTTTTTTCTGAGGCGGAAGTGCACGATTGGCTGCAGCTGAATGAAAAACTTGTGACAGAGAAATATCATGGTGTCAAGCAGATTAAAGAGTTTTTTACCGATATCAAAATGGACGGTTTGGCTTGCGCCCTCCATTACCAAGACGGGATTTTTACCCAGGCTGTAACCCGTGGCGATGGTTTAGTCGGCGAAGATGTGACTATGAATGTGCGCACGATCGAGAATGTCCCGTTGCATATTAATGAACCAGGCCATGTGGAGGTACGGGGCGAAATCGTGATTTTTAAGCAAGACTTTGATGAACTAAATTCCGCCCAGCGCAAGCAGGGTGAGAAACCTTTTGCTAACCCGCGCAACCTAGCGGCGGGCAGTATTCGCCAGCTCGACCCGCGTGTAGCAGCCAAGCGCCGGCTGAAGTTCATGGCTTATGATCTAGTCACACCTAATTTGCCTACTCATGCTGCAGCCTATACAAAATTGCGTGAGCTAGGATTCCGTACTAGTAATGAGGATAAGGTTTTCCAGAATATAAGCGAAGTTTGGCAAGAAATTCAGCGCCTCGAAGATTATCGTCAGACCTTACCGTTTAATACCGATGGCATGGTAATCAAGATTAACGACCGCGAGATTTATCAGGATTTAGGTATTGTAGGCAAAACTCCGCGCGGAGCAGTGGCTTTTAAGTTTCCGGCCGAGGAAAGCACCACTCGGGTGAAAGATATCGTAATTAGTATTGGACGAACTGGCGCCGCTACTCCCGTAGCCATTCTTGACCCCGTAGTAGTAGCGGGTAGCACGGTGCGACATGCCAGCCTTCATAATGCTGACGAAATTCAGCGCCTCGATGTGCGGATTGGCGATACAGTTATCATTTACAAAGCTGGTGATATTATTCCACAGATTAAGGAGGTTTTGGTTACTCTGCGTCCTCAAGATGCAAAAGTCTATGACTATCAAACGGCTCTGAAGGAGCAATATCCAGAATTAGAATTTGAGCGGCCCGAAGGCGAAGCGGTTTACCGGGTGAAGGGCGAGAGTTCTGATTTGATTCTGAAACGGTCTCTTGAGTATTATGCTTCTAAGTCTGCTCTCAATATCGATGGCTTGGGCGAGAAAAATGTTGCGGCTCTCGTAGATGCTAATTTAGTCCATAGCATTGCTGATTTGTATCGTCTCAAACCTGAGCATGTGGCAAAGCTCGGTCGCTTTGCTCGCTTGTCGGCTCGGAATTTGATTCGTTCGATTGAGGATAGTAAACATCCGCCTCTGAATAAATTTATCACAGCTCTAGGAATTCGCCATGTCGGTGGTCAGACTGCTACGACTTTGGCGGATAACTTCGAAAGTATCGAGAATCTGGCTCAAGCTACTGAAGAAGAACTCCTCAAGTTGCCTGATGTGGGGCAGATTGTGGCCGAGTCGATTTTAGCTTGGTTTGCTGATGAAGATAATCTTAAACTCTTGGCCGAACTCAAAGAACTGGGGGTGGAACCCACATATGAAGACCGTAGCAAATTGCCGCTCGCTGGCCAGAGCTACATTATCACTGGGACACTAGAGGGCATGGACCGTGAAGCTGCGGAGGATCAGTTGAGAGAATTGGGCGCTACCGTGACTAGTAGTGTCACCAAAGCGACAACCGCGCTGATTACTGGTGCTAAACCTGGCAAGAGTAAGACGGATAAGGCGGAGAAACTGGGGATTCCGAGCATGAGTGAAGCGGAGTTCCTTCAGCTTATTGACAAAAAATGAAATCTATGATACAATGTTGAAAGAGGGTGAGAACCCGATGGTTTTTGAGGCCTACACTTCAAAAATAGTAGTTTAATAATCTGATTCGTAAAGAAGGAGGGGATTGAATGCGAATCAAAAAAACTTTTGTCACTATTTTAGCTTTCATTGTTTGGTCATTGAGTGCTTGCCAGAATCAGCCAGTGTCCAAAGAGGATAATCTAACTCAATCGGGCGACGAAGTTGAGGGGATCAAGTCCGATCAAGCGACTGACTATCCAGCACTCAATGTCGTAACCGACAACCCAGTACTGGGCGATGAGTCAAGATTTGTGCGGATCGCACCGTGGAAAGACGATGGTGTTACGAACTTGCAGGATTTTCAGACTGGCGAAGTCACGATTGAAGCGGGCAAGTCCTATGCTGTGATGATTTATTATCACAATGCCGCTGATCTCGATTTGGGTGCCGCTGGCAATGCGGTTGACACTGTACTCCTACTAACTTACCCCGAAACTATGCAAAAGGGTGAGACTAATGCAATCGCTGGTAACTTTGCTTATGGCGACGACCTACAGTCCAGTATGATCATGGACTGGGTGAACTTGGTGGCTGCTGACGATTTGCGGTTGCAGCCAGGAATCATTATGCCAGACACAGAACCAGAATATTGTGCCATGCTCTGCGATAACTATGGAGAAAACTGGTCTGTACAGAATCCCGCGGTTAACTTTCAAGATGGGGTTGCGTCACAATTTTTTATGTTTGATAATATCGCACCGGGATATGATGGGGCGGGTTTCGTCTTTTTAAAGCTTGATGCAGTGGCAGAATGACTAGTTGGGTACTTCGGTACCCTTTTTCATGCTATAATAAAACATATATGCCTAAATTCGAATTGGTTTCCAAATATCAACCGACCGGTGATCAACCGTTTGCCATCAAACAACTCACAGATGGGCTGAGGGCGGGGGTGCGCGAGCAGACTTTGCTCGGTGTGACTGGCTCAGGTAAAACTTTTACCATGGCTAACTTAATCCAGAATGTACAGAAGCCGACCCTGATTCTCGCTCACAACAAGACCCTCGCGGCGCAGCTCTACTCTGAATTTCGCGAGTTTTTCCCAAAGAATGAGGTGCATTACTTTGTTAGCTATTTCGATTACTATCAGCCCGAAGCTTATATCGCTAGCACTGATACTTATATCGAAAAGGATTCGGCGATTAATGACGAGATCGACCGTTTGCGCCATGCTGCAACGGTCGCCTTGCTGACTCGTCCGGATACTATTGTGGTGGCTTCGGTCTCTTGTATTTATGGTATTGGCTCGCCTGATCATTATACAGAGATGTCTTTACCGCTCATTAAAGTTGATGGGCAGTGGCGCATTGCCGGATCCAGTAATTGGTGGGGAGATGTGGATCAGGAGGATGGCAATGGGATTTTTTCACCCAAGCTCCTAGTAGATTCTCTGACTCAAGCGGATAGCTCACTGAATCAACAAAATTTCTTGATCTATCTAGTGGCAATGCAATATCACCGAAATGACCTAGCCTTTGAACGCGGGAACTTTCGGGTGATGGGCGATACGATTGACCTGTTTCCGGCGAGTGGCGAGTGGGCTTATCGTTTTGAATTTGGTTTTGACACTTTGGAGAGTGTGAAGATTATTGATCCTCTGACTATGGAGACTCGCGAAAAACCCGATCGGGTTCATATCTTTCCGAACACTCACTATGCTACACCAAGGGATCAGCTGGAGCGAGCTATTGCCGGTATCGAGGTAGAATTTGCCGAGCGCTTGAAATATTTTGAGAAGCACGAGAAATACTTGGAAGCTCAAAGATTGAGCCAACGCACTAAATATGATCTCGAGATGTTGCGCGAGACTGGTTTTGTAAAGGGAATCGAAAACTATTCGCGACATTTGGACGGTCGCAAAGCTGGTCAGCCACCGGCTACTTTGTTAGATTTCTTTCCGAAGGATTTTCTACTATTGGTGGACGAGAGCCATATGACTTTGCCGCAGGTGCGCGGAATGTATAATGGGGATCATGCGCGCAAAATGACCTTAGTGGAATATGGTTTTCGGCTGCCGAGTGCCTTAGATAATCGACCTTTGACTTTTCCGGAGTTCCAGCAGCATGTGAACCAAGCAGTCTATGTTTCTGCTACCCCGGGGCCGTACGAGCTAGAAAACTCACCGAAGCCAGCCGAGCAAGTGATCCGCCCAACTGGTCTGCTAGACCCAGAGATTGAGGTACGCGGCTCGGAAGGGCAAATTGAGGATTTGATGGAAGAAATTGACCGTCGCATTGCCAAGAGTCAGCGAACTTTGGTGACAACTCTGACCAAGCGCATGGCCGAGGATTTGACTGATTATCTGAAGGACCGTGACGTGAAGGTCGCCTATATTCATTCCGACATTGACACTTTGGAGCGGGGCGATATTCTGCGTGATCTGCGGACGGGAGTGTATGATGTGCTAGTAGGAATTAACTTGCTGCGGGAAGGCTTGGATTTACCAGAGGTTTCACTGGTGGCAATTCTTGATGCCGACAAAGAAGGGTTTTTGCGCAGTGAAAGTGCTTTGATTCAGACGATTGGCCGGGCGGCGCGGCACGTTGATGGACACGTGATTATGTATGCTGACCATATTACCGAGAGTATGGAAAAGGCCATTAGCGAAACCAATCGTCGTCGTGAGATTCAAAAGCAATATAATATTGAACATAATATTACTCCACATTCAGTGAAAAAGGAGATTTCTGCAGGGCTCAGGGCGATTATTCCAGAAAAAGCGGAAGCTGACAGTCTCGACCTCAAGCGCATTCCGGACGAGGAATTGCCAAGCTTGATTAAGGAGCTCAGGTCGCAGATGCAACTGGCCGCAGCGAATCTTGATTTTGAGAAGGCCGCAATGTTGCGCGATCAGATTGAGGAAATTGAAGGGCATAAGACTAGTAAAAAAGGTAAAAAGTAAGATTTTCTATTGACAAAATTACTAAAGTATGATACAATAGTAGTATGGGCCTCAAGGAGGCTGTACTAGAAGAATTAGATTGACAAATCATCAAAAATATATACAATTATAATTAATACCGCAAGGATAGCAACTTAAAAATCAGCTATATTTTGTTGGTAAATATTTTTTTCGGAGGTATTTATTATGGCAACAGAAAACAGTGTAACAAAAACCACAGGTCGGGCTAGCAAAACTGCAACCAGGAGATATAGCGATAAGTGTTTGGCAGATTTAGCCAGGCCTTATTTTGTAGGAATAGTTGGCGGTACTAGCTACGTCTCCACAATTGAGTACTACAAGACTATCATTGAGCGGGTGAATGCTACCTTGGGCGGGCTGACTTCCGCACCGATTCTGCTTTATAGCTTAGAATTTGGTCAGATCAAACGTTACATGGATCTGGATGATTGGAGTGCAATTGCTAATATCCTTTTTAACGTGATAGACGACCTATGGCTGGTTGGAGTCAAGGTAGTCGCCATTGCATCTAACACATTGCATCGCGCGATTCCGTTATTAGAGGGTGCGGTCAACTGGAAAGATCTCGATGACGATAGTGACGGCATTACCTTGATTCATATCGGTGACGTGGTGGCGAAGAAAGTTACGGCGGCTGGCATCAAGCGGGTAGGTTTGCTTGGCACCAAAGAAACCATGCAAGGCGATTTTATCAAGAAATTCCTCGTAGAGCGGGGAATTGAGGTAGTGGTGCCGGATTCAAACAATCAGGACAAGCTCAACGACCTCATCTTCAATGAGTATTGCAATGGGCATTTTAACACTAAAACATGCTCAGACTTGTATGACATAATTGCGCAGATGTGCTGCCAGGATTACATTGAGGGTGTGATTTTGGGCTGTACGGAGTTGGGTGAGGCACTGAACGTAGAGTGGCGGAATTTGCTGATCGGTGGGCATCTTGACCATGATTTTGAGGTTGACGCACGCGAGTCAGACCCGAAACTGGCTGAATCAATGCAGAATTTCCAGATTTTTGATTCGGCCGAGATTCATATTGAGGCTATCGCCAATTACTGTATCACTGGGAAATTAACCGCGGAAAGTTGTGAGCAGTCCGCCCTAAAGTAATGACTGCAGTCATTATCCTATATAAATATAGGAGTGCAATGTTACAAGCAAAGTATAGTAAAAAGGCTCCTACGGGAGTCTTTTTGGTGGGAGAATGTTGAGACTTTGTCTCACCAAGCGCTTGAGCTTACATTATGCTAGTAGTATAATTAATAGTTATGAACAAAACTCAATCTTATTCTGGTCTTAGTGATGCTGAAGTTGTTGAGTCTCGTGCGGCTCACGGCTCCAATGAAACTGTTAAAAAACACAAGGCGAGTTTGCTAGGCAAAATTCTGCACATTTTCTCTGAGCCGATGTTATTACTTTTGTTAATTACTGCTAGCATTTATTTTTTACTGGGGGAGGTTACAGACGGCTTTATTATGCTGGCGATGGTAGGTTTTGTTAGTGGTATTGAGTTTTTCCAAGAGCGCAAAACCGACCGAGCCTTAGAGGCTTTGGATACTCTTTCTGCCTTGAATGTTGAAGTAATCAGAAATGGTCAGAAACAGTTGGTTAGCAGCACGGAGATTGTAGTCGGAGATATAGTGCTACTAGACGAAGGTGATAAAATCCCCGCCGATGGCTTAATTTTAGAAGCGCAGGGCCTAGGAATTAACGAATCAGCTCTGACGGGGGAATCGGCTGTAGTTTATAAAAAACTCCACGATGATTCAGATGCACACTTTAAACTTAACGTGTGCTATGCTGGCTGCGACGTAGTTAATGGCTCGGCGGTGATCAAAATTATCGCGGTTGGCCCTAATACCGAGTATGGTAAAATCGGTCGCACCATTAGCGAAATTACTAAGGTTAAAACTCCACTCGAGACCCAAATTAGGCAATTAATTATTGTCTGCACCGTCATTAGTCTAACTCTCTGCGGAGTGGTCATGATTGTGAATTTTGTCTATAACCATGGTTTACCGTTGGGGGAACGCATTATTCAGTCGATTATTCCGGGTATTACTATGGCTATGGCCACTATTCCTGAAGAAATTCCAGTAGTATTGACTGTTTTTCTAGCCATGGGGGCCTGGCGCTTGGCGAAAGAAAATGCCTTAGTGCGTAATATGAAGGCGGTTGAGACTCTTGGTGCAGTGACAGTATTATGTACTGATAAGACTGGCACTTTGACGGAAAATAAAATGACCGTCAAGGAGACTTTTTTCCAAGCAGAGGACTTTGCTGAGGTTGCTCTGCTGGCTTGTCAAAGGCAACCTTACGACCCTATGGAAATCGCCATTCAAGAATATGCTACCAGGCAGGGGGCAAACTTGGATGTTTATAATCATCAGCTAGTTCATGAATATGTCTTTAATAATGAAGACAAAATGATGGGTCAGATTTGGCAAATCAACGATCGGCGGGTATTGTGTGCGAAGGGTGCTTACGAAAATATTTTGCCACTTTGCCATTTAAGCCAGGAAAAGCAAGACCAAATTATCGAGCAGGCTAATACGTATGCCAAGGAGGGTTATCGAGTGCTCGCCGTAGCTAAACGATCTCATGTGCAACGGATCGAGCCCGAGTTAGAAGATAATCAGTTGGATTTTGTGGGCTTGATTGCCCTAGTTGACCCACCACGGGCCGGGGTGCGGCAGTCAATTGAGTCTTGCCATCATGCCGGTATTCGCATTATTATGATTACCGGCGATAATGGTGAAACAGCTACTGGTGTTGCTCGGCAGATTGGCCTGAACCACAGCGATAATGCCATTACTGGTGCAGAATTGGAGCATATGAGCGACAAAGAACTACAAGAGCGAGTAAAAGAGACGAATATTTTTGCTCGAGTCTACCCTGAGCATAAAATGCGTATCGTGAAGGCTTTGCAGAGTAATAATGAAGTAGTAGCTATGACTGGTGATGGAGTAAATGATGCCCCAGCTCTCAAAAAAGCTGCCATCGGTATTGCAATGGGGCAACGTGGTACGAATGTAGCAAAAGAAGCTTCCGACCTGATTCTTATGGATGATAATTTCAATACCATCATCGAAGCTATTAAGAATGGCCGGACGATTTATGCCAATATTAAAAAGGCCATCTCATATATTCTGGTAATCCATATTCCGATTATTCTAGCTTCACTATTTGCACCTCTGTTCGGACTACCGCTATTACTGCTGCCAATTCATATTGTGTTGCTAGAACTGATTATCGACCCGACTTCTTCTATTATTTTCCAACGTTTTCGACCAGATCATGACATTATGGATAAGCCACCTCGCAAATTGGACGAATCGCTCTTAAATAAATTTACTGTCATTAAGTGTGTTTTACAGGGAATCGCGATCTTCGCGGCAGCTTTTGTTAGCTATGTTTATCTCTTGAAAACGGGTGCTGATCAATCTTTTGCCGCAAGTTTCGCTTTTACTACATTAGTATTTGCTAATGTTTTTGCGGTATACGTCTTACAGTCCGATGAATCTGCTCTAAAAAATTTCTTAAGTGATTTTCGGGACAAAGTTATAGTACTAATTAATACAATTATCATTATTATTCTACTCATATTTACCTATGTTCCGTTCTTGAATCGCCTGATTGGTGGGGCGCCGCTTAGCTTTGGACAGCTTTTGCTGACGATTGCGATTGCAATAGTCGCTACTCTGATTTTTGATCTCCCAAAGCTTCGACGATTCCGCCGAAATATGTAGATAAACCTCTTTACAATCACCCTTAAATCATATATTATATAGTAGTAGAGTTGGAGCTGGTTGATATTAGTGCTCCGACGCAGAATAATAAGATAAAAGGAGAAAGAATGGCAGAATTTGACCGTTCCAAACCACACATTAACGTTGGTACGATGGGCCACGTTGATCACGGTAAGACTACTCTTACCGCCGCGATTACTAACGTACTCGCTAAGAAGCTTCCAACTGAAGTAAACAAAGCCGTCGCTTATGATCAAATCGATAATGCTCCAGAGGAGAAAGCTCGCGGTATTACTATCGCTACTTCCCACCAAGAGTATGAATCTGACAAGCGCCACTATGCACACGTTGATATGCCAGGCCACGCAGACTACATCAAGAACATGATCACTGGTGCTGCTCAGGTTGATGGTGCTATTCTTGTGGTAGCTGCTAATGATGGTCCTTTGCCACAGACTCGTGAGCACGTTTTGTTGGCTCACCAGGTGAACGTGCCAAAGATCATTGTCTTCTTGAACAAGATGGATCTTGCTGATCCAGATCTAGTTGAGCTCGTTGAGATGGACGTCCGTGAACTGTTGAACAAATACGGTTACGATGGTGACAATACTCCAATCATCAAGGGTTCTGCAACCAAGGCTCTTGAAGGCGATGCTGCCAACGAAGATGCTGTTATGGAACTTGTTAAGGCCATGGATGAATGGTTTGATATTCCAGAACACGATCTTGACAAACCATTCTTGATGCCAATTGAGGATGTCTTCTCAATTAAGGGTCGTGGTACTGTTGCTACTGGTCGTATCGAGCAGGGTGTAATTAAGCTAAACGACGAAGTTGAAATCGTCGGTCTGAAGGATACTCAGAAATCTGTAGTGACTGGTATCGAGGCCTTCCACAAAACCCTCGACCAAGGTCAAGCCGGTGATAATGCTGGTTTGTTGCTTCGTGGTATTGAGCGCGAACAAATTGAACGTGGTCAGGTGATTGCTGCTCCGGGTAGCATTACTCCACATACTGAATTTGAGGCTCAGGTTTACATCTTGAAGAAAGAGGAAGGTGGCCGCCACACTCCATTCTCTAAGGGTTACAAGCCACAGTTCTACTTTAGGACTACTGATGTTACCGGTGAAGTCGAGCTTCCAGCTGACAAAGAAATCGTCATGCCTGGTGATACTGTGACCTTCAAGGTGAAGTTGCTCGCTCCAATTGCTATGAACAACAACGACCGCTTCGCTATCCGTGAAGGTGGCAAGACTGTTGGTTCTGGTGTTGTGACCAGCATCATCAAATAATAGTAGAGAGCTACTAGATGTAAAAACTCCCCCTTATGGGGGAGTTTTTGTGGCTGCTAGTTTATAAAGGTACAAGATGAGGTTTCAGCCTCATGATTCAGCCACTTGATCAAACTTTACAAGAAAAAATGATACAATAAAAAAATAAAGCAGTGAATATGATCGCTAAGTGCGATTTTTTGATTGATTTTAAGTAATTTAAAGTTTTGGCTTGATTTGAAAAGGGGGAAAAGATTATGCGAATATGCACTGATGATCGCCAAAAAATTATGCTCAAACGGCTCTGGTTGAGCCGTGTACTCAGAACTATACTTTGGACAATTTTTATAATATGGGCGGCTAAACTTTTTAGCCCCTATCTGCTTCTGTTCTGCAAGTTTAGAAATCTAATAATGATCTATGATTATCAAGGACGTTGGGACTTAATTCAGTTTCTCGTAATTTATTTAGTGGTGCGGGCTTGCTGCCGTGTGGCGATTGACGAGCTGATTGTCTCAAGGCTGGTTAAAGCTCCGCCCACACCCGAGCATCTACCATCTTGTATAGAAGTGGATTGTCATGGTGATAATATCTTGGAGTTCATACGGGCACTTCGTTTTGAAGAGATAGAGTACCTGGGTGAATTTGATCGGCAGGGAAACAAGCTAGTAGAATACACTCAATACAGCCCGACGCAGGTTTGTGGATCTACGAAGGGTGACGATCAGACTGGGTTAATTGATGTACATTGTCATCCTGGCACAGATGATCTGCCGTTTTCGTCAGCGGATTTGACGAACTTGCTAAAACGTCAGGCAAGCATGTCTATTGTAGTAACGAAACGTTATACCTACATCTGGCAAGACCCAAAATATGAGGTATTTTTACGCGGTTTAACTCCAAAAATTCTCCATCGAGAGGTGGACAAATGCTACCAAAATAAGTTCTATGAGGTCCTCACAGAACTAGAGCAAAGCCTAGAACTGGCCTTTGCTGACGGTATGCGGATTAGCACGATAATTCTATGTCGCCCCTACATAGTCTACAAGCTACATAAGCTAGCCAAATATTATGGTTTTCGGTTTTATGTGCGGCCAGCTTGGCGAGATGAGTTTGACTATCTTCTACTCAAATGCAAATCTATCAATCATTAGGCGCCGTTCTTTAAAGTCACTCACTAGGAGTGGCTTTCTTTCGCTGGAGGTTTAGAAGAAAAATAAAATGTCCTCCTCAGAAGAGAAGGACCGGTTTTGTTAACTAGAAACGATTCAGAACTTCACGGCAGAAACTTGCCAAATTCGTGAAGAAGTTACCGCCATTCTGGAGTTTTTCGCACAAATTGCTCAAACCAGCTTCCTTTAACTGAGAATTATCGCGCTGACTATCTGATAAGGCATAGCACAAAAACTTAAATTCAAGATCAAAGTCTCCATTCTCCCGCATAGCTTCTGAGAACCATAAGAAGGCGGCTGTAGTAGCAATCTCATCCAGAGGCGGGTTATTAGTCTTCAAATCCTCACATGCATTTTGAACCGCCAGCTCGACATCTTTTTTGTTGAAGCTCAGAATCTCACAAAAATTTGCCAAAGTAGCAACTGGATCCCTCTTGGCCAAAGGCTGCACAAAAAGTTTTTTAATCATGTGCTCAGCCATGCCAAACCTTTCGTTAAATGCTTCCTTACCCTCAGCATTCACAGACGGATACATCCAAGACACCGAAGCATAAATTAAACTCATACTCTCAGCGACATCGCCGTTGATCTTTGATAATAGCTCTGTTCTCGTTAACATATAAATCCCCCTATCTCTAAAAATACCTGTAGTTGCCTATCACCTTCCCATTATATCACAGATTATACAAAAAGTCAATGCAAATTATGCTTTTGCCTAGAAAAACAACTATTTTACCATATCAATACCTAGCAAAATGTCAAAATCACCGTGTAGCTATTTACTTTTATTGTAAACTATGCTATGATATAAAGATAAGGATGGTTATATCTAATCCACCCTATATTGGGTGGATTTTGCTGGTCTTCTCTTGACTTATCTGTCTTGTATGGTACAATCGATTTACGAACAATTAACAATATGCCTCTAAAAATTCATTGACAGTCCGTCTAGAGACTATCTGAAGTTATAGAGCAGGAAAGGAATTAATGGCTGAAACTAAAAAAGCCGAGGGTTTGAAAATTCGAATCCGTCTTAAAGCCTACGATCATCGCGTGATTGATCAGAGCGCTAAACAAATCGTGGATACTGCTATTCGCACCGGTGCTACTGTCTCTGGTCCAGTGCCGCTACCAACCAAACGCAGCACTTTTACTGTAGTGAAGTCACCGCATGTCTATAAGACTGGTGGGGAGGCTTTCGAAATGAAAGTACACAAGCGCTTGATTGACATTTCCAATGCCACTCCAAAGACGATTGATTCTTTGCAGAATCTCGCTTTGCCTGCTGGTGTTGATGCTGAAATCAAGATGTAGAGTATAGACAAAAAATAGGTCGTTAAGGCCTATTTTTTGTGTTTTCTCCGTCCACTGTTTCCTAATAATATAATTCTCCATAATCCTAACTCATAATATGGGTTTTATGTATTTCTGCTACTACTTTCTGAAGTCCGGGTGGAGCCTCTCGCAAGCGAATCTATCATTCGTTTTTATTACTAACTATTGTAGGATGAGTGCTTCGCGCAGAGGGCTAGTTGCTAATTTTCCTGACGGACGCAAAAGTTCCCCGGACGTGACCGTGCTGACTTTTGCTAAAATTAGAAACTAGCCCTCTGGCTCAACACTTTTATATCCTACAATAGTTAGTAATAACAACGAAGGCTGATACATATAACTAGCTATACCAAACAGCGGACGGGGAAACCGAAGTATCGTTGGTGTGGACCATGCGATGGTAAAGTTTTGTAGTTATTGATAGTAAGTAGAAAAGCGGTTCCGCCATTG
Source organism: uncultured Candidatus Saccharibacteria bacterium (assembly GCA_947570505.1). Classification (GTDB taxonomy): domain Bacteria; phylum Patescibacteriota; class Saccharimonadia; order Saccharimonadales; family Saccharimonadaceae; genus Nanosyncoccus. Next base: position 19,940 of record CANOTH010000016.1, read on the forward strand.
GGCATTATATAGACCTGGCAACTGTTAGACCAGTCTTGAGCATTAAATCCGGCAGTCTTCAAAGAACCGTAGTCTAAGCTGATATTCCCGCTACGGACGAAGTAAAGAAAATGTTGGCATACTTTAGGTTATCAAAAATCGATTTTTGATAACTACTAAAACAACTTACAACATGGGTCAAGACGAAATTTTAGGCTATCATTTTTTGATTTTTGATAACCTAATCTAACTACTCCTTGAATTTAGTTTAGGCATCGGTAGGAGAATGAGAGAGCTTCTTGAAGTGATAATGTATTATAAGTTCTAAGAAAGTAACTAGGAGCTATTAGTGGATCTTTCGGAGGTTACGGCCGAGAACGAAGCAGCGACTCGCCCGTAACGACGGGACGAGGCGACTGCGTGCCACAAATAGCTTCTAATTACTTCCTTAACAACTAGTATCTCAAACAGCGGACGGAGAAACCATGGTAGCGAGTGACTGGGCCATTTGATGGGACGACAGTCCAGGGATCAAATGCAAGGAAGTATGCTGTAGCTGAGGTAGGTGATGAGTAAGTAATAGTACTGCGTGACCAACCGCGACCATCTCTACCAATGCTCCTAAGAGCACCGCGGCTCAAGTTAACATCTCCGCTACGGACGTTATCCCCCTTGAGACGGATTGTCTGGCTGTAAACCAATGGCAGTGTAGGCCAGAGGTATAATAAAAAGTTAAAAAGTGCTAGCTTTTTTATGCTTACGTCTTTCTAAAAATATAAGCATAAAATCTTCCACTCACCACTGTTATGAGCAGTAAATGTGGCTTACATTTTTTAAAAAACGTAAGCCTGCACAGAATCTACTTTTTTGTACTATTCGCAGTCCTTTTTCGTCCGTAGCGGCGGCATCGACCTAGGCCATAGCGATCTCCGCAGTGCTGGGCTCGACGGCACTGTTAGATCTCGCACTAGTGCGGGCTATACATCACCCTCCGCTGCTAATAATTACTACTTCTATATTAATGCAACGGAATTACGCGCATCCCACGGCCCATACCCTCGTTACTTCGGTTTCCCCGTCCGCTGTTTGGTATAGAGCCTACGGCTCGAGGACTCTATACTGGTTAGCGCCATTAGTTTGTAGCTAAAACTACTTGCTCAATCAATTTCCCCAATTTGGCGATGTTTGCATAGGGAGTATTATTGGCCATTACCACGACAATATAGCTAGCTCCAAGCTGCGGGAACTCCACAATTGCAGCATCGTGGTATTCAGACCCGCCAAACCCAGTTTTATTGTAAACTGTCGCAGTGGAAAAACCACTGGGCAGGCCTTTACGATAAATATAAGGTTGGTTGAGTGCAGACTGCAGAAATTTTTGCCAGGAAGCGGCCGACCACTCTGGATGTCTATAATAATGCTGCAGCATGAGCGAAATATCGTGCGCGGAAGTTGAGAGTCCATTAGACTGCGTATTATTTAAACCCAGGTCACGAATCATTTGCGTCACCCGCGACAAACGCGGCGAATCTTCCAGCATGGCTTCGGCGCATCTATTATCAGAATGGCTAATCATAATATTCAGACAGTGCCCTAGGGTACGATCCTGCCAGTATAACTCATTTGGATCCTCGAGACCAGCATCAATTTGTGCATAGGCATCATAGACATAAAACAACTTATAGAGGGAACGGGCGGGCAGGATCGCAGTGGAATTATAGCTCGCCACTATCGCATTCTGCTTGAGATCAAAAATTTCCATAGCTACTGTGCCATGTTGGTAATGACTCAGCCAATAATCTACCGCTTCTTGCAGAGTTGTAAGATTTGAGATCGCTGCTTGCTCAGCGGCAATCTGTGCGGCCACTTCTGCGGCGCGCTTTTCCGCAGCAATCCGTTCCGCCTCTAGGCGCTCAGCCTCAGCTTTTTCGGCGGCGATTCGTTCTTCTTCGGCAATCCGAGCAATCTCGGACTGAATCCACTCTTCGTGCAGGCGAATTTCATTCACGTCTTTCGCAGTTACAATGCCACGGCTGATATTTGTCAAAGTCTGTCTTTTGTTGGTCTGGAGACCCGTATAAAAATCATCCAACCAAAGCAAAAATCCAAAAACCGTCGCACAAGCCAGCAAAAGAACTCCGCAGCCAGCCCCTAGATTTTTGAGATAATGGTGTTTATTAATCATAGACATTTTTCCTATCCTCATTATATATCTAATATCCAGAAGTGAAAATGTCTACTTGGAGTATGCTATAATGGTCACATGACTGCTTTACTGAAATCGCTGCATCTAGATAACTTGTTTGATTATGTCGCTGTTAACTATTTTCGTTTTTTCGCCAATTTTGCCTTACGTCGTTGGCATCCACGCATTATTGCAATCACCGGTTCCGCCGGAAAAACCACCATGCTCCATCTGATCGAATACGAGATGGAAGGTCGCGCTCATTATTCTCATCATGCTAATTCTCCCCTAGGTATCTCTTTTGACTTACTGGGTGTGCGAGGAGTTGAAGGCTCGCGCTGGCGCTGGCTGTGGTTATTTCTGATTGCTCCATTCAAAGCTATTACCTCTCGCGGTTACAAAGAGGAATACTATGTTGTAGAAATTGACGGCGCTCGTCCTCATGAGGCTGAGTATGTCGCTAAATGGCTTCGGCCAGAAATATCATTATGGGTGACAGTGGGGTTGTCTCATGCCGTGAACTTCGCTCATCAGGTAGAAATCGGCAATTATGCTAGCTTAGACGAAGCGATTGCGCATGAGTTTTCTACCATACCAGAGTACACTACCGAGCGGGTTTATATTGATGGCGACTCAGACGTTATGCGTGATCTGACTAAAGGCATTAAGGCCAAAGTTATCGCCGTCAAACATCAGGATCTCAAGCGCTACAATGTCTATCCCACCCGCACGGATTTTATCTTTGAAGATGTCTCCTTTCACTTTTCCGGGCCGCAACCTAAGGAATTGGCTGTACAGCTAATGATGTTAGCTGATCTCATGCAATACTTAAAAATTTCACTGCGGACAGATTTTCGCGATTTGTTGGTGGCACCTGGTCGCAGCTCGTATTTTAAGGGTATCAAAGGCATTAACATTATCGATAGTAGTTACAATGCTCATCTAATCAGTATGCAGTCAATTTTGGAAATGGCTCAACATATGCGTACTGGGCATAAATGGCTGGTGATTGGTGACATGGTAGACGAGGGCACGATTGAGGTTGACGAGCATCGCAAATTGGCCGACCTCATTGCTGCAGTGAACCCAGAAATGGTTATTCTGGTGGGCAAACGCACCAAGAAATACACTGCACCGCGCCTCAAAGAGCTGGGGGTGGATACCCGCACGACTCTAGATCCGAAAAAAGCTCTTAAATTTATTCAGGAGAACATCTCGGGCGACGAAACCATCATTTTTAAGGGTAGCCAGTATCTGGAGTGGATTATTGAACAATTACTTGAAAACCCAGAGGATGCTGCTCGACTGCCGCGTCGTGAAAAAGCCGCCATGCGGCGCCGTGAGAAGAAAGGTTTAACATGAAGAAGCCCCGACTTTACATTATTCATGGTTGGACTTATACAGTTGAACCTTGGACGCAGACGATTGAGCTCCTCCGAAAGAAAGGTATTGATGTCCATATGCTCCAAGTACCTGGCTTGACTAGCCCGTCGGCTAAAGTTTGGACGATTGAGGATTACGTGAAGTGGGCCGATAGTATGATCCCGCAAGGAGCAGTAGCTCTGGGGCATAGCAATGGAGGGCGAATTTTGCTCAATCTTTGCAGTCGTAAGCCCGATAAACTGCGGCACTTAATCTTGCTAGATGCGGCAGGTATCTATGAAGAATCTACGAGGCGTGATGTCTCGCGAGTAGTCTCGAAAAAGTTGAAATTTCTCAAAAAGATCCCCGGAGTAGAGAAAGTTTGGCACAAGCTCTTAGGGGCCTCAGATTACGATCGCGCTCCAGCGAATATGAAAGAAACTTTGTCAAACATGTTGACCTCGGATCAACACCTAGATTTTGCTAAGATTCAAGTGCCCGCCTCAATTTTGTGGGGCGAACAAGATACGGTCACTCCAGTACGGCAGGCCCAGGCCATGCACGAAAGATTGCCAGGCAGTCAGCTGAAGATTTTCCCCGGTTGGAATCATGCGCCGTATATCCTGCATCCCGAGGAACTAGCTGAGGCAATTTATCAAGTCTACTTTCATCCGCCCGACAAGGCGATTAAGCGGGCAGCAGACACAGCGGCCGTTTCGGCGGCTTTCGCTCTAAAGAAGGCTCCAGAGCCAGTGCTAAGGGCTAGTGCACCAGCTAACGTAGTGGCTCCGAGTATAGCTACGAAATTAGTATTACGAAAGGACGAAAAGATTACAGAAGGATTAGTGGCTTCGGATGAAGAAGGCGCGGCGGTGCGCTACCGGGTCAAGGAGACGGTAGTTCCGACCAAAAAGACCGATGTGGGGCAGATGTCGGCATCTGCTACCCTTAAGAAGGCTAAAGTTGAAGTGGTGCCGGATATTGATACTGTAGCAGCTTCGGCTTCGGCTAGTCTCAGGAAGGAAGGGAAGAGCCAAGCAGTAGTTCTAAGGCCAGCAGCTAAGCAGCGCGCCGTCATGGAGACTGCGTCCGAGGTGCCCAAGCCAGCGGTAGTGAGCCGTGAAGAAAGCAGTTTGATGACGAGTACTCCGGTTAGCACCCTGGTACCACAAGTTCCGGAAGGAGCGATTACTTCGGCTTCAGTTGCCAAGGTGGGAAAGCTCGAGAAAGCCCGGCGCAAAATGCGGGGTATGGGCAAAAAATCTTCAAATCCCCAGAAAGGTGAGCAATGATTTTTCTAGGGCAAGCTTCTAATTATCGTTTTAGGGCCGCTTGGCACCATCTGTGGATGCATGGCGGGCAACAAGAGGCGGAACGATTAAAGCAGGATTTGGCTAAAAAATATCAGGCAGATGAAGACCAGGTAGAAGTTTATCATACTGGCAGGACGGCACTCGCGGTGGCCCTCAAAGCTGTGGCTAAGCCCGGTATGGCAGTCATCGTGCCTGGATTGACTTGTATTGCGGTAGTGCGGGCAGTGCGGGCGGCGGGTTGTGTGCCCGCGTATGTCGATATTGAGCCAGAAGGACTGGGTTATGATTGGAAAAGTCTTGACAAAAAGCTAAAGGTGTGCTATAATGGAAGCATTATACTCGTGCAGAACACTCTGGGACGAGCTCTTGATATGCGGAAACTAGAAGAGATTGCAAAAAAGCATAAATCTATTATCGTGGAAGATTTGGCGCACTGTGCTGGCAGATTTTATCCCGATGGCCGCGAAGTGGGGACGGTGGGTGCAGCGGCTGCGCTGTCTTTTGGGAAGGGCAAAGCGCTGGATACGATTAGTGGTGGGGCGGTCGTCGTGAGACAAGGGGAAATTCTAGATGACGACCGCCCCACCCGGCGGCCTAGTAGGGGAGACCGCTGGCGCGATCGCTGGTATCCGATTTTGGGCTGGCTCATGCGGGGTGCCTGTCATATTGGCCTGGGCAAAATTGTCACTGGTGGATTCTTAAAGCTGGGGTGGATTGCGCGGTCGGCCGATGCTGAATTAGACACTCAGGTCGGGTTGACCGGCGGGCAGGCGAAACTGGCGCGGGAGCAGCTCCGGAATTTACCTAAGGGGTTACTTCGCGAATATTATTATGTGCGGGATCGGGCGGAGCTGCTCCCCAGCCTCGCGCGGCGAGGCTATCATCTCCAAGAGATTTGGTATGATGCGCCCGTTTCGCCTGCCCGCTATGCGGATGAAGCCGAATTTCCGACTGAGGAATACCCTCAGACCATTTGGGCGGCCGAACATATTATCAATTTACCTACCTGGTATGAGGAAGCCAAGCTACAACCAGTTCGGGAAATGATTAAACCATGCTTAGTTGAACCGAAGGCAATCCCAGGCAGCCTCACGGAACAACCCAAAACTCACGAAACATCCACCAGTCACAAACATCAACATGGGCAGAGTCCTAGTAAACAAGAGGAGGAGAAAAAATCATGAAATGGCAAGAACACCAGCTTAATGAAGTAACGGAGTCGCAGTGGGCTGAGATACAAGCACAATATCCGGAGGCGAATTTTTTGCAAAGCCCAGCCTGGGGTGAGGTGAATGAGCAGGTTGGCCATAAGGTAATTATAGCGGTTTGGGATCAAGGCTGGTGTCTGATGATTGTCAAAAATGCTAAACGCGGTCGCTATCTCGAGATACCTGGCGGTCCGCTGATGGACTGGACAGATGAGGATTTACGGAGAGAAGTATTCCAACAAATTAAGTTAGTGGCCGAGCGCGAAAAGTGTGTTTTTGTGAGATTAAGGCCACAGCTAAGACATAGCGAGGAGAATCTGGCAATTTTAAACAGCCTAGGACTCAAGAAAGCCCCTATGCACTTACATGCTGAGCATACCGTAATGCTAGACTTGACGAAGAGTACAGATGAATTATTGGCAGATATGCGCCGCCAGACTAGATATGAGGTAAGACGGGCAGGTAAGCTGGGAATGACCGTAAAATATAGCACTGATACAGATATTTTTCAAGAGTTCCATCAGGTGCAGCTGCAGACTGCCGAACGTCAACATTTTGTGCCGCCGGATTTGAAAATGCTTTTAGCTGAACACAAGGCTTTTGGCACGAATGCTCGGATGTATGTAGCTCGCACTACAGAGGGGCAGGCGGCAGCCTATGGGCTGATCTTAGTGTCTGGTGCAGAAGCCGAATATTTTGAAGCCGCTTCCACCGAGTTTAATCAAAAGCTGCCCGGAGCCTATGCCTTACTCTGGCAGGCGATGCAAGATCTAAAAGAGGACGGAGTGCAGCGCTTCAATCTCTGGGGTATTGCCCCTCCTGGCCAGACTGAGCATCGCTATGCTGGTGTGACGATTTTCAAGAAAGGCTTTGGTGGTGAAGTAGTGGAATTTGTGCCTGCTCAAGATATGATAATTAAGCGGTCTCGTTATCAGATCAACAAAATTATAGAGAATGTTCGCAAAAAACGTCGACATCTATAATTCCATTATATCACAGATTGAGAAAAAAGTCAATAGGAAAGGGAATTTGAGGATAATATGAAGATAATTGATGCTAAAAATCGTCAGCAATGGGATAATTTTGTTACTAGTCATCCCGAGGCGAACTTTTTACAATCTTGGGATTTCTATGAATTTCATCAGAGCCGCGGCAATCAAGTAGTACGGCGCTTAGTAATGGATGGTGACGAGGAAGATTCCGAAATCCTAGGAGCTTATGCTGGAGTGGTAGAAGCGGCGAAGCGCGGTCGCCATCTCGCTATTGCTGGGGGCCCGATTTTGGACTGGGAAGAAACGGACTTAGTGGAAGCAGTTTTTCAGGATATGCGTGAACAAGGGCAAAAGTATAAATGTGCTTTTGTGCGAGTGCGGCCTCAGCTCGAAAAATCCGTTCAGAGCATGGAGCTGATGTACCGGTTGGGTTTGGTCGAAGCTCCAATGTATTTGTCAGTCGAATTTGCGGGGATTTTGAACCTTGAGAAAGACGAAGAAGAGATTATTAAGGGTATGCGTCAGAGGTTGCGTAGGGCATTGCGCAAGGCCGAGAAGAATGAAATTACCGTAGAAAAGAGCACGGATCCGGCCGATATTCATGAATTTTATCAGATACAACTGCAGACCGCTACGCGTCAGGGTTTTGTGGCCTTTTCTGAAGATTTCTTTACGAAGCAGTTTACTGCTTTTGCTAAACACAATGAAGCCGTACTCTATACCGCTAAATATCAAGGCGAGATTTTGGCCCAAAATTTCATGATTTTTTACGGCAATGAAGCCTCATATCACTATGGAGTCAGCTCTGAGCTGGGCACTAAATTGTCGGGCGCGCCGTTACTGCATATGGAGGCGATGCGTGATGCTAGGAAACGGGGAATTAAGCGCTATAATTTCTGGGGGATCGTCGAGGAAGATCAGACTTGGCACCGGTTCTATGGAGTATCACAGTTTAAACGCGGTTTTGGAGTAACTGAATTCAAGTACGTGCCAGCGCATGATTTAGTGCTAAAGCGCGGTCGTTACATGGTAACGAAGCTGATTGAGACTGTGCGCAAAAAAGTACGTCATGTCTAGAGAAAGTACTTGCATTTTGGCGGTATTAGGAGTATAATTATGCCAGAGTTTCAGACTGAGATGCAATTGCTGTAGCAGATCAGTCACAATATCAAGTTTAATAGGGAATTTTATCGTGCCAACTATCAATCAGTTGATTCGTAAGCCACGTCAAAAAGCCGCTAAGAAATCTAAGGCTCCGGCGCTTGGCTCAATCGTTAATACACTTAAGACTAAGAAGTACGATCAGGCTGCACCTCTTAAGCGCGGTGTTTGTTTGAAAGTTACTACTAAGACACCAAAGAAACCAAACTCTGCCTTGCGTAAGGTAGCGCGTGTGCGTTTGACCAATGGCCAGGAAGTTTGGGCTTATATCGGTGGTGAAGGCCATAACTTACAGGAGCATGCCGTAGTCTTGGTACGTGGTGGTCGTGTGCCAGATCTTCCAGGTGTGAGATATCATATTGTCCGTGGCACTTTGGATTTGCAAGGTGTTCAAGGTCGTAAACAAGGCCGTTCTAAGTACGGCGCAAAGAAGGGAGAATAATTTATGCCACGTAAAGTTACTAAATCTCTTCAACGCAAAGTTTTGCCAGATCGTAAGTACCAATCTGTGTTGGTGCAGAGATTGATTAATAAGTCGATGCTTGATGGCAAGAAGCAAGCTGCCGAACGCGCAGTCTATACTGCTCTAGAAGGTGCTGCTAAGAAGCTGAATAGTGAAGATCCAGTTGCAGTCTTTGAGAAGGCTCTGGCTAATATTAGCCCGGACTTCGAGGTTAAGAGTCGCCGCGTAGGTGGTGCAAATTACCAGATTCCGTTTCCAATCGAAGGTCACAGACAGCAACATTTTGCCTTTTCTTGGCTAGTGCAGGCTGCTCGTGCTCGTAGCGGTATGCCGTATGCTAAGAGGCTTGAGGCTGAAATCATTGATGCTTATAACGAGACTGGTGCTGCTTTCAAGAAGAAAGAAGATTGCCACCGCATGGCCGAAGCCAACCGTGCCTTTGCGCACTTTGCACGCGCTTAGTAAGATGGCTGAGCTTAAGTACCCTGGTGTAGAGCTGGGGTACTTTTTGTGTTGTTTCCTAATATATTACTTATGGTCCTAACTCGTAATATGGGCCTACGTATTTCTGCTACTACTTTCTGGCAATCCGTATTAGTAAATAGTAAAAGTTCTATATTTTCTGATAGGTTAATCTTCTGGACACTACTTCTCACAGTCGTGACGGCTCGAAGGGCTGGAGCTAAGGCGCATCTTTAGATAAGCCTTGCTCCACCCAGACTGAAAAAGTAGTATGCAAAAGATTAACTAGCTATACCAAACAGCGGACGGGGAAACCGTACCAACGATCGTTCGGGCCGTGGGACGGGCGAGACCCTGAGGCAGTAAACTCAAACCAGTAAGAGCTAGCCGAGGTTGCAGAAGAGTAAGCTACAGCACTGCGCGACCACTTGTAGCCAATGTAGCCCGAGTACCTCAGAGAGCCGCGGTACAAGTAGACGCCACCGCTACGGACGAAGAGCCAACTAGTATACCAAACAACGGACGGGGAAACTATACCAACGAACATAGTTAGCTGACGGGTAAACACCTGAGGCATGGAAGTAGAGGTTGTAAGCTTTAGAATCCCAGATGCCAGCCCCGTACGCAGTAGCACTACGTGACCAATCATAGCCATCGAGGCCGAAGTCCCTCAAAGAACCGTGGATCAAGACGACGTACCCGCTACGGACGAAGAGCCAACTAGTATTACCAAACAGCGGACGGGGAAACCAAGCCAACGGTTGTCAGGGCCGTAAGATGGACTAATAAATAAAGAACTAAGCTCAGACCAGTAAGCCTTAGCTAAATTAAGAGATGAGTAGAGGCCTAAAGTACTTGACCATTTAAACCCATGACTACCAGAATAATCTAGGGAGCCATAGCCCAAGTGAATTCGTCCGTAGCGGGAATATACGTTTAGATCTTGCCAACACCTTAAAAGGCCCTGGTTCCGACGGCAATGGTTGGTCCAGTACTGTATCAAACTACAGGTCTCCAGATGTATCTAGTGCTTATTACTTCGCTTTTTCTACTTTAGAAACCTGGCCAACTCTCAACTACATGCGCTATTGCGGTTTCCCCGTCCGCTGTTTGGTATAGCTAGTTATAAAAAAGGCACCCAGTAAAGGATGCCATGTTTTTAGTGCCAGTCTAAGATGGTATAAACCACCTTTTCTCCGGCTTCGTCGGAGCTGTCATGCAAGAGATTGCCAGTCTCTAAGACTTTAATCTTGCCACTTTTAAGTGACATTGTACAGAATGAAGTTACTCTTTCTTCTGTATTAGCGCAGCTCAGATAGGCGATACTTTGACGATTCGGCGAAAGCACGGGACTCCAAGAGCTGACTGTCTTGTCTTCAAACACCGGAATTGCGTATTCAGGTGTCGTGATGACAAAATTCCTTTCTGCACCAGTCAACGGGTCGCCGTAATCGGACAAAATATATCGCTCATTAACCACGGTATTTGGCTGCATTCGATCCTGAACGGTTTGGCTCCAAGTCTGTGTGCCATGATAAGCATTTTGCCAAAAATAAGCATACGCATCATCCAGACCCACTTCTACGACCGGTCCGAGCTCTAATCCGTCTATAGATGTCGCATAGAATTTCAGCTCATCTGTCAAGCCCCTAATTGACCTTTCACGAAAATAAAACGTCTGGTCATCCCGAAAGCCCACTGCGCTATAATCTGTATAGCCTGATTCATCGCGCCGGCTTTCAAGTCCTAAGGCTGCAGTTACATCGGTAAAATTACCATCCTGATCAATCCAACCCGCATGAGCCAGGCCGTCCACATAGGCGGTAGCGGCCATCTTCATCCAATCAGACGTGAACAGGTCACGGCGATTGCCATAGACTCCAGTCGGCACAATTAAGGATTGACCTGGTCTGCAAGCGAATTCTGCCAGTGGCTCAGCCTTGCCAGCTTTAGAGTTTAAACGATAAATCTTAGTCCGTTTAGCCTCGTCAAACCAGCCACTCTTTAGCAGAATTATCCCTCTAGGCTCACCTGCTGACTCCATCTGGTCGCATTGCAGTAAATCATCTGCCGCCTCACAGAGCTCGTAAGACCATCCTTCTCGAGCTGATACCTCATGGTTCCTCAACGGAATTATTAGCAGTATTGCCACTAATACCAGTACTTGTGTCGACAAGATAGCATATTTTTTTCCTGTCATTGATCGCGCCTCCTTTTTTGTAATGTACTAAAAACTGGATTGACATTTTGCCAAATCCAGTTCTATTATATCACAATAAATCAAAAAAATCAATGCTAGCGTATTGCTCCACTACCTTTGCAACAAAATAAGGTAAGTTCTATACTTAGATT
>CANOTH010000017.1 GCA_947570505.1 uncultured Candidatus Saccharibacteria bacterium
TCGTTATTTTCCTTAAAAAATTTCACAAATCAAATTAGTTTAAACAACTTCAATATGTCACTCTTCAGGATTTTCCAATAGTCAGCAAAAAGATTATCAATGAAAATTACGAGAAGTTCTTAGTACCACCAACGAACATACCAGGACAGAAAGGAGAGTTGCACATACAAAAAACTTCCGGATCTACAGGAATCCCATTTTTGATTCCTCAAGACACAAAATGTCGTCTTAGAAGATTGGCAACCATTAAATTTGAAAATGATTTATTAGGTTTTCATTCATTTGAACCATTATTACATCTAAGAGCCACCAGCCACTATTGGAAAGGATTCCTTGATAAGTATGACAAAAAAAATAACATTTGGTATTCCGATAATTCCAATTTAACCGAAGAAAGGCTTAAGACTATTATTAATATAATTAGAGCTCATAAAATTAGATTTGTCCGCGGTTATATGACAACTCTTGATTTTATAGCAGACTACTTGATAAAATATAATATTGCCCTTCCTTCAAAGCCATTATTTATTTCAGTCGGAGAGCTATTAACAGAGTCTTTGCGCAAGAAGATTGTATACGACCTTAAATGCAATATTGTATCACAATATGCAACTGAAGAAAATGGAATTTTTGGAACGTCTACTATTAATGGAGAAGGAACAACCATAAAATTAAACCGAGCCAACTGTATTATAGAGATTTTAAAACTTGACTCTGATCAGCCAGCCAAAGATGGAGAGATTGGTAGAATCGTAGTCACTGATTTTATAAATCATGCAATGCCGTTAATCAGGTATGACACAGGAGACTTAGCTGCAGTTGGCAACCGATGTGCAGATGGTTACCCATCACTATTGATAAATCTCTCAGGGAGAAAAACCGATTTGATAACACGTGTTGATGGTTCTTATGTTGATTTCTATAATTCAATACCAAAAGAAATATTTCTCAATACAGAGATTAAACAATGGCAATTTATACAAGAGGACGAAAAAATATATACTTTAAGATTATCTTTAGCACAAGAAACCGCCTCTATTGATGAGAAATATGTGACTGACAACATAAAAAAAATAATTGGCGACAGTGCGATAATCAATTTCGATTATGTTAACGAAATACCAGTCCTAGATTCCGGTAAAAGAAGATCAGTCATAAATAAATATCAACGCAATTGAAAGAAATATACGCCCTCGGAGTGGGTCATAATACTCCTGTATTCATTGATCTTGCTGAATCTTGTGGCTACAAAATAGCCGGACTGTATCACTATAATAGTGAACGGACCAATGAATTTGATCATGGTTTTAAAATATTAGGGTCTTTCGATGATCTGTTTGATGAAGACAATAGTCTTACTGACAAAAATTTCTTATTGACTATGGGAAATAATGAAATCCGAAAGATTCTCACTCACAAAATAGTCCAAAAAGGAGGAAAAGTCCCAACTATCATACACCCATCGGCAATAATATCTCGTTTTGCTAAAATCTCAAAAACGGGTGTATACATAAGTGCTTTTTCTCACATACAAGCTGATACGGTTATTGACGAAGGAGTAATCATACTCTCCGGTGTCAACATCTCTCATACAAACCATATTCATCCATATTGTTTTATCGCCGGAGGTGCCACAATCGGAGCATATACAGAGTTGGAAGACGAGGTCTTTGTTGGCCAAGGAGCATTGACTATTTCCGGGAAAGTATCCAAAATCGGGCGAAAAGCCTATATCGGAGCTCGTTCACTTGTAACAAAATCAATAAATCCAAATTCAATTGTAAAAGGCTCTCCAGCCAAAACAATATCCTGTAATAACAAGAATTTATAACCTATATCAAACATATATGATTATATCGGTTAATATTTTTGGACTCTAATCAATATCGAATCACATCTGTAATATCATATTTAACATCTGAACGATGACTGAAAACAATTCAAACGACGCAGTTAAAACTAAAGCATTAGTCGCTATAAGATGTATAACTTATAATCACGAGGCATACATTCGTGATGCTCTTGAAGGATTTATAATGCAGAAGACTAACTTTCCGTTTGTAGCGATTGTTCATGATGACGCATCAACTGATGGCACCGCAGATATTATCCGCGAATATGCAGCTAAATATCCCGACATAATCAAACCCATCTACGAAACAGAAAACCAATATTCCAAACATGACGGCTCACTTGGTCGCATTATGACGGCTGCATGCGAAGCTACCGGTGCGAAATACATCGCCATGTGTGAAGGTGATGACTATTGGACCGATCCGCTAAAACTTCAAAAACAAGTGGATTTTCTCGAGACCCACCCTGATTATTCAATGTGCTTTCATAATGCAATTGTTCACTATGAGGACGGATTAAAGCCCTCGGACATTAGCGTATTTGCTAATAGAATAAAAGATAACAATTCTAACTTCCAAAATCACCTATTAGCAAATTTAGAGACCAGAGATTATGAAGTCCTTGAATATGCAAAAAGCTGGTTCACTCCTACAGCTTCTGTAATGTTCAAAAGTAAATGTCTACAATCTATCTACACAAAAAAAATAGCAGAATGTAAAGATTTTTATTTCGGAGATATACCTTTATGGTTTACATGTGGTGTACAAGGGAAAATATTTGGATTTAAAGAACCGATGAGTTGTTATCGTATTCAAAATACAGGTATAAATAGAGCAGTAAATAGCGTCCCTGTACATAAAAGGCTAAAAGTATACAGAGCCTATATATCAATATTTCCAGATCCCATCAAAAGTTTTTATAAAAACAAAACTGCCAAAGAAGCTATTTTTGCTATATCTGTCCTAAAAAAAGGTGATATCAGAGAATCCCTTAAAATATTAAAAATATGTTTTGAAATTGCTCCATATGGTAGTTTGAGAGAAATTATTTTATATCCATATACTATAACAAGAAATCTTATAACTCAAAAATAAGGAAAACATATTCCATGTCATTCATACAATAAATGAATATTTGTTTTTTCATCACACAGTATCCAAACCCTCAAGCCGGAGGCATAGAAAACGTTACATATCGGCTTGCTCTAGGGTTATTATCACGTGGGAACAATGTTTCATGTATTACTTTCGGTAAATCAACCGAATTAGATTTACCGTTTGAATGCTTACGCATAACTGAAAATACTAATGAAAATATAATCCTTAATTTTATTTCCCAAAGAAATATTGATATTATCATAAATCAATGTATTGAGATAAAATGGTTTTATATATTAAAATATATAAGATTAAAGTTACCAAATATCAAACTCATAAAAGCACATCACACTGATCCATTAAGCTCTCTAAAAGGTGTGTGTGATAATGAGCCCTTATATATCAATGCTAATGATTTTTCAAGGTTATTATATCATATTTCTCCTATAACTTTTTTTCGAAAAAAACGGAGATACAACTATCTTAAAACTCAATATCATGAATGGGGGCATTTCTACGATTCAATTGTACTCCTATCCCAACGATTCATTCCTGTATTTAAACAATTATCAGGTTATAATAGCTGTTTTGTTACGGCCATAGAAAATCCCGTTGAATTTAACAATGATAACATATCAATAAATAAAGAAAAAATAATAGTATATGTTGGCAGATTAAATCGAGAAGCTAAACGTCCCGATCGATTATTGAAAATCTGGGGAAAAATTTACAAGTCTTTCCCAGATTGGAAATTAATATTTATTGGTGATGGACCATTACGCAATTCGCTGGAGATATATACTAAACAGCATCAACTTGAGCATGTATATTTTACAGGTCAAATAAATCCTTCCAACTATCTACGCAAAGCCTCAATAATCTGTATAACAAGCACATACGAAGGCTTTTCTCTTGTTTGTGCTGAGGCATTGGCTAATAATGTAATACCAATAGCATTTGATAGTTATGAAGCAATCAAAGATTTAATTGACGATGGCAGAACCGGCATATTAGTAAAACCATACAATCTTAATATATATGCCAATAACTTAACAGAATTAATGTACAATACGACCTTTTCCAATCAATTATATAATAACATCTCCTCAGATAAAAATATACGCCAAAGACTTTCCATGGATAACATCTTGAATAACTGGGAGATTCTATTTCATAAATTGTTATCATGATTATATTAGTTATAATTGGAGCATCTCTATTGCTAATATTTGGAGTAGTTACATATCGCTGGATTCAACTAAATAGCTATAACCAAAGTCCTCTTTGTATAAAAACATTTGACAATCTCAACTCACCATTTCATCCTTCAGTTGTGTTTTTCCATGACGGATGGAACGGTTGGAAATACTGGATGGTCGAAACTCCTTTCTCTCCAAGATGCACCCCTTATATTGATAGAAACGAGTGCCCCTCTCTCCATGTCTCAAATGATGGTATAAATTGGACTACACCAACTAATCTGACGAATCCGCTCGTTAATTTCGGAATAGAAGGAGAACAAAATCTTGACTATTATTCCGACCCTCACCTAATAAAGACCAATAATCGCTTAGAATGTTTTTATCGCCTGACCGAACGTCATGGCGACATTAACAAACGAGATAACGTAAGCCTTAGGCGTATAGAGTCTGTCGATGGAATAAATTGGAGCGACGAGGAAATTATCAGTAATTTATGGTTGGAGGAGTTAAATATCGGACTGGGAAAAATGGTCGTAAGTCCGTCATTAATATATTCCGATGAACATGGATATATTATGTGGTATGTCAATTCTGAGGACCATTCCGGCAATAGGGATATTGCTCTCAGCACCTCTAAAGATGGTAAAAAATGGACCGATGCAATTATATGTACACTTAATGGCAAGACCTTAAATCCATGGCATATCGATGTCATGAAGGACCATGATGAGACTTTATTGATGACTATATATGATAAAAAGGACATTTCGCTATGGAAAAGCGATGATGGTTTTAATTGGGAATATATAAATACTATTCTTTCTCCTTCTGCCATCATAGGTTCCTTCTATAGTGATGGATTATATCGGTCTTGCCTAATTCACGACTCAGAGAACTATAAATTGTACTTTTCCGCATACAATTTTAATAAAACATCTATTGGCTTGTGTACATTCAACATTCTTGGTGATAATCCAACCATTGTCTCTCATGGTAGAAATTGTTCTTTTCTACAATTTATAATTCTGTATTTTGAATATGAATACAGACATATTGCTTTTGTGTTAAAAAATATATTTAATAAAATACTCTCATGCGTGTCCTTTGGTTTTCGGTAACTCCGTCGTTGTTCAATCCCTATAGCAACACTCATAATGGTGGCGGGTGGATTGCATCTCTCGAACAAATCGTGCGCGGAATGCCAGAAATTGAGCTTGGCGTATCTTTCTACTTTAGAACGGATTGCGGCGTATATGAGAATGATGGTGTGAAATACTATACACTGCCTAATGACTCACGAGGGACCTTGGCCAAATGGTGGAAACCGGAGAAAACGGAAGAGAGAGTGGCCAGGTATCTTAAAATTATTGATGATTTTAAGCCTGACATCATTCAGATATTCGGTAGCGAAAATGATTTCGGACTCATATGTGACAAAACTGATGTCCCGGTAGTGATACATATCCAGGGGTCGATGCCTCCTTACCATAATGCCCTGTTTCCCATCGGAATGAACAGTTATGATTTTATCTTTGGCAGTGGTCTGAAACTTAACCGACGCATTATCGGTCTAAGATCAGACCGGGCTTTCAGACGAAAAGCTGACAGGGAAGTGGCAATCTTTAAATCGTGTCACCACTTTATGGGCCGAACGGAATGGGACCATAATCTTGTGAGACTGTTTAATCCCGACGCAAGTTATTACCATTGCGAAGAGGCACTCAGAGACTCTTTTATCTCATCTGACAAGAAGTGGTGTGGCTCGGCCAACGGCAAGGTTAAAATAATAAGTGTGATATCCAATCCCTGGTATAAGGGTGCTGATTTGATACTTAAGACAGCCCAGCTTTTATCACGGCACACAGATCTTGATATTGAATGGAATATATTCGGAGTCAGCGATATTGGATTTTATGAACGTAAATATGGCATTAAGGCAGTAGATGTAAATGTCAATGTCAGGGGGGCGGTGGACAAAGATACTCTTGTCAACGAGCTGTGTAGCTCAACCTGTTATGTACACTCCAGCTATATCGACAACAGCCCAAACAGTCTTTGTGAAGCACAGTATCTCGGAGTGCCGGCGATTGCTACCAATGTCGGAGGCATATCTTCACTGGTCGAGGATGGCAAGACCGGCTTGTTGTTTCCGGCTAATGATCCTTATACGTTGGCAGCGATAATCAAACACACTGTCACCGATAATCATGCAAAGATGCAATATTTAAGCGAAAACGAAAAGAGTATTGCCATCGCCAGACACAATCCCCAAAAAATAAGTGACAATTTATTACTGATATATCAAAGCATTATCAACCGCCATAATGAGACTCATAAATTGGTATCATTAAAATCAGATGTAATAGCCGTATGATAATCTCACTCATCGAATATATTGGAGGTGTCTTAGGTTGGATTATTCATTTTTTTTGGAATTCCAAGATACAATATGTCGGTATTATGTTTAAAAGTGCTATTTGCACTGCTATATGCAAAGGCTGTTTTAAATCATTCGGGGCACATTCACGATTTATCACTCTGCCTCAAGAACTAAGACAGGCTCATAATATAGAAATCGGAAGTTATTGCCGTTTAGGCCGACATATCTTATTAAGATGTTATGATTTCAACAGTACCAGACCTGTAATCCAAATCGGCGACAGGGTAAATATCGGTGACTACTCTACAATCTCATGCTGTAACCGGATTGATATCGGCAACAATGTCCGCATGGGACGCATGGTCATGATTACTGATAATTCTCACGGGCATACAGACAATATATCCGAACTTAAAATAAACCCTATAGACCGACCTTTAGTATCTAAGGGGCCTGTTGTCATTGAAGAAAATGTATGGATTGGTGAAAAAGTCTCAATTATGCCGAATGTTACCATCGGACGCGGCTCTATAATCGCAGCTAATGCTGTGGTCACAAAGTCAGTTCCGGCATATAGTATTGTAGGCGGATGCCCAGCCCGCGTCATCAAAACTTTGTCACAATAATAGCTTTTTGCAATCAATGAATATACATAGTCTGTCAAGATTTCTAAATTACAGCAGAGAATTTGGCTTACGCACGGCCTATGGCTATATAGTCAAACCGTATCTTCATAAACGAAGTGCATTGCCAGCAAAACATCAGGCTGTAAAGAAATATCTTTACCATTGGGCTTCAGCACATACAGACATATCATCATACGTCAATCCGACTTCTGGTGTGGCTTACCCAACAGGCGGAGACACTATCTGGATTTGTTGGCTGCAAGGAGAGAAAGAGATGCCAGATATTATAAGGTTATGTTACGACTCTGTCAAAAAGATGTCAGGCAGTAAAATTGTGCAACTTATAACATTTGACAATATAACTGATTTTGTCAAAATACCAGCCAGCATCGAACTTAAGGTGAGGAATAAAGAAATTTCCTTGACCCATTTTGCCGACTATCTGCGTATCCTTCTTCTTAAAACACATGGCGGACTGTGGCTCGATGCTTCAATTTATGTATCACAACCAATTAATTTCACACCTAAGAACGATTCATTATATACCATAAAAATGCCCAAAATAAATGATACATATCCTTCGGATTATCGATGGGCTGTCAATATGATAGGCTGTAGCAAAGACTGTTTGTTGTTTTCTTTGTTAGAGATGCTTATGAGAAAATATATTGAAGAACACAAGTCGTTTATTGATTTTTTCCTGTTTGATTATTTAATTGCAGTTTTGTATGACCATAACATATCAATCAGAAATATGATTGACAATATACCATACAATAACGAGTGGTTTTATCAGCTACATAACATTTGCAATAACGCATATGACAAAAATGTATATGATACGCTTATGCACAAACAGGCTTACCATAAATTAAGCTGGAAAACATCCTATAAAATAACGGACCAAAACGGATGTCGGACATTTTATTCGCATCTCATGGATGGGAAAACTTCCAAAATATAATATCAACACAAGTATATCGATGAAAGTCATACCATTATATCTGCCGCAGTTTCACACCATTCCTGAAAATGACGAGTGGTGGGGAAAGGGATTTACAGAGTGGACAAACGTAAAAGATGCACGACCGCTTTTTGAAGGTCACAATCAACCCCGTGTACCGCTAGGGAAGAATTATTATGACCTCAGCGAGCTTGAGACTCTTAAATGGCAGTGTAAACTCGCCAAAGAGCATGGCATATATGGGTTCTGCATGTATCACTATTGGTTTAACGGACATATGCTGCTGGAAAAACCTATGGAAATGCTATTGGCTCATCCAGAAATAGATATCAAATATTGTATTTCTTGGGCCAACCACGACTGGACGGATGCATGGAAAGCATCTGACAGGACTCCACGAGTGCTGATCGCACATGATTTTGATGATGAGCAGGATTGGGTGAATCATTTCAATTATATGCTTCCATTTTTCAAAGATTCGCGCTATATGACCGAAAACAATAAGCCCCTCATGGTCATTTATGTGCCCAACCTCATACGCAAGTTATCCAAAATGCTTGCTCTCTGGACCAAGATGGCCAAAGACGCAGGTTTTGACGGATTGACATACATATATCAGAGCGCAGCATCAAGTTTTGACACGTCATGGGACCGCTCTATGTTTGATTATGGAGTGGAAATGAATCCCGGCTATGCCAACCTGATGTTTCAAAACAAACGTAATGGAGGATTTTTCCCTAAATTGATGAAATACAGCCGAGAGATCAAACGTCGTCTCGGCATACGTCGTAGTCTTGTCCCGGCAGGCAAACCAAAGTCGGCCGGCCATATGGATTATGATGCCGTGTGGGGCAATGTGTTACGTCTCAGGCCACAACCGGATGGTCCAAGGATGATTCCATGTGCCTTTACTGACTGGGACAATACCCCTCGCCATAAGGAGCGAGGATATTTGTGCGACAATGTAACTCCCGAAAAGTTTCACCAATATTTCAGTCAGTTAGTGAAAAACGCCCGTCAATATTACGATACAGACATGATATTTGTTTTCGCATGGAACGAATGGGCCGAAGGCGGTTATCTCGAGCCTGATGAAAAACACGGATATGCCTTCCTTGAAGCTATCAAAGACACTCTTGCCAAACTGAAATGAGAATCCCAAGTCTCTACAAACTATTTGAGGACCGTAATCTCGCCACTGTCACACTCGTGTTCATGAGCGTGCAATTCACATTTCTGGAAGGAATGGCTGTTAGTGTTCCTAAAGTGGCGTTCATGTCAATCATGCCATTTGTCTTGCTGACAAAATTTCCACAGGCCAACAAAGCACTTTTATGGGGCCTGACTTACTTGTTTGTCACCATGGCTTTGGCTCAAATAAACGGTGGTATCACACGCATGTCAACCTTTATATACAGTGCTTTATTCATATTCACTTTTGCCGTTTATTATGGCCTGATATGGATAAAAGAATGTATGTCTATTGAATATTTCACTTCAGTATTGAAATGGCTGATATACGGTTATACCATTTGTCTTCTCCTTCAACAAGCATGCATACTGGTCGGCATACGTTACTTTCCTCTGATTAATCTCGTCAGAGGCAGCTACTACGCAATAAATCATCTCAATACGTTAGCCATTGAACCATCTCATGCGGCAAGGCTTATGACTGTGTTTTTCTACGGTTTTCTCAAATGTACCGAATATCTTAAAGATAGTCCGATGAGCATACGGCAACTATATATCCAATATAGGTGGGTCATCATATCGTTTGTCTATTTTATGCTAATGATTGGAAGTGGAACAGCCATTGTTGGTTTGGCCATAGTATCGCTTTACTTTGTCAAAAAGAAATATGCTTTTTTCATATTGTTTGCAGCTCTTACTTTTTATATGCTGTCATCATATATTGACTATGAGCCATACAACAGAGCGGTTGCGACACTCAATGCTGCCATGACCGGAGATACCGATGAAGTAATCAAAGCAGACCACAGCGCATCGTCACGTGTAAATATAATTATCGACACATTTACAAAAACCGACCTGAGCGATTTTCAGACATGGGTAGGACACGGTATGGATGCTCAATCTGAATACTCTATAAATATGGCCATATATGAATACGGTATGATCTCATATCTCGTGAAAATATTTTTTTTCCTGTCATGCTGCTTTACAGGTTTCTTTTCACTCGAGACTCTGTTATTCATAATTTTATTCGGTATGAATATTGGCAATATAGCCTATGGATGGGCTGCGTTAATGGTATTCACAACAATTAAATATTTCAAAAAAAACGCATATGTATAAGCCGAGCGACACCCTGGACAACAACTTAAATACCAGCATATTACAAATAGGGGGGGAGAATCCGTACGTCTCGATTGTCATGCCGAGCTATAATGCATCCAACTATATTAGAGATTCAATTGAGAGCATCCTTAGACAAGATTTTGAAAATTTTGAGCTTATCATTGCTGATGATTGTTCTAACGATAACACTATAGAGATAATATCTTCATTCAAAGATAAACGTATCAGACTTATACATACCGAACAAAATACCGGCTCAGCAAAATATCCGAGAGAACTTGCCATTGAACACTCTCGAGCCCCTTACATTTGCTGGATAGATTCAGATGACACTGTCGATCCAAACTATCTATCACAATTACTGACTACAAAAATAAATACAAAAGCCAATATCGTATGCAGTCAAATGTTAGCCGAACGAAACGGTCATATACAATATACTTTGCCCAAAGACGACTTTAACTATAACAGCATTGTAAGCGGCCGAGACGCGGTAATGATGACATTGGACAGGGCCTGGAA
Source organism: uncultured Candidatus Saccharibacteria bacterium (assembly GCA_947570505.1). Lineage (GTDB taxonomy): Bacteria > Patescibacteriota > Saccharimonadia > Saccharimonadales > Saccharimonadaceae > Nanosyncoccus. The sequence goes on from CANOTH010000017.1 coordinate 10,965, forward strand.
AATCAACCTCAACGGATGGCTGTGTGACAAAGAGATATGGATGAACACATCTTCATATAAAAATCTAAATATTATTCACATGGATGCTGACGATTTCTCCGCACGAGAAATATTGTACAAAGCAGCTTCGGTGGCATTTTGTAAGGTAGCATATCATTATCGGTTACACCCAGATGCAATAACTAAGAAGATTTCCACTAAAAAATTTGAATCAGTAATCACTGATCGTCTTGTTCTCGAATATTTCAAACCGAAATATCCAGAAGCAATACCATTAATACAGCGGACATTATGCAGCCGAATGATTGCTTTAATGAGAATTTTTTCTATAAATATTGCTCATCTTACTCATGAAGACCAGCTATACTCAAAAAATTTGTTGCAAAAATATTTTAACAAAATAAGGATGGCTGATATACTGCAAGCAGATATTCCTTTCAAATTTAAAATACTTTTAATGATGCCTTTTAATTGGACATTGACAGCTATGAAGATAATAAACTAATACGATGATTACAATACTTGGCAACTATAATACAAAAGTATTTCACAAAATAATCTATAATTGTTTTTTTATAATCCAGTAATGAAAATATCGATTATTATACCTGTATACAATGTCGAGAACTTCATAAGACGATGCTTAGAATCAGTCGCAAATCAAGTATACCCCAATATTGAAGTGATATTGATTGATGATGCATCTCCGGATAAAAGTATTGATATTGCCAAAGAATTTATCAATACCTATAAATACTCTAATATCTTCAAAATAATAATTCATGAACAAAATCGCGGCCTTTCGGCAGCTCGTAATACCGGTATAAAAAATTCAACAGGCGATTATTTATACTTCCTTGACAGTGATGATGAGTTATACGACAAAAACGCGATAAGCATTCTCGCTGAAAATGCGGCAGAAACACATGCCGATGTTGTTATCGGAAATTACATGGGTGTAAAACCAAATTCTTGTTACAAGTCCAAATACAACACAAAATGTACTCTTAAAGACTCTTATTTAATCTCAGCATTTGTCAAAGGAGACATCCCAATTATGGCATGGAACAAGTTGGTCGCCAGAAAATATTTTTTTGAAAATAATCTTTGCTTCAAAAATGGTATTTTAAATGAAGATGAGTTGTTTTCTTATCAGCTTCTTTTCTTGAATCCGACTGTATCAATGGCAGGTGTTACAACCTATAAATATAATATCCGTCAAGGCTCCATAATGACCACTGTCAATATAAATCGTCTGATTTCTCCAATAATAGTTTATGAAGAAATATTAAAATCATATAAATCGATTGGTGGCAATGATATCATAATGCTTAAGAATTTTGACCATTTCGCATTCAAGCGTTATGTAAGTATCATTATGTCAAACGCTGATGAAAATCTAAAAAAACAACTATACACAAGATTGAGAAATGCACAAAAATCAATCAAAGGAATTGGTGTTATGAGATATCTATATAATTGTCACTTGTTCATGCCTAAATGTCTCGGATATACTGTCATGAAAATCATATCACAAAAATATGTCAAGACTCGAAATATTGTATAATTCATGGAGACGAAAAAACGGATTATATTTTGTATCGAAAATTTTCAACACGGGGGCATTACAAAAGCTCTTGAGAATATTATCTCACTGATTGATAAAACCCTATATGATGTCAGTATATTTGTTGTAAATCAAGAGAATGGTCCATACAAAAAGACTTTCAGTCCATACATTAAATATCCTGAAGATAAGCTACTAAAAGCCTTATGTACTAACTTTCGTAAATACTCCGGATTTCATCAATTATCATTAATTCTCATAAAATCCATACGAAAGATTTTTGCAAAACACGGATTCGATATCTTTGAACACCGATTGAATAAATGGGCAAGAAAAATTTCTAAAGATCAGTATGATTGTATTATTGCATTTGCGGAAGGATATATTACCAATTTTGTCTCAAAAATTGAGGGTAACAAAGTTGCATGGATACATATCGATTACAAACGTTATCTGACATATGCCCATAATATCGATGAATCTTCTACCTACAATTCTTATAATTGTATTATTATTCCGAGTAAGTTTTCAAGCCTGTCATTCATTGATGTGTTCCCTGGATTAAAATCTCGGGTACGAGTAATCCCCAATGTCATAGATTCTAATATCATCAAATTAAACGCAACGAAAGCGGATAATCTTGACAAACGATTCTATCACTCTTCTTGCAAAATATTGTCTGTAGGACGAATCTGCTATGAAAAAAGATTTTTCGAAATTCCCACGATAGCAAAACGGCTAAAAACTCTTGGATTAGATTTTTGTTGGTATATAATAGGGGACGGTTCTGATGTTGAAACAAATACACTGCTTCAAGCCATAACTAACGAAGGAATGAATGATTATGTCATACCTTTAGGCCGCAAAGATAATCCTTATCCATATATAGCACAATGTGATCTGTTAGTGAGCACATCTCTGTCTGAAACATTCTCCTACGTCGTGTTTGAAGCAAAGACATTAGGAATTCCTATTATTTGTGCAGACTTTGGAACAGCACCTGAAATATTGGACGATACCGAAGGAATAATTACATCTATTGAAGAGATGCATCTTGCTATATTTGAACTATTATACGATGACAAAAAAGAACTGAAAAAATACATACGAAATTTACAAAATTATAACTATAACAATTATAGAATCATTCAACAATTTTATTCTATAATAGGCAGTTAACCATGAAGCCAAGTATTCTGCAACAACGTAACGATTACACTGGAATTGATATTTTTAAATTTCTGATGGCATTTGCTGTAATTGCGATACACTGCCGTCTTGATAACATTATGGGAGATAGAGATTGGCCCCATCCTATTGGATTTATTATTGGAATGGCTGTCCCATTCTTCTTTATCACATCTGGCTTCTTGATTGCTCAAAAAATAGATAATCCGAAAATCACTGATATTAAAAAACGGCTACTTATAAGAAAACGCTCATATACAATTTTCAGAATATTTCTATACTGGTTAATCATATATTTACCTATAGCAATATATTCTTATATTAGCGATGGAACTGTGGTGTGTAAAGCTATTGCCGGATACATATATAAAGTTGCAACTGGTGGACACTCAATTTGGGCATGGCAACTTTGGTTCATATATTCCATGGCTTGGGTTACTTTAATATATAGCATCACATTACTATCCACCCGTACTACAACACTTTTGATGTTGTCATTCACAGTCATTTCATTAGTCAACATTGGATTTCAAACATATGGATTATCAATGTTTAAATGGTCATATATCCTCACTCACAACACATTAGGGGGGGATATACATGACAGCCGGAGCAATTTTATATAAAATAAGGCATATGTATCATCATATATCCACAGCAGTAATCTTCTTGATTACAAGTATATTCCTTTACATATTTGAGTTGCCATTCTATGATATTATTGGTGGTTGCGCATTTTTTATTCTCGCGTTAAATATTTCCGTACCATCAAATCCATTATTCTTGACATTACGCAGATTAAGTATGTGGATTTATTATTTACACATGATTGTGGTGTTCGGCATACTGCAATTGATGCCTACATACAAGATGACACTTTTGCAAATATTTATCGCAGCCTCACTAATGACATTATTGCTTTCCATTCTTATAGACTATTCCCAACGTAAAATTTATGGTCTAAGATTTTTAGAAGTCTTAATCAGATGAATATAATATGTTTCTATCCATTATAATACCTGTATACAACGGAACTAAGACAATCAAACGATGTCTTGACAGCATTTGGAGTCAAGGTCTGCCAGAAAATGATTATGAAGTGATATGTGTTGATGATTGCTCTTCAGATGGCTCTTATGAATATATACAGAAACTATCACAATTATATCCTCAATTAAAACTTCTCAAGAATAGCTTTAATATTAGAGCCGGGGGGGCTAGAAATCATGGGGTTAGGTGTAGCTCTGGGGAATACATACTCTTTATTGACTCAGATGATTATTTTCATCCTCAGTCATTAAACAAAGCTTTTTGGTATCAAAAAAAAAATTTGCTTGACATTCTCATGTGTGACTTTGCGAGACATAAAGAGAATGCCCCAAACAATCGACTTGTACATCAGTTTCCATCAACCGAAGTTATGACGGGACGTCAGTTTCTTATTACAAACTCGCTTCCGTATGCTCCATGGAAATATATTTTCAGACGTAGTTTAATGATTGAAAACAACGTGTATTTCACTGAGTGTGTCAGTTGTGAGGATGTCGATTGGTCTCATAAAATTGCTTTGTTCGCTAATAAAATGCAATACAAACCGATATTGCTTACCCATTATATACTCTCCGAAACAAGTCAGACCGGTAGTGAATATAAAAATCCTGAAACCGTATTTTTTAGGTTGATGGCCGGCAAACGAGTGGCAGAACTTATCACATTATGCCATACCAATGAGGAACGTACCCGCATTAAAGCCGTCGCACAAGAGACATTATTTTATGGTGTGATATTTTTATGCGCCTTAATGACAAACCCGAAGGATAAATCTCGAATTTTATCAGAATGTATAGACAGCAAAATAAAATGGCGAAAAGAGTTACTTTTAGTAAAAAAATATCCATTAATATATGGGATATTCTCTACACTGATATCCCCACTTTTCAGATTGGTACTTTTTGTAAAACGTAGTTCTTTGGGTAGATGAAAAACATGGATTTAACAGTGGCCATCTGCATGTACAATGCAGAGAAATATGTAAAAGAGACTTTGCAGTGTCTTCTTGACCAAACCAAACAAGATTTCAAATTACTTATCGTAAATGACTGTTCAACTGACAACTCAGTCGAAATAGTCAAAACCTTTTTTAATGAACACCCGCGACAGTATGAAATTGTAAATCTTAAAGTTAATGGCGGACTTTGTGCTGGACGAAGATTCGTTGAAGTCTATGCAAAAACAAAATATTTGCTGTTTGTTGATGCCGATGACCGCCCCCTACCTGAATTTGTTGAAAAATTATATGATAAGATTACATCAGATTCTCAATTAATGGCTGTAGGATGTTATCTTGAATATATAAATATATATGGAGAAAGCGTACCAGGGGGTATATTCCTCGGCGAAAAAGATAAAAATAGTTTCTATGAAAAAGCCAAAAGAGAAAAACTGATATTTATGGCGTCCACCTCAATATACAACCGAGAGTTAGCGTTGTCTGTCGGTGGACATAATACTATAGGATTTCCTGACGGTAAACCTCGATATCAGGATCTATGTGAAGACCTTGATTTGTGGACAAGAATGAGTGATCTATATACACAAGGATATGCTATCATTGTTGTCCCTGAGATTCTTTACCAATATAGAAAGGGAGAGGGAATGTCTACCAGTTCATTTGGCATGATTCTACGTATGCGTCATATCAAAACCAATCTAAAACGTCGCAGAAGAGGCCAAAAAGAATTATCATTCGTAGAATTTCGTGAACAACTTGGCGAATCGGAACTAAAAAAATTAGAGCGCGAAGCTGTATCTGCCGATATGCTTAGAAAAGGCTATTATGATATTCGTAATGGCCGACTTTTATCTGGAATACGTACAATTATAGGTTCAGCATTAATGAATCCATCATACTTCGTCAGCAAGTTCAAACACAATTTCTTAAAATTCAAATGAACAACTATACTGCCGACTTCCAGTCTAAATTTTTCATACTTCTGAATAGTAAAATTGACTATGTTGTACTTCGTAACTTTGAAGGGTTACCTGAACGTAACGATAGTCGAGATATAGACATAGCCTTAAAACGCAGCGATTACTTCGACATCAAACAAAGCTTGTTGGAATTGGTTGAAAACGAAAAATGGCACATTATTACATACCTTAACTCTGACCGTCTTGTTACGTGGGTGCTCGGAAAAATTGATAATGCAACAACAGAACTCATCCAACTTGATTTCTTTTTTAATACGTCTGTATTTGGAATAGAGTTAATGTCTTCTGAAGAACTGATTAACAACCGAGAGTCTAATGGCAAAATATTCTATCCTGACATATCCATACAGTTTCTCGACAAATATCTCTATGACCGGGCTGTAGGTGCTGAGTATCCTGAGAAATATCATTCGACACGCTCTTCCGCCGAAAATTCTCCGGCTGTACGAGCCAAACTAAAAGCCTTATTCGGCATCGACAATACTGATCAATGTGACAGTACATCCGGACGAAAATTGCTGTTTCGTGCTTTTCGATACAATCTCCGCCACAGACCGTTTGGACTTATGGCCGACATGGGACGATTCATCCGAACATTTACAGGCAATTACATTTTGTCTCGCACCGGTTTTTCAGTCGGCTTTACCGGCCCTGACGGTTCGGGCAAGACCACTGTAATCGACCGCACAATCCAACGCCTTGGTGCTGTTTTTGCCACCGCCCATGCCTACTATCATTTCCGTCCGGCACTGTTTGGTAATCTTGGCGAAGTAGCACACTCCGCAGGTATCAAAAAAGATGTCGACCGCAATTACTGTGACCCACATCGTGGAGGACGCACAGGCTTATTTTCATCGCTTATGCGACTTGCCTACTACTCGACCGACTATATTGCCGGATATTTTGTCAAAGTAAAGACCAAAACACGCATCACACGCCTGGTGATATTCGATCGCTATTTTACCGATATCATATGTGACAGCCGTCGCTCTCGTATCTATCTTCCCATGCGTTTTCTGAACCTGTGGCGAAAACTGTTCATTCCTTCGCTTGACTATAATATCCTGCTCACAGCCTCAAGTGAGACAATACTCTCGCGAAAACGTGAACTTGACGAATCCGGCATACGCGATATTAACAACCGAATTGACTATCTCGCCGATCAAAAAGGCTATCTCAAGGTGCTCAACGAGTCGACTCCCGACGATGCTGTGACCACCATACTCAATCACATATTCAACGAACAGCATAAAAAGAATCTCAGACGTCTGAAATGAACCGTTTAAAGATTTTCGTCTCGGCATATGCCTGTGAACCCGGATTGGGGAGTGAAATCGGTGTCGGGTGGCATTGGGTACTTGAGATGTCGAAGTATTTCGAACTGTGGGTACTTACACGCGAAAGCAACCGCCACTCCATAGAGCCGTGGATTAGGGAACATCCGGAGTATTCCGGCATACATTTTCTTTACTACGACCTTCCGAAATGGGCCCGATTCTGGAAACGAGGCTTGCGCGGGGTGCGCACCTACTACAATATATGGCAAAAGATGACCGACCGTATAGTCCGCGAGACCATGCAGGCCAACGGCATCAATGTTTTCCACCATCTCACCTATGGCAATGCTCTGTGGCCAGTCAGCGCGTATGGTTCGCGACAAAAGTTTATATGGGGGCCTATCGGTGGACTTGAAACTATTCCTGAAGACTATTCACGCCACTACTCGCGAAAATCACGGCTCATCGAACGTTTGCGCAGATTGTCTGTCGGCATATCGGTCAGAAGCAGAGCTCTTAAAAACCGTGCTCTACGGGCTGATCTAATACTGTGTAAGACCGAACTTACCAAAAATCTGCTTCCTGCGGATGCCAGGCTCAATGCTGTCAGTTTTACGGATGTCGCTCCAGACACAGCTATTGCCGTTGAGTCTCCTTCCATCGCTCACTCCGGGCTGTGCTGCATAGCAGTAGGACGTCTTGACGCCTGGCGCGGATTTGACATAGCAATTCTTGCCGTGGCCAAAGCACTAAAGACCTGTCCCGACATACGTCTTGCCATCGTTGGCAAAGGGGTAGACCGTCCACGGCTCGAAGAGTTAGCTTCAAAACTCGGTATATCGGAGCATGTGACATTTTTTGGTGCGGTTCCGGCTGAAATATACCGTCAACTCATGAACGATACCGACATCGTACTCAATCCGTCACTCAAAGAGGGTGCTGTAACGGTGTCTTTTGACGCTATGGCTATGGGTAAACCGCTCATAGCTCTTGACACCACAGGTTATACACGCTATTTCCACCCCGACTTCTCGGTGGTGATACCGCGCGAAGACAGAGACACAACCATCAATGCGTTTGCCGATGCTATAATACGTCTCTCCGACCCCGCGCTCCGCTCTCGGATGGGATTGCAGGCCAAAGAAGCTGCAAAAGAAATCACATGGCAGCATCATGGCGAAGAGATACGCGACATAATACTCCGACACATTGATTTCAATTGATTCCATAATCACACCCGGCGACTCCCGGGCTTATCTCATCACCAATGCCGACGGCAAGAGCTGGCTACTGCCGGCAGCCGGGTTATCAATCGGTCTGGAACTCTACCAGCCCAGCGGCATAAAAGGAAAATTGCTGAAACAGCTCTTACCCCTACTCCATCGTATGCCCGGCATCACGACGGCTATCCACGCCTCATCCATGCGGGTCGCACTTCGTCCTGATATTGTCGAAGCCGCAGAGAAAGTATTCGGAATCAAAGACATCGAGTTCTCGATTTTCGGAGGCACGCCGTCGGTCCATCAGAAGATTACAATCCAGTTTTCCCACGGACGCAGGGTACTTGGCTATTGCAAGCTATCAGATTCGGATGACATACGTCGACTGTTTGTCCACGAGCGCGATTTGCTCGCACGACTCTCGGCCGCAGGTGTCGACGGCATACCTCGCTGTCTATTGTGCGAAACACTCTCTGACGGCATGCACATCTTCATACAATCAACAGTCAAGACTCCAAAATCTTATTCGCCACACCACTGGACTCCACTGCACGAATCTTTTCTCCATCAGTTATCATTACTGACGTGCGTCGGGCTGCAGTTTGAGTCGACCGACCTTCACACATCTCTTTCAGCTCTCAAAGACAATATGTATCGGCTTCCGACAAGAGCCAGAGAGATTATAGCCACACGGCTTGACAAAATAATCAGAGAAAAAGCGTCTGTCAAGGTTGAATACTCGGCTTATCATGCCGACTTCACGCCCTGGAACATGACTATTGAAGACAATCGCCTGTTTGTCTTCGATTGGGAATACGGCCGGCTATCTTACCCACCCATGCTTGACCGCTATCACTTTTTCATCCAACAGGCCCTGCATGTCACAAACCTTAAGCCTGATAAAATTTATCGGCTGATGTGTAGCATGCCATGGTATACCACAGAAGATTACACCATCTATCTGCTCGACATCATCTCTCGCTTCACTCTCAGAGAGAACGGAGAACTATCACAGTCATTTCTATCAATGCTCGAAGTTTGGACCGACTTGCTTGAGCGCGTCCGATAAAAATACGGAAATGTCAAAACGCATAGCCTGCTTCCATCTTTTCAACGATTTCAGCGGCAGCCCCAAAGTGTTGCACGATATTCTTTCAGGCCTTTTGGATAAAGGCTATGAAATCGACCTGATTACCACCCGCGGAGGTGTTCTCGACAATCTCGACAGCCCCCGTCTGCACCGCCGCTACTATCGTTACAGTTTCTCGCCCAATCCGATAGTGACAATGCTGCGTTACTCTCTGGCTCAGCTTATGACGTTTCTCATGGCTCTGCGATATGCATTCCGAAAAGATACGCTATTCTACATCAACACCATCCTGCCGCTCGGCCCTGCGATAGCCGGCCGCATCACAGGCAAAAGGGTCATATATCACTATCACGAAAACGCGTTTGTCAAGGGAGCGTTTTACAGGACTCTTGCCAAAGCCATGCAACGCATTGCCCACAGAATAATATGCGTGTCATCCTATCAAGGCTCATATCTGTCCCGTAAAAATGATGTAGATGTAATACCTAATGCTCTGTCTCATGAGTTTATATCCCGCCTATGTCCCGATCCGACCCGTTCGTTCGATAGGCACACTGTGTTGATGCTCTCATCGCTCAAGACATATAAAGGCACACACATTTTCATTCGATTGGCGTCCTTGATGCCGCAGTTCAGATTTGTATTGGTTATCAACGACACATCCGAGGCCATCACAGCATGGATTGAATCGAAAAACATCAAAATTCCCGATAATATAACCATACATCCGCGCTCGTCGGATGTCGCACGATTTTACAACCAAGCCTCGCTGGTGGTCAATCTCTCCAATCCCGACCTATTTATCGAGACATTCGGTCTGACAGCTCTTGAAGCCATGTCGTGCGCACTACCTGTAATAGTTCCGGTCAAAGGTGGTATAGCCGAAATGATTACAGACAATGTAAACGGTTTTAAAATAGACTGTAAAGACACACATCTGCTCAGTAAAACTATCAGTGCATTACTCTCCGACCGAGAGAACTATGAACGAATTGCCAACAATGCGCTGACCTATTCATGCTCGTATAGCCGAGACGCTATGATCGGGCGAATATGTAACGTCCTGGAAAAATAATATCACTGTATTTAATGAAACTAATCAAGGTCGCGATTGTCGGGACCCAGGGTGTCCCTGCCAATTATGGAGGATTTGAGTCGCTTGTCGAAAACATAATTGGTGAAAACTGCCCCAAAGATGTGCATTATACCGTATTTTGCAGTTCATCCGATATGCCTTCGACTCCAACCGAGCACAAAGGGGCGACACTGAAATACGTCAGGATGCACGCCAACGGTGCCCACTCCATCCCCTACGATATCATATCCATGTGCCGCGCCATAAGCGGCTATGACGTGATACTGATACTGGGAGTCTCGGGATGTTTCTTCCTGCCATTGCTCAGGCTGATGAGTCGCAGCAAAATTATAGTCAATATCGACGGACTCGAACATAAGCGGGCCAAATGGGGACGCACAGCACGGTGGGTGCTGCGTAATTCAGAAGCTATGGCTGTAAGATATGCCGACATCATTGTCGCTGACAACAAAGGCATACAGGATTACGTCACCGATACCTATGGACGACAGTCAGAACTCATAGCCTATGGAGGAGATCATGTGCATCGCAATCTGCCACACTCCATGATGAAAAATATCCTTAAAGAGTATAATCTCAAGAAGGATAAATATGCAATAACGGTATGTCGCATCGAACCTGAAAACAACAGTCATATCATACTCAAAGCCTTCGCCGATACCGACTATCCGCTGGTATTCATCGGCAACTGGCATCACAGCGAATGGTCACGACAGTTGAAAGCCCGATATGACAACAGCCCCAATATAACCCTTCTCGATGCCATATATGACCTCGACATCCTATACACGTTACGCTCCAATGCCGGCATATACATCCATGGTCACAGTGCCGGCGGCACCAATCCATCACTGGTCGAGGCCATGCACTTCGGCATGCCCGTCATAGCATGTGACGTAGTCTATAATCGCGAGACTACCGAAGGCAAAGCATATTATTTCAAAAATTCTTCCGAACTCAAGGCTCTTCTCTCACGTAACGACCTCGACGGCAGCGAGATGAAAGAAATCGCCAACCGCCGTTATACATGGCGACATATCTCCGAGCAATACTGCCGCTTGTTCCGACAGACATGAAGCAAAATTGTCCATCAAAGAGCCATATCCATATTTGGAAAAATTTCATTTTATAATTAACTTTGCACCATTAAAATAAATCAATATCATAACCTTAATATGAAAGGCATAGTTCTTGCCGGTGGATCCGGTACACGGCTTTATCCTATCACGAAGGGAGTGTCAAAACAACTGCTCCCCGTTTTTGACAAACCGATGGTATATTACCCCATCTCCACGCTTATGCTTGCCGGCATCAGAGATATACTGATTATCTCGACTCCACAGGACCTTCCGGGATTCAAGCGTCTGCTTGGCGATGGTTCTGACTACGGCGTGAGATTTACTTATGCCGAACAGCCGTCACCCGACGGACTGGCTCAGGCATTTATCATCGGTAAAGAGTTTATTGGAGACGACACCGTATGTCTCGTGCTCGGCGACAATATATTTCACGGAGCCGGCTTCTCAGCCACTCTAAGCGAGGCTGTGCGTAAGGCTGACGAGGGCAAAGCCACGGTGTTTGGCTACTGGGTCGACGACCCGGAACGATATGGTGTGGCCGAGTTTGACCACGAGGGCAACTGTCTCTCAATTGAAGAAAAGCCCGAGCACCCCAAGTCAAACTATGCTGTGGTCGGACTCTATTTCTATCCCAACAAGGTTGTCGATGTGGCCGCACATATCAAACCCTCGGCACGCGGCGAGCTTGAAATCACCACTGTCAATCAGGAATTTCTCCACGCCGGCGAGCTGAAAGTGCAGACTCTGCAACGCGGTTTTGCATGGCTCGACACCGGCACACACGACTCTCTGGCCGAAGCATCGATATATGTGGAGGTACTTGAGAAACGCCAGGGCCTCAAAATTGCCTGTCTGGAAGGCATCGCCTACCGTCAGGGATGGATTTCACGCGAAAAAATGATTGATCTCGCCAAACCTATGCTCAAAAATCAATATGGCAAGTATCTAATGAAAGTCATCGATGAACTTGACCGCACCAACAACGCCAATCTTGACTGACACATGGAAGTAATCAAAACCGACATCGAAGGGGTTGTCATCATCGAGCCCCGCATTTTCAAGGATTCACGCGGCTACTTTTTCGAGAGCTATTCCAAGAAGGAATTTGACGAGAAAGTGCGCCCTGTCAATTTCGTGCAGGACAACGAATCTTGCTCCACTCGCGGCGTGATGCGCGGTCTGCACTTTCAACGTCCGCCTTTCACCCAGTCCAAACTCGTGCGTTGTGTCAAGGGAGCCGTTCTTGACGTAGCTGTCGACATACGTAAAGGCTCGCCGACATTCGGCCGATATGTAGCAGTAGAGCTGACCGAAGACAATCACCGTCAGTTTTTCGTGCCTCGCGGATTCGCCCACGGATTTGCCGTGCTCTCCGACATCGCAGTGTTTCAGTACAAATGTGACAACTATTACCATCCCGAAGCCGATGGAGGCATCTCTATCCAGGATACATCACTCGGCATCGACTGGCACCTCGACCCCTCTCAAGCCATATTGTCTGACAAAGACCTGAGACATCCTCTTCTGAAAGACTTCGACACCCCCTTTGACTATAACATAGATCTCTACGCTGAATGAACATACTTGTAACAGGAGCCAACGGACAGCTCGGCACCGCGCTGCGCAATAGCTCGGCCAACTCTGTAGACAAATACATATTCACCGATGTGACCGAACTCGACATCACCGACGCCGAAGCCGTAAAAAAAGCCGTAACGGACAACGGCATTGATGTGATAGTCAACTGCGCCGCCTACACCAACGTTGACAAAGCCGAGGACGATGCCCAATTCGCCGAACTTCTCAACGCCACGGCTGTACGCAATCTCGCCGAAGCCGTCAAGCTCAACGACGGCACACTCATACACGTATCAACCGACTATGTGTTTGGCAAAGAACCCTACAACGTACCATGCCGCGAAGACCAGACAGGCACCCCGACCGGTGTCTATGGCCTTACCAAACTCCACGGCGAGCAGGAAATTAAAAAATCAGGCGTAAAAGCCTTGATATTCCGCACGGCATGGCTCTACAGTGAGTATGGCCGAAACTTCGTCAAAACCATGCTCAATCTCACCTCGACCAAGCCGGAACTGAAAGTCGTCTTTGATCAGACCGGCACACCGACCTATGCCCAGGATCTTGCCGACGCTATTTTCCACATCATCGAGAACAGAATGATAAACGGCAACGAAGGCATATACCATTACTCCAACGAAGGAGTATGCTCATGGTTTGACTTTACTAAAATTATAGCCGAACTGGCCGGCAACACACAATGTGACATACAGCCCTGCCACTCGTCAGAATTTCCCTCCAAGGTAGTGCGCCCCTCCTACTCGGTGCTCGACAAGACCAAATTCAAAGAAACATTCGGTATCAAAGTTCCCTATTGGACCGACTCCCTCAAAAAATGCATAAAAAATCTGAAAGAAAATGAAGCGTAACATACTTATCACAGGCGGAGCCGGATTTATCGGCAACCACGTAGTACGACTCTTCGTCAACAAATATCCCGAATACAACATCATCAACCTTGACAAACTCACCTATGCCGGCAACCTTGCCAATCTCAAGGACATCGAGGACAAACCCAACTATACATTCGTAAAAGCCGACATAGCCGACCTTGACGAAATGCGTCGCATCATCACCGGCCACAAGATTGACGGCATCATACATCTCGCTGCCGAAAGCCATGTCGACCGTTCCATCAAAGACCCCTTCACATTCGCACGCACCAACGTAATGGGCACACTGGCACTTCTCCAGGCCGCCAAAGAATACTGGGAGTCATGCCCCGAAAAATATGAGGGCAAACTCTTCTATCACATCTCGACCGATGAGGTATACGGGGCACTCGAACTGACCAACCCCGAAGGCATACCCGCCCCCTTCACCACCAAGGCATCGGCCGGCGAACACGAAGCCTACGGCTCGGAATTTTTCCTTGAGACAACCAAATACAACCCCCACTCCCCCTATTCGGCCTCCAAGGCTTCGTCCGACCACTTCGTGCGCTCCTATCACGACACATACGGCATGCCGACACTCGTGACCAATTGCTCCAACAACTACGGCCCCTATCAGTTTCCCGAAAAGCTGATACCACTCTTCATCAACAACATCCGCCACGGCAAACCGCTCCCTGTCTACGGTAAAGGCGAAAACGTGCGCGACTGGCTCTATGTCGAAGACCACGCCCGCGCCATCGACCTGATATTCCACAAGGGCAAAATAGCCGACACATACAACATAGGCGGCTTCAACGAATGGAAAAACATCGACCTCATCAAAGTCATCATCAAGACCGTCGACCGTCTTCTCGGCAATCCCGAAGGCCAGTCAGAACACCTCATCACCTACGTAACTGACCGTCTCGGCCACGACATGCGCTACGCCATCGACTCACGCAAACTCCAGGCCGAACTCGGCTGGGAACCCTCTCTCCAATTTGAGGAAGGCATCGAAAAGACAGTCCGCTGGTATCTCGATCACCAGGACTGGATGGACAACATAACCTCTGGAGCATACGAAAAATACTACGAAGAAATGTATCAGAACCGTTAAACACTCCCCTATCTCATATCGGCCGCTGCGTCTCAATCACAACCACGATTGAAACGCAGCGGCTTTTTATATCTTCTGAAGTGCCCCCAAAAGTTGGAGCGGTTAAACATTATCCAGTCCAACCTTTGGGGGCACTTCATCTTGCTTCATTATTTCATGCTATTGTGTAGCAACTTTGTAATCCGTTTAAAATCAAGCAATCACCCCTTCACTGCTTTTCTACTACAGATTCTACGGTAAATCCCCGCATTTTCAAGCAATTGACATCAATCTCAGCCTTTTAGCGGTTTATGTCATGAGATTTCTTCAAACATACGTCGACGGGCCATCATACAGGTTCCAATTATGCCAGCTTTTTCATGGAGTCGCGAACAGACTATTTTGGAGTCTTTGTTTACCAAATTTAACGTGAGTTCGATATAAGAGTTCAGTTATCCAATAATAAAACAATCAGC
>CANOTH010000018.1 GCA_947570505.1 uncultured Candidatus Saccharibacteria bacterium
ACGTTGTCTTCAAACGTACCCTCCGGTTGAAACCGGAGGGTTTTAGAACTACTAAGTAGTGCCTGCGATGGCAGACACTATCTGGATGTATTATTTATCTTTTTTCTAATCTATCTAGTCGGTGATTTTATCAATCAATAGCTGACGTTCGCGCCCTTCGCCTTCAGAATGAGTACGAATATCCGAATAATCCTGTGCAACTTTGTGCACAATGCGACGATCGGCTGCATTAAGGTCTAGACGGCGGGTTTGGCCGGTTTGACGTACTTCACGAATCCACTCTTCAGCTTGCTCAGCGATACGTTCTGCCCTCTGGCGCTTGTAATCTGCCACATCCACATTGACCCGCACTACTTCAGCTTCATGCAGTGTCAGAGCCATCGAGACGATGTGTTGCAAAGCGCGCAAATTATTCGCTTCCTTACCAATGAGTAAAGAGTTCATAGAAGTTGACGGAATAGATAGCTGAATAACTTCATCATCTATGGTAGAGTTGACAGCCACATTGATTCCAAAGAAAGACAGTAAGTCCTCAAGAAACTTTGTGGCAAAGCGAATTGATTCATCCTTATTCATAATATTCTCCTCTATTTATGCTTTCTAAACTTACTTCTTTTACTTTTAGCAGTGATTTTGGTAACTTTCTTGCCAGATTCCTTCACCACTTGGCCTTCTTCAATTTTGTTTAGCTCACGGATAAGCTTTTTGTCGGCAGAGATTTCCATTTCTGTACTACTTTTGTTTAGAATGTATTTTTGTTGTACACCGGTCATAATATTGCTAATTAAATAGTAAAAAACTAGCGCACCAGGTAAATTAATCATGATAAGCAACATCATGATTGGCATCATCTTAGTCATCTGACCAGACATGACTGTATTAAGCTCAGCTTGGTCTGGCTCTTTACCATCAGCAGCATCGCGCATAATCTGGCGGAAGGTACGAGATTTTTGCGACTTCTTGGAAGGATTTTGTTGAGAAGAGATCCAATATTGCGTAAAAGCCGAAGCTATGGCAAAGAATAAGATAACAACTGCGCTAACCGACATGAAGCCTGGACGCACTCCTAAATCAACAATACCGAAAAGTTTCGGCTGGAAGTCATATGTAATTGCTGGTGTATCGGAAATTTTTTGATTTTTTTGGTCATCATTTAGATTAGAATCGTTGCGGATATTCTGAACTGTTTGTAGATATGATAAATATGGTTGTTGCAATTGCACAACCGCCTCAACACTATCAATCTGGCGAACAAAAGGATAAGCCCGTTTCTCGAGGTTATCCGATAAAGTGGGCTGTACCATGACACGCACAGCAGTATATAGAGCTATAAAAATTGGTAACTGAATAATCAGAGTAAGCATGGAACGGAATGGCTTAATATTATTCCGCTTATATAAGTCCATCATTTGTAATGACTCAAGCTGTCGATTACCATTGCAGTTCTTTTTGATTTCGGTTAGTTCCGGTTGAATCTTGCGCATTAAACGTGTCTGATAGAACTGTCGCTTAACTAAAGGCCACAAACAAATTTTCACTAAGACTGTAAACAAAATAATCGCAAGGCCAAAATCCCCAACAAATCCATAGATCACAAAGAGAATATTCGTAATCGGTCGCACGATTAACATATCAATTAACTCAAACATGGTTCTATTATAACATATTTAAGCTACTAAATTCCTAAGAAGTGGTATTTTGCGGATGAGTCCCACAAAGAGAAGGCTAATTACTAAAATTCCGAGAGCATAAATCATATTGCCGCCAAAACTATGGAAGAATTGGATTTGTCCTGCGACTGGCCGAAGCAGCTCGACAAAAAGCATATGAGTGAGATAGATGCCCAAGGTATTACGCGAAATCAAGGTAATTAATCGCGAAGCTTTTTGGAAGTTGAGACTGAGAAGCAAGAGGCCGGCAACGTTTAACATTGTAAAAATAGTATCATAACCATTCCACATCACATTCCATTCCTCATTACCCATACGAGAATAAACTACACCTACTCCAAAGAGGCCAAAACACCCTAAGAGGAGTAGACCAAGAGCTAGGAGATTGCGGTTTCGGGCTGAGATATGTTTAATGCAATCAATATATTTATAAAGTATTCCCCCTAGACAGAAATAAGTAAAACTATAACCATAGATGCCACGGAAAGGATTAAAAATATTAAAGAAATTATACTCGTGGAAGATGTGAGGCCGACCAAGTAGCTGGCTACCGACGGTAAGAACTTCGTTTAGTAAAGTGTTACCAATGGTAAAAATTAAGCAAATAATAGTAAAGTAGAGGAAGACTTTTTTATTCTGATCGTAAACAATTTTGAGAAGCGGGAAAAAGAGGTAGATACAAATCAAAGCTCCCATAAACCAGAGGTGGTTAATCCCAGATTTAACTGCGTTTAAGACGGCGCCGAGACCACCCATTTCTAACCATTCGCGATGCAAAAAGACCAGCCAAGCCAAGGTAATTCCATACCAAATCAGGGTGATGAGTGTGAGTTTGATGATTTTACGAAGATGTCTTTTGAAGTCAAATTTTTTGCTAAGCAATAAGTAGCCATTAACGAAGAAAAAGAGCGGTACAGAGACAGCTAAGGTGGTATTGAAAAAATAATTTACATAAGTACCTAGCGAGCCCAAACCAATAATGTCCGAAATATAGAATCTACTATGATAGAGCACCACCATAAAAATAGCGATTGTCTCTAGGAGATCAATCCAGGCAATACGATCCTTATTAGTGCTAGAGTGAGACATATGACTCATTCGGTAAGACTCCGAGCTAACAAATCGTGAACTAATTCCCTTAGCTCACGAAAAGGCATAGTTAAAACGGATTTTTGATAAATAATAAAAATATTATCCTGATATTTAGTAAAGTCTGTTAATTCTAAGCGGATTGCCTCGTAGACTCGGCGACGAATACGGTTACGACCGACGGCAGATTTAAGAACTTTCTTAGATACAACTACCCCAAAACGTTGATGATAGCGAGAATTAGGTGCAAAAACTAAGGACATAATCTGAGTGCGAATGGTCTTTCCCTTCTGATAGGTATGACGCACTCCGCCGCGAGAATGAAAGCGATATTTTTGGGCCAACATAATAATATTATACACTCAAATTAGATAACCTCCCAGGATTTCGGGAGGTTACATATTAGGCACTGAGGCGAGCGCGACCTTTAATACGGCGGCGCTTTAAAACCTTCTGACCATTTTTAGTACTATTACGTTTCATAAAACCATGCTCGGCCTTACGTTGACGTTTGTGTGGCTGATAAGTTCGTTTTGGCATATAATAGTTCTTTCTATGTAATTTAACAAATTCTTGTCCTAGTATACCTCAGATTTCCACTTTTTTCAAGAAGTTTTCCACATATTATATAGGTAATTCGGGGTAATTGTGGAAAAGTCTACCTCTATAGATAGTGCTGCTTATTATACCATATTTGGTTTTTATCAAGAAACTGTGGAAAAGTCCGGGAATTTTTGCTATAATCAGGGTAAGTTAAGGAGGAAATATGGTCATGTCGGACTTGTGGAAGAGTGTGTTGTCCGGAGTCGAACAAGCGATTCCGCCTGAGCAGTTTTCTACATGGTTTTCTGGCACTGAGCTGATTTCCGTTGATGACCAGATAGCTACTATTGGTGTACCAAATGTTTTTAAGATTAAGCAGCTTGAAGTAAAATATTCGAAAGTTTTGCATGATGCCTTTAAGCAAAATCAGACTGAGCTAAAAGAAATAAAATATATCGTCCAAACAAATAGCCGACCTAAAGTTAAACCACGGGATCTTCCACCAGCCCAGGTGGCCGGTACGGTAAGTAGTCCGAGAGTTTCTAGTGCGCCAAGTGCGTTTCAGACAGGGTTAAATAACCGTTACACCTTGGATAACTTCGTTATTGGCTCCAATAACGATTTAGCTGTAAGTATTGCGCGTAATATCGTAGATAAACCAGGAGTGGGTTATAATCCCTTTTTCTTGTATGGTGGACCAGGCTTAGGTAAAACTCATCTTGTGCAAGCAATTGGTAATGAGTTATTACGTAAAGACCCTAAGCTGAAGATACATTATACTCCGACTTCGAGCTTTTACTCGGATTTTATTAAATCTATTCAGAACAAAAAGGGAGACGAATTTCATCAAAAATTCAAGCAGCTGGATGTACTGATTATTGATGACTTTCAAATGATTGTGGGTAAAGAGGCTTCACAGGTTGAATTTTTTGACATTTTTAATGAGTTGTATGGCCTAAATAAACAAATCATTGTAACGTCGGACCGTTTGCCGAGCCAGATTAAAACCGTAGACGAGCGGCTGGCTTCAAGATTAACTATGACTGGCGCTTACGATTTACAGTTACCGCAATTTGAGGATAAATGCGCAATTTTGAAAGCGAAGGCAGAATTTAACGGTGTACAGATTGAGGATGCGGCAATTGAATATTTGGCTGAAAATGTCCGAACTAATATTCGGGATCTAGAGGGTGAATTTAATCGTCTACTAGCGGTAGCAGACTTAAAGGGTATGACCCCGCTGGCAGTAATTAATGAAGGTTATGTAAATACCTCTAAAAATCCTCAATCGAAGGCTATTTCTTCTCGGCAAATTGTGGAAAAGGTGGCAAAGTATTACCAGTTAACACCCAAGGAGATGTGTAGCAAAAGTCGGGTGGCACATATTAAAAATGCGCGGCAGGTTGCAATGTATATGCTTTCGAAAGAACTCGGTATGAGTACTCCGAAGATTGCTATGGAAGTAGGGGTGAAAGATCATACGACTGTGATGCACGGAATTAAAAAAATCGAGGGTGATCTGAAGTTGAATTTTGGTTTGCGTGATGACCTAGCAGCTCTGAGGGAGAAGATTTATGGATAAGATATTCTCTAATGAGCCGATGTTGTTCGGTTTTTGGTGCATGTTCGGGTTTTATGTTGTTCGGTTTTTGGTGCATGTTCGGGTTTTATGTTGTTCGGTTTGTACGGTAGATTTTGTGGAAAAATTGTGGGAAAACTTGCGAGAAACTTTGTGGGAAAGTTGTGGGAAAGTTTCCACAGTTATGTGTGTAACTAAGTTTTACACATTTTGGAGTGAGATTTTACACAGAATAAAGGTGGGCGGTGGAAAGTTTTCCGAATGGTTTTACACAAGATTTGACCTCTGTAAAATGGGTGGTTTTGCACATTTTCCACATAGTCTATTATTACAACTACTAATAAATTAGAAAGGGAGAAAAAAGGGAGAAAAAATGGAGATTAAAATAGTTCAAGAAAAGTTAGCTAAAGCACTAAGTAATGTGAGTCGTGTGGCAGCAGGTTCACGGGCAGCTTTACCAATTCTGAACAATGTTCTTATTAGAGTGGATGAAGGAAAGGTTAGCTTAACCACCACAAACTTAGATATGGCAGTAGTAAGTTATTTACCGGCCACACAAAGTAAGAATGGAGTAGTGACGGTGCCAGCAAGGTTAATGGCGGAATTTGTGAGTAATTTACCAAGGGGTGAACTGGTGGAGATTTCGGCCCAAAATGATAAAGTCATGATTAAGGCAGGGGGGTATAATTCGACGATTAATGGAGCGGCGGCAGATGACTTCCCTGAGTTGCCAGAAATTGATGATAATAAAGTAGTGAAGTTTCAGATGTCTGTGGAAGACTTCAAGGCGGGACTATCGCAGGTGATGATAGCGGCTAGTAGTGATACAACGAGACCAGCACTCACTGGTGTGTATTTTAATACTTATGAGGGTGGTTTGTATCTAGCGGCAACTGATGGTTATAGGTTGGCGGAGAAGAAATTTATAGATAAGGTTGATAGTGAAGTGATGGCGATTGTGCCTACGACTTCTCTGCAAGAAGTTTTAAGATCGTTAAGCGATGATGTACAGGAGATTGAAATTTGGTTTGATGAGACTCAAGTGAGATTCAAATTAGACGAGATTGAAGTGACATCTAAATTAATTGATGGATCGTTCCCTGATTATCGGCAATTGATTCCTAAAGAAACTGAGATTGGCTTGGAGCTGAAACGTGATGAGCTAATTCGGATTACGAAATTAGCGGCTTTGTTTGCCAAAGAAGTGGGCGGATCAATTACCTGTGAAAGTAGTGTGGAAAAAGGTGGGTTTATCGTAGCATCGGTAGCTAATGAACTAGGGGAAAATAATTCTGAGATAAAGACCACAATTGACCAAGATGGAAAAGTGACTCTGAACTCGCGATTTTTGCTGGATGCTTTGAATGTTTTAAGTGGTGACAAGGTGAAGTTTGGATTTTCTAATAAGCTAGATCCGGTAGTGCTAAGAGCGGCTGAGAGTGGTGAGGATAATTATATACATATTATTATGCCGCTAAAGGGCTAAGATGGTAATTAAGAGCATAAGATTAACGAATTTTCGGATTCATAAGAATTTTGTGCTAGAGTGTGAGCCGCAAACTACCAAGATTGTGGGTGAGAATGGCTGTGGAAAGACTTCAATTCTAGAGGCGGTTTATGAGGTGCTACAGGGTAAGAGTTTTCGGGCGGTGGATCGGGAGATTTTGCGGCGAGGAGCAGAGTTTTATCGGATAGAATTGGATTATGAAGATGGCCGAAAGGTGGTGGTAGTGTATGATGGGGAGAAGAAAGAATTTGCTTTGGAGGATAAGAAAACTCGTAGATTACCAAAGAAGTCTAAATATCCTATAGTGTTGTTTGAGCCGGATGATTTGAATTTGGTAGGAAGTAGCCCGACAAGCCGGAGAAATTATTTTGACCGGGTGTTTGGTCAGTTATCGGAGAATTATAGTGTGGCTCTGGCGAGGTATAATAAGGCGCTGAAGCAGCGGAATGAGCTATTAAAACTAGAGCAGGTGGATATTGGAGATGTGTTTTCTTGGGATGTACTGCTCACGAAGTATGGTGCGGAGCTTAGGGGGGAGCGATCAAAGTTAGTACAGCAGATTAGTGAAAAATTTACTGATGTGTACCGGTCGATTGCGGAGAATCAAGATGAAATCAGTCTAGATTATATTAGTGAAGTGAAGGATGAAAGTAGCTTTTTGAAGAAGCTGGAAGAGGGTTTTGAACGAGATCGAATTGTGGGGCATACGAGCTACGGGGTGCATCATGATAATTATGAGCTTAATTTTAACCAGGTAAAAGCGGATGGATCAGCTAGTCGAGGAGAGGTGCGTTCGATGATTATTGCACTGAAGTTTATTGAGGCAGAGATGGTGATGGAGAGGCTAGGGCAAGTGCCGGTGGTATTGCTGGATGATGTGTTTTCTGAATTAGATGAGCAGCGGCAAAAATGTCTAGTAAAAAACTTTTGTAATAATCAAGTGATTTTGACTAGTGTGGGTGAAGGTAGATTATAACTAAAGCTTGTTAATAGCATTAAGAATTTGCACGGGGACATCTGGGGTATTGTAAGTAGTCAAAAGAGGATAGGGTGTAGTGGTGAGGCGCCACTGATTACTAATGTATTCAATCAAAACTCGGTAAGTCACTACATTGAATTGCTTGGGGTCACCAGCGGTAATAGTAGTATAGTAATAATTATTATCTTTGATTCCCTCGTTGACGGTACAATTAATATTTTGATAGCCCTGACGTAGGAAATCTAGAGGACTGCTAGAATTATTACTGATAAAACTTTTGGCGAATGGGTTCTGGAAGTTTTTGATAGTAATATCATATTCGGCGAGGCTTTTGTCTTGAGGAAGAGATTTGAGGGTATTGACGGCAGATTCAAGATAGGTATCAGAGGCTTCAATAATAATCAAGAATTTATCACCTTCCTTAATCGTGTAGCCAAGAGAAAATACGGCATTATTGATTGGTAGATGGTTCATAATGGGCCATTTGGCTCGTTGTTCTTCCCCGGATTGTACCGCGGCCATACCATATAAGCCTTGGACCTCGAGGAATTCGTTTTGCCTTTTACTATAGATTTCTTGGCCTTGATCAGAATTCGGAGTCATGAGGCCGTAAATATAACCGGTAGATTCGTCAACATTTACCTTTTGGTTGAGATCATCAAAACCTTCCTGTGTAACCGTGACTTCGTGTTCTCCGGTGGCGAGGTAAATTCGATGGTTGTTTTTGATTTTTTTACCATCAATTTCCACTCGAGCAGAGTAAGGGGCATATTTAACTTCGACCTGGACTTTACCGATGCGGCTGACTTGTTGCCAGACGGCAAGACCGATGATAAAAAAACCAAAGACGAGTAGAATGATAATGAGGATTTTGTTGCGTTTTTGGGTGGCTAATTCGGTGTTATACATAGTTAATTCTTTCTATACCAGCGAACGATTTCGTGGCTATTGTATTCTGAGACTAGAGATTCGGTACCGGCCATAGGTGCGCGGCTAGTATCGTAATTGTCTTTATCTTGTGCTTTAGTCTTACCGTTACCATTTCCGATTGAGGCGGATGCAATAACACCATTGAAGTCGGTTATATTGCCTACGTAGACAAAAGTATGACCGGTAGTAAAGGCAACATCTCCGGGCTGGAGAATTCCGGTATCAATTGGGGTATTCGGGCTACCGTTGAGGAGTTTCCAGCCTTGGTCTTTGACCCATTGTTCTTGTACGCTGGTTCCTCCCTTATTACCATTATAGTCTGGCGCAAATCCACTATCCTGCATTAGAGTAGTGACGAAGCCACCACAATCTATGCCGGCAATACCATTAACTGATCCACCAACATATTTTCCCCCTTGATTTCTTTTAGCAACTGCTGCGGCATAATCTGGCATGCGGTCGGTATAAGGGGCACTATAATGTTGGTGCCAAGCATAATTCAGAACGGTTTGTTGGAAGTTGCCGCTGGGGGTACAGCTGCTGCTACTACCGCCACTACTTGGTGTAAAACCATGATATTTATTGTAAAATTCTTCAGCTTGAGTAACACGATTCATGTGGGCTTCAATATAGGGATTTTGGGGGATTTCGACTTTTTCGAGGAAGAACTTAGCAGCATCATAGACACTAGTAGTATTCATAAAGCCACTGAATTTGGTCTGTAATTCACTTTTAAGGAATTCTAGCTCAAGTTGTACTAGCTGATCAAAGGCACTTTCACCAGCAAGTTGAAGGAATTTATCACCATAAACTTCTGAGCCATTATTACGGCTATATTGGTATGGTTGTTCGAAATAGGTAATAAGACTAGAGTTCTTAGATTTAATATATTCGAGGAGATTGATGCGACGGCCAAAGCTCCACTGGATTAAGCCAATACCATATGACACACTGGGGTTGCCGAAGAGATCAAAGTTTCCTTTGTATTCGTTAAGTTTGGACATTTCGTGACGTACGGGGTTAAAACCAGATTCGGAAACCATATTGCCCATAACTCCGGCAGCTTGCTCATCGGTTAGGAAGGTGGTTAGGCCGGTCCAGATTTTTTCTGCAGCGGTACTGCCCTGCACAGTGATATCACCGACGTAACATCCTGTAAAACCTCCGCCTTGTGGGTCGTAGTAATAAATACCATTAGCATTGAAGAAGTCCCATTGCGCGTTAGTCAGGGCATGAATAGGTATGGGCATGGTGAGGGCAAAAATAAAGCTACATAGTAGGATGGCGAGAGTCTTGAGATATGATTTTGACCGATTAAACATTATACCGCATAGCTCCGATTACGTACGTCAGCATAGACCACAGATTGACTAATCAAGATAACATACTCTTCGGTGGCTTCACCATCACCAATCACTGGATGCTCTAAGAGTTTTTGGTTTTTGGCTTCAGCGATGACTGCATCAGCAGATTGGATATTAGAAGCATCGCCATTCATAGCAAGACGAGTACTAGCATCGTAATTATTAACAAAATTATAGTAGGCAGCAATATCTAAGACTAAACTAGCATCATCTTTCGTAAGGCCGGAGATACGAGCGAGGTAGCCTTCAGGAGAATTATCTGTAGGGTGAGCGGCTTCATATCTTTCCATATAGGCTGTGACTGGGTTGCGGCTTGGAATATCATAATCAACAATTCTGGTTTGAGCAGTATTATCTCCCACGATATCAATTACACCAATACTACCGCCAAAGCTACCTTTGAAGATGTGTTGGTTGATGCTATCAGTAAGCTTAGTATCGTTTGACAGGGTGTGGACATGGCCGGCAAAAACTCCTTTGACATTGGTATTGTCATCGTAGATATTGGTGTTTAAGAAGTTTTGCATGGCTTGATTGGCACTGAGTTCCCAGTTAGACGAACCATCAGTCCAATAGTAGGCTTGGCCATTATGAGCATTACTAATGCTATTTTTAAGATTATCATTGTCGATCTTTGAGGCAAATGGAACATGGGTAGCAAGCAAAACGGGTTTGCCAGCATTTTGGATACTATTGGTAACAGAATCGAGTTCTGAGCTACCAATATTTTTGTTGGAAGAATTATTGAGACCGATAATCTTTAATTCCCCAAGATCAATGACGTCACCAGAACCGGCAGCACTATCACTGGATAAATCACTAGCAACACTATCATTAGTACGGCCCGTATATTTATCGTGATCTTCAGAACCATAAATATAGAACCAAGGCATATTTAGTTTGGCTAGTCCAGCACGTAAAGTCTCGTAGTTTTTGTTAGAGTAATAATCAATCATATCGCCACCAAAGATGACAGCATCGAAGTTACCATTATTAAGATGGTTGATGATGGAATTGAGGTAATCGGCTGAATGTGCGCCGTCGGGGGTTTTGAACATATCATACCGAGCTTGGTCAACATAATCAGTACCGTCAGCAATCATGTGTAGATCACTAACCCAGGCGATTTTATATTTGTTCTTAAGTCCCGGAATCGTGACAGTAGTGTGTTCTTCGGTAACTTTTGCGTCCGTGGTTTCTTCGTGGTCGCTTGATCCGTCTTTGTCATTGCTTTCTCCTGCAAATCCATTCACTTGTTCTACTAAACGCATGTCTTCAATGTAGCGCTGGAAATATTTAAATCTTGACCAGTCAGGATTGCTTTCGGAGGCAACACATTTTTCACCGTTAGCCCAGCGCATATTTTCTAAATCTTCGGCTGCGGTGATGAGATCTATGAGGTCTCCTGCGATAGGCAAACTACCAAAGAAATTAGCTACTACACCAACGTTTGATAGTTCATTGAGGATATTTGAGTCAACGATACCGAATGGTGAATCGCGATTAGTGCAGAAAGTAACATACTTTGCTAGGTCGGAATTTTCCTTAATTTCACAATCACCTTCTTCATCGCAGGCTTCAAATTGATCTTCAAGTGCTTTTACATATTCAGGATCATTGGGGGCAACGTCAATTGTAGAAACATCAGTTGTGACGATGGGGTTGCAATAGATATCTCCTACGGCTTTGATACTTTCAAGATTAGGACATGATCCGCGCTGAGTAATATAAGATTTACTATTATATGAGGTCATGGCACTAGTCTGACCACCTAAGGAGGCAATAGAGTTTGAGGTAGTAGTGAGAAGTGTATTAACCGATGAAGTATTACTTTTATAAATAAGCGGGAAAAGGTTGTAGGCTATACTTCCGAGAAAAGTGTTTCTAGAAGATATATCAAATGGGCTGCGATTTCGACGGTCTGATTCGGCTGCTAGAGTAGCCATTTCGTTACGTAGTGGTAAAGTGCTAGCAATCATTGCGTCGGATGATGCAGCTTTGGCACTACCGGTTCTACCAATGCGCGAATTGGCGGCATAAGCTCCTTTAGCATACAGTTCACCAGCTGGTAGTCCCTTAAGATCGACAAACATATTTGTGAATAATGACTTAGCGACGGTTGGTATCATAAAACCAAGAAAGGCAGTTATAGCTGTAGTGACTAGGATACCTGAGCCTAATCTGAATAAAAATTGACCAGCAATGTGGACTTGTCCAACACCGGGGATGAGGCTAACAGCTAAAGAGATGAGCGCAACTGATCCCTGTGCTACAGCACAGGTAGTCATAGCACCTACGGAAGTAGTAAGAGCTCCTGCCAGTACCTTGCTAGCACGTTCCAAGGAGTAATTTTCGGTATTTTGTTTATTTGGGTTAACTCCAGCTAACATGAGCTGCATACCTTCAGCTTCAATTGGTGATTTATTCTCTTCTTTTTCTCCGATTTCAATTTTGAGACTACCTTGACTATCACTGGAGGCTTGACCATTAATGCTAGCATGGGCATAATCTTCAACTGTTGTATTAGAGGTGGTAGTAAGAAAATTCATGTATTCATTGTATGCAGATTCTTCGCCGTACCCAGCCATCATTTTGCTAGCATTTTCTGATAATCCCATGAAATAATTCATAGTTTGGTACATTTCGTTAGCAGCGACTGCAACAGCGATGAGATTCCCGACTTTGAGTGCAGTGCAGGCCCAGTTAGTGACTTGTTGCACTTTACCTGCAACATCACTAATAAATGTATTGGCCTTTGTTTTAGCCTCAGCTGCCGTGGTTTTGCTACTAGTATCAGCATGTGCTGAGCTAGTAACATCATCAGCATCAACTAGAACAGGGTTACCATTTTCATCAAACAAGAGATTACCTTTATCATCGACGGCCTGTCTTTTGTCTTGGTTAGTACCATCAATATCTGTTGTTGAGCTGCTGGTATCTAAGCGGTTAATCATTGTGTCGTCAAAATGTTCGAGATCAACTTCGCGGTCGCCAGTTTGTTTATAGTCTTTGTAAATGTTGCGGTCGAGACCAAATTTACGTAAGGTTTGATTGGCTGAGTCGTCATAGAAGTTTGATGCTGAGGTGAGCCTAGCATTATTAAAAGCTTCTCTTCCGTCTGCATTGGTACGGTAAAAGTTTGACCAATCGTCAGCGGCAATCGTCTCACCTTTAAAAGAGACAGATATGTTATTATTGCTGCCTGAGACAGTGAAACCTTGTTGAGTGAGGCGGGCTTTAAATGAGTCGGACATGGTGGCATATTTGTAGGAGGCGGGAAATGCGTCTGTGGTAACTGCAGTGCCTTTGGTGCTATATCCTACTAGACGTAGGGCGCGGGCGATAAAGCTAGCCTCATCAGTAGTCTGCTCTGTGACATTTGACATAATGGCTGGCCCAAGTAGACTATGAGAACTGCTAAGGAATGCACCTCCACCACCAATAAGACACATGATAATAAGCATGGCCCCGAGAGTCTTTTTACTGCCAAGAAACTTTGTCTTAGTACCTTTATTTTTGAGTTCAGTTGTTTTTCCACTACCACTATAAAAGCTAGGTCGCCCATAATTCTGGCCGATGGCGTGTTTTTCGGAGTTGAGAAGTACATCTACTCCTGTACTGGGCTTTGGTTTAATGGCATGATGGGAATTGCCACCATTGATGACCTGAAAATTAGGACGGCTAGCATTGCTATTTTTTCCGCCATCAACAACTTGGAACTTCTTGCGAGGATCCTCTGGGGCTAGAGCACTGCTTCCATTAGTATAATATCTTGCCATCGTATGAACCTAGATTTACTGCTTATCTCCTGGACGAGTAGTAATTAACGACTCTTCGGTAGCAGATGCAATGATCTGAATATGTACATGGTTGGGGCCGGCAAAGAAGAGACCATGACCAACTGGGAAGTTGGCGAGGCGCTTCTTCTCTTCGTCGGTGAGTTTAAAGACGTCAGAAAGTACATCCACGGCAGAAGGAGACTGCTTGAGCAATAATTGCATAGAAGAGTTAGCTACGATGGCACGGCCCATTTTGCTGCTCATAAAGTCTTCCACATCCTGAGTAATAGTGGTCAGACCGAGGTAATATTTACGAGCGCGCTTAGCGAGACTAAATAAGAAATTAGCAGAATCATCGTATTTCATGAGTTGCCAAGCTTCATCTACGATCAGGAGACGTTTCTTTTGCTCGGCGCGGACGACGTTCCAAATATGGGACAAGATAATATACATAGCAACCGGCCGCAACTCATCCTCGAGGTCACGAATATTGAATACGACCATGGGATTATTAATATCGACGTTGGATTGTTGAGAGAAGATACCAGCGAAAGTTCCGGAAGTATATTTGCGCAATCTTTGGGCGAGTTGAGGACCAGTACCACCCATATGGAGTAAAGTATCGTAAAGATTAATGATGGTAGGTGGAACACTTTGATGGGTGAGCGGGTCGCTAGTAATACCAGCGCGAGCATAAGTGTCAATCAGAGCTTGATCAAGGTCAGCTTCCTCATTGGCGGTAAGAGCTGGTACGACTTGGCCGTTTGGGCCAATTTGGTTACCTCCGAGCATGAGCCGGAATAGACCATGTAAGGTAACTAGGTTAGCTCGTAAGGCATCATTGGCATCCTCGTTATCAACGACTTTGGGTAAATCAAAAGGATTAATACGGACGTCAGAATTAAGGCTGAGGCGAATATAGCTACCACCAACGGCATCACAAAGCCTCTGATATTCGTTCTCGGGGTCGATAATGACGATTTCAGTGCCGATCATCATGGAACGCAAGGCCTCAAGTTTGACGGCGAAAGATTTACCAGCACCAGATTTCGCGAAAACTACTAAATTAGCATTTTCTAAGCTGAAACGATCGAAGATAACTAGACCATTATTGTGCATATTCACACCATATAATATACCGCTTTCTTGAGTCAAATCGGCTGAAGTGAATGGAAAACAAGTGGAAATAGCACCGGTGTTCATATTGCGGCGAATCTGGAGCTGATCGGTACATTGCGGCATAGTACTGTTCATGCCCTGTTCTTGTTGGGAACTGGCGACTTTGGAGAAGACCATTTGCTGACCAAGTAAAGTTTCGATTTTGTGTTGGACGAAGCTGAGTTCATCTAGAGAATCAGCCCAGACCGTAATGTAGAGTCCAAAACGGAAGAATTTCTCAGCACCTACTTGGAGCTGATCGCGTAGTTCTTCAGCATCATTAATGGCAGCTTCGAGCTCTGGATCACGAATTTTACCTTTTTCGGCATTGACGTTATATGAGGCTTCGAGCTGAGTAACTTTTTTGCGCAAGTTTTTCATGACGATAGTGGTCTCAACAGGATAGACATACATGGAAACGTCCAACACCTCGTCCATGTTAATTAGACCAGAAATCCAACCGGTATATAATGTGCGGGGATAACCATAGACATAAATTGTACGGCCGTATTTAGTACCTAAACGGAAATAGCTAGAATGAATCTCGATAGAGCTAGGTGAGACTAGATCTCTAAGAGTAGTAATTCCCTGCTCAAAAGCTTGTTGCGTGATAAACTCAGTGCTATTAGCTGCAGCTTGGGCTTGGGCTTTGGCAGCTTTACGTTCTTTTCTACCCATTATTTTGTCCCCTTTCTAACATATGTGGTGGCCATTTGACTAAAATCAACCAGTGGTTCGCGGACAGCGGTGTCGGGATTGTCGAAATTATAGAAGAGTTGGCTGAGCTCGCGAGTACGTAGGCGGATGGACTGAATACCGATTTGGAAAAGTCCAGAAATAACTGATTCTACACGGTTATTGAGCTCATCGACGGCTTTGTCATAGACGTCACGGTTAATGCGAGTAACACCCTGGTTTTTATTCTTATTGACGACTTTAAAGAAGTTTTTGGTCTCTTCGACAGCCCGTTCAAGGTCGGCTGAGGGGTAATATGGAATCACGATGAAGAATGATTTATCCATAATGTTGGCTTCATGGGCAAGCTCGTCAATAAAAGCGATATAATCATCCATGAGGATGCCTAGGAGCATATTATCATTATTGCGGCGGATTTTGGCTAATTTCTCGATGTATGGACCAATGTCAACGCGCTGCGAACGAACTAAGATTTGGATAGTGAAGTTGAGTGAATTAAGGAAGTTTTGATAGCTGTATTCTACACCTTCGCGCTCTTGCTCGGACATGAGGTCGAAGTTGATGGATTGGCAAGCTACTACCGCACGGAAAGAACCATCTTTCATGATAATGAGTCCATCACGTAGCTCAGAAAAGAGCAGGGTGGATTGAGTAGAAAGAGGGTTTTCCGTAGTATGAGGAGCTTCGATAACGGTGCCAGGAGCACTAGCGATAGGCTGTTGGGGTTGTGCTATTTGGGGCTGCATCATTGGAGCGCCATAAGATCCAGCCGTGGGTACCGGTTGGACAGCCGGCGACCCTGGTACTTGCATGGGTTGCCTTTGTACGTTGGCAGCCGTCATAGCACGCGCCTGGGGGGCGGCGATATTAGGTTGGTTAGGGTTATGATTTTGTGGATTCATGCAGCTCCTTAATGTAGTGAGATATATACTTCACTTTCGTTTTCTCTTTGAATACGGTTGGCCTCTTGCTGGATGGTCTCGACAGAATAATCAGGATTATTGGCCAGATTTTCAAATTTCTCGGCTTGGGCTGGAGTAATGGTGGGTGTAGGAGTGGGCTGGACGACGGTGTTAGGATTCCAAGCAGACGTAGTGCGAAGTTCGGGCTTGGTAGTGGGGGTAACATGTGGCTGGAGGGTATGGGTATTTTGCGCGCCAAGATTGCGATTAGCCTCAGTACTCTGGATGGCAGCACGCATTTGTTTGACTGCTTCTTCGTGTCGAGCTTGTTGCTCGCGATTGATCATGCTACTGAGGCGCGCATTGCCAGAATAATCAAACATATCAGCAGTATTGTAAGCTTCGGCATAAATTTCGTCACGCATGGAAGAATTAGCGCTATGGATAGCATAACCTTCGGAATCGACGATGGCGGAGAGGAAGGAGAGGCGGTGACCAGCTTCTTCTTCGGTAATGTCGCGTACACGGCTGGCCTCGACTTTTTTCGGAGCGGTAATGAGAATCGTAGACTCGCTCTGTCCAGGCATCCAGAAACGTTTGCGAGGTTTGAAATAAAAGGACAAAATTGCAGCAAGGTAA
The DNA here is from genome assembly GCA_947570505.1 of uncultured Candidatus Saccharibacteria bacterium. Classification (GTDB taxonomy): domain Bacteria; phylum Patescibacteriota; class Saccharimonadia; order Saccharimonadales; family Saccharimonadaceae; genus Nanosyncoccus. Next base: position 16,836 of record CANOTH010000018.1, read on the forward strand.
GTCTCCATAGGTTGATCCTTTTTGAGAGGAAGAGCTAAGATGAGGAAAAAGAGACCAATAGGAATCGGTATAATGATAAGTAAGGGGAAAATTTTGAAGAGAGCAACACCAAGAACTACCATACCGAGTACAATCATAAGGTAGACAAATTGACGGAATGAAAAAGGACCGAGCAGCTTATCATCAGCCTCAACGTCTTGTGGTACCTTATAACTAGCCATAATTATATTTTACCATAATTGATGGCCAAAAAGCGAAATATTGCCCGCCAAAATTTAACACCTCCTTGAGCTAAGCTTAATCGTTGCCGAGCAAAAAGTCAACACTTGGGAGTGCTGACTTTTTGTGGTCTAGAGTGAGCCTTCGATGTTGTAGAGTAGTGAAAGAATCTCTTCTTTTAGATTGTCCATGCGTTGTTCCATTTCGTCATGGATACCGCTGATATAATGGTTGGGATTATTGTTAAGATTTTCATATCGGCATTGTTCAATAATCTCAGAAACTTCGTCAAGGTATTCGGTAAGTGTTTCGTTATTTTCGAATTTGGCTCGGATGTTTTCAGATAGCTCATCATAGCTAACGGTCGAGTAGAAGATCTTTTCGATCTCGCTGATGATTTCGGAAATATCATCAGCTGATTCCCTAGCTTCGCGATAGCGCTGGTTTTCTTCCATTTTGCGATTGTGTTTTTGGAAGATGTTCGAGAAGTCAGCGGCGGTACTACCGGCGGTGGCTTGCTCGGCGGCTCTCGCGGCTAGCTTGCGATCGAGAGCTTCTTGAGACATTCTGCGTAAGGCTTTGGCTCTCTGTTTAATTGAGGCGGCATCTGGAGTTTCAAAGATATTTCGGTCAGGATTGAGCTTTTGCTCAAAGGCGACATTGGGATCTATATTATCCAGACCAGCTTGCTGAAGAGTATCGACGAACTCGAAAATGGCTTTGACAGTACCCTCCTTTTGTTTATCAAGGACGTTCGGGGTAATCTTGTCAAGCATACTGAAGAGGCGAGAGGCGGTTTTGGGAATGACGGCATGCTTGATGTAATTCTTACGGTCTTCGTTGGTTAAAGTCGGATCATTGCTGTTTACTTCTTTCCAGTACAGGTGACCATCATCATTGGCGGTCAAGCGAAGACCTTTAAGCTTTTCGCCGTTAACATTCTTGTAAGACTCAAGCTCGTCTTCTTTGAAGTAGTGATTAAAGAGCTCGGGATCATTAACTGATTGGATCATGCCAGCAAGACCTTCAAAGACGTAGGCATCGTTCATCAGCATGGAGCCTGGTTGAGCAGAAGCGCTGATACTCTGAAGTTGGCCAATATTACTATGAGTTGCATTGAGGACACGTCCGAGGTTAGCTTGGGCAGCAAACATGGCGGTCATAGCACCGTTGTGCTCTTTGTAACGACTTTCAAGGATGGCTGAAGTAATGGTGCTATGATATTTACGTAGTGGTCCAGTTTCGCCGGTGTCATTATCGAGACCGATAGACATACTATAACGTTGTACGATGGGGTCGGCTACAGTAATGTCGCGAGCAAGATACTCTTTCATATAGCCAGGGTCATCGAAGAAGACTTTTTGGACAGTCTTACCATCATCATCAAGAATTTCGCAGTAACGGACACGATTGTATTTCTCCTTATCTTTTTTGCTAAGAGCATCGTATTGTTCTTTGGTGATTTCTTCGCCAGTCTTTTTATGGACACCGATGTATTGTTGCCACTGTAAATGTTCTGGCTTGCCGGCTATATGACGGAATTGATCATCTTCAATATATTCGCCAGTTTCGCGATTGATTTCACGACCACTATCGTCGGTCTTATCTACATCTAGGATCATGGCACGGTATTCGAGCTTGGGGAAGTTAAATTTGTTACCAATCACGCGAGCTTCGTTTTTGCGACGACCTTCAATTTCCACGCTGCGCATGAGCACTTGCCCAACTAGCGAAGCTTCGCCGACATGGCCCATACTGATGCTGTTACTTTTAACTAGGCGATTCCAGCTGTAGCTGCCTTCGCCGGATTTAATGGCCTTAAGGTAAGTGTCAAGCAGCTGACTTTGGTCGCTAGTAGCGATGTTTTCGGCACGGAGGATTTGACCTTGGAGACCGACAAAGGCTTGACCACCAATAGCATTGAGGTCTTGCGAAGCACGATCTTTGAAAATCTTGTTGTATTCACCCATGGTGTTTTTCATCTGTGCTTCGGACATCTTGGCAAGCAACTCGTTATTGGCAGCTCGCTTGGCAGTGCGGGTGGTAAAGTTTGGTCGGTGGCCGTAAATAGCATTGCCGTTTTTGTCGTAACCTTTGAAGGTAGTAGCATGATTACCTACTCGCGCAGCAATGAGGCCTTTGTTGCCAGCATCGAGCTGTTGAGTTTCAAAATCGCGGCGAGCTTGACGATAGGTGAGGTAATTACGAAGGTGACTGCCAGTAAGATATCCGGAAACACCGTTACGAGAGATGTATTTCTTGCGACTGTGATCGCGATGTGAATCACCCCATTTACCAATAGTGCTACGAGCAGGATTGCTGAGTCTTTCGAGCCCAGAGCTGATAGACCCGAGGATAGTATTAGACATTTTCAGCAGAGAGGCAGTCATGAAGAGTGGGAAGACTTGGACGGCCATACCTAGCAAAACGATTAGGAGACTATCGTCGGTAGAGTGGATGATAGCCCAACCAGCTAGCTTGGAAGCACCATAGAGGAAGCTAAACATGGGGTAGAAAATGAGCATTTGGCCGAGAATATTTTTCCATTTGGTAAACCATTTTTCGGTATTAGGTAGGAGATAAGCGACGAAAGCGAGTGGAGCGATCATGATTAAGATTAGGACGACACCTTGACGTAGGCTAATCGTGACTAAACCAATTGCCACGGAAATGAGAGCGCCAATGAGAGCGATACCGAGCATCCAGAAGATATTGCCGGCTCCAGATGCAGCCACGGAAATTCCCCAAATCGTGGCGGCTCCAACACTGAGGTGACCAAAGAGTTGGCTCCAGCTGATATCATTGAAGGGGTCACCAGGTACGACAATGGAATTTTGGATTTTGGTGAAGACATCCATAATACCTGCACCAATAATGTTGCTGATATCAACTAAGACAGCAGAGATGAGGTAGCTGAGGTTAACCATAATGACAGCAATAATGAGGCGCGGTAAAATGCGCTTGATACCATAATTATCAATGCCAAGGCCAGTGATTTGTGAGTAAATCACGACCAGCATAAAGATAATAAAGACAATATTCGTAATGTCGCGGGCTTTTTGCCAGATCTGGTAAATTGGGGACTCAGGGTCCATAGTGGTCGGCTTAATGGCTAGGAGCTGGTCGATGAGGTTGTAAATAGTATCGACGAAGCCACTGACGGTATTAAGGACGGGACAGAGGATCCAAGAAATTGAACCAGCTTCCCCAGTACAGACATTAGGATTGGACTCGTTGTTGTCTTCGTTCTCCGTTGGGTTGTCATCTTCGCCCTCGTTTTCGTCTTCGTTGGCAGGAGTATCGTCTTCGACTTCACTATCTTCGGGTGCGGCATAGACATTAGGTGTAAGAATCGGCAGTTGGCTACCAAAAACCAAGCCGATACACAGCAAGAGGATAGATGTGAATTTTAGGATAAAGTTTTTCATTCTAGTACATCCAAATTAGCCCACTCTATGGGTATGGCTTAATTATAGCACACATAAGCATGATAGTCAAGATAGAATATCACAATTTTTGTATGAAATCAACGGTTATGCTTATTTTAAGGTAAAAAAGCGGATAAATGTTTGGATTTTGGCTAAAAAAGTGCTAAAATAAGGTTATGAAAAGGAAGATTTTGGCTTTGGTGGCAGTTTTGATGACGGTTTGGGCTGGTTTGGCAGTGATGAACCCGTCTGTAGTGATGGCGACTAATAACGATAAGGACTGCGGTGCAGGGACTTTTTTGGGGTTTCGACCGTGGTATGCGGGGCTGTGCGAGTCAGGTTCAACTGAATTTGAGGCGCCAGCGAATGGTGACCACAAGGCACTGGCATTATTTATCTGGACGATTGTGCTGAATGTAACGTTTGATTTAACTTTGGCGGTAGGATATATCGCTCTAGGATTTGTGATTTATGGGGGCTATCTATATATTATGTCGCAAGGTGATCCGTCGAGGATGGCTAAGGGTAAGAAAACTTTGATGTCGGCGATTATTGGCACGATTATTGCCATGTTGGCTTCGGTGGCAGTGAATACCGTGAGAGTGATTTTGGGCATTACGAATTCAGATATAACGGGGCAAAAATTTGATCAAGATACGATTGCTAGCATTTTCACTTGGGCTTATACGGTGGCTGGGCTGATTGCGGTGATTTTTATTATCAAGGGAGGAATAGATTATATTATTGGTCATGGTGATCCGGGTAAGATACGAATAGCGCAGCAGACGATTATTTATGCGGTGGTGGGGCTGGTGATTGTGTTGCTGGCGGCCTTGATTACGACTTTTGTGATTTCATCAACCGGAGAGGCGATGCAATGAAAAAGTGGTTATTAGGTGTAATAATGATGGCTCTCGCGATGGTGTTGCCGCTAGGGTTAAGTGGGGTGTGCTGGGCCGATACCTTGAACCCAGGTATGGATATTTGTGATGATTTGACCGATGATGAGCTGCGTGAAGCAGCGGGGTGTGACGTGGAGGAGAATAAGACTTTGATGCCGATTGCAGTGAATATTATTCAAGTGGTCTTAAGTATAGTGGGTATAATGGCGGTGGCAGTGATTATTTACGGTGGGTTTACTTATATGACAAGCTTGGGTGATGCCTCAAAGGTGCAGCGGGCAAAAAATGCTATATTGTATGGTGTGGTGGGTATGGTAGTGGCTTTGTTGGCCTTTACAGTTGTGCATTTTGTTAGCCAAAGTATTTGGGGATAACTTAGGCTATTGTAGTTTGGCTTGAGCGACGTATTTGGGAATTTTGGGCTAGACAAAACATCTAGAATGCTGTAAGATATAATCAGAGTATAGCTAATTGAAAGGAAATATATAACAAATGAAGAAAGTAGTGTTAAATGCGGTGGCTGCCATCATGATGGTGTTTGGTTTGGCTAGTGTTGCTTCTATTTCTCCTGCTCATGCTTTGACGTGCGCTAATGGTACTGAGACAACTGATATTAAGACCTGTCCAGAATGGAGTCAATCTCAGATTGCAAAGAATGATAATCTGATGGGAACTTTGCAATTAGTAGTTAATGTGATTGTGGGTGTGATTGGCTTCGTAGCAGTGATTATGATGATTATGGGTGGTATTAGTTTTGTGACTTCACAAGGTGATGCTGGTAAGGTATCCAAGGCTCGTAATACTATATTATATGGTGTTGTAGGTTTGATTGTAGCTTTGCTGGCATTTGCAATTGTGAACTTCGTTTTGACTAGTGTCTTTAAATAATATATTCGTTAGGTAGGTTGATTTTAATGAAAATGAGGAATTTAGCCCTGGCTGGTTTGTTGGCTGTAGCTGGAGTGGTGAGCTGTAGCTTGGTGAGTAATGAGGTTTATGCGAAGGTGACGTGTCCTCCGGGGTCTGTACGTGATGAGGGGAATAGCTATGCGGAATGTAATCTTCCAGTACAGGAGGCGGATGATCCGACTTTGATGGGGACGGTGCAGCAGATTCTGAACGTGATTGTTGGTGTAGTGGGAGTTGTTGCTGTAGCCGTGATAATCATTGGTGGTATTTTCTTTGTGACTTCACAGGGGGATGCATCTAAGGTGACACGGGCTCGCAATACTATATTATATGGTGTTGTGGGTTTGATTGTAGCATTGCTAGCTTTTGCAATTGTGAACTTCGTGTTATCGAGTGTGTTTGGTGGCGGTAAGTCGTCTGGAGGTTCAGGTGGCGGGGGCTCAGGCGAATCTGGTGAAGCGGCCAATCCGTAAGGTGGACTAATAATGTGTAAATACCATCTGGAGACAGGTGGTATTTTGATTCCTATCCTCTCTTTCCTAATAATACTCATAAGGAGCGCTGTAACCAGTATACCAAACAGCGGACGGGGAAACCGTAGTAACGAGCACGCGGGCCGACCGACGGGTCGACAGTCGAGAGATCAATGCCGAGGTAGTAAACATCAGCCCAGGTACCAACCCCATAGGACACGGCTGAACGAGACCAATCGTAGCCATTTCTACCGAAGCTCCTCAGAGAACCGTCGTTCAAGTGGACATACCCGCTACGGACGAAGTAATGCTAATTTAGTCATATAAATTGACATTTGCTTTAGGCTATCATTTTTTTAAAATTAATAGCCTAAAATTTCGTCTTGGCCCCTCTTGTAAGTTGTTTTAGTAGTTATCAAAAATCGATTTTTAATAACCTAAAGTATGCCAACATTTTCTTTACTTCGTCCGTAGCGGGAACGTCGCTCTCAATACCGGCGCTCTGAGGAGCTTCGGTAGGTCTGGCCTCGGTTGGTCGCGTGTTGCTAGCTCTTACTCGTCACCTACCTCGACCAAAGCTTACAACCTCGACTTCAATGCCTCAGGTGTTTACCCGTCGGGTAGCTACCATCGTTGGGATAGTTTCCCCGTCCGCTGTTTGGTATACTAGTTGGGCCAATGGTTTGAAGATTCTGTATTAGTTGGTTTGATTATTTAGCTATAAATCAAGAAAAGCTCGCCTATCTGGCGAGCTTTGTCTATGCGTCTTTCGGTTATTACATGACCGGAATATTGACTGTAGTATCTACTTTTTCCTTTTCGAAGGCAATAGTCAGAACACCATCCTTAAGCTCAGCTTTGACTGACCCTTCTTCCTCTTTAACAGGAACTGGAAGAGCGATAGTACGTGAAAATTCGCCCCAGTAACACTCTTGAATATGCCAAGCTGTGGTATTTTCGTCTTCCCCGCCGCTTAGGATTCCTGAAATCGTCAGAATGCCATCAGAAATTGAGACATTTAAATCGGACTTGGAAATGCCTGCTGTACGGGCTTTTACAATTAGTTTGTCAGCGGTTTCGTAGACATCTACGGCGAGTTGTCCTGGAAAATCGTCTGTATTATCCCACCCATCATCTTCCCCGTCTGATGGTGCAACGTCGAGGGCAGCTTTGTCATCTTGGTCGACTAATGATGTCGCATCAGAATCGGTACCAAAGATTGCTGCTAGTTCATCTTCCATCAGCATGTCGTCACTGTTAGTACGAGCCATTGCTTGAATTACCTCCGTTATATTGTTATGCTTTATTATAACGGGTTTTTGTAGTAAAATCAATACTAAATATGAATAATGTTGTGAAAAATACAACAAAATGTCGGTTGATTGATCTACTTTGTCCGCACTCTTGTAGAGGTTGTGGGCATTTGGGAAGCATTTTGTGCGGCTGTTGTGAAAAATACTTGCTGGAGCGGCGATCGGTGATTTGTCCGCTCTGTAAGCAAACTATTAGTAAACTATCTAATAATATGTTATGTTCGGAATGCGAAACGGTGTTTGAAGGCTTTTGGTCGGCTGGTTGGCGCGAAGGTGTTTTGAATCGGTTGATTAAAGATTATAAATACCGCTCGGTACGGGCAGCGGGGCCGGTTCTAGCGGAGATTCTGGACGAAGTGCTGCCGTCTGATTTAGCGGAAGTGGTGGTAGTTCCCTTGCCTACGATTGGCCGTCATGTGCGGGAGCGCGGGTTTGACCACACTATGGTTTTGGCTAGATATTTGGCGCGTCGGAGAGGGTGGAAGGTGAAGCCGCTTTTGAACAGAAACACTGATACAGTGCAGGTGGGAGCGAAAGTTGCTCAGCGACAAGAACAGGCGAAGACTACTTATGCTGTGACGAGTAAGCTGGAACCAGAGGAAGGATATTTGTTGTTAGATGATATTTGGACGACGGGTGCGAGTATGAAGGCGGCAGTAGAGATAATGCGCCAGGCGGGTGCACAGCATGTGATGGTGGCGGTAGTAGCGATAAGTAAGCCAGCAGAATAAATAAGTCCTTCGACTGAAGGACTTATGGGGTCAGTAGTAGGCTAGACTATGAGTGTCTGTAAGACCATGATTGCCTGGTCGTCCGGGACGGTGACTGCGCTAATACCGTTGAGAACGAACCTGACAATAGCATAAGCTAGGACAGAGATGATTAGACCAACGATAGCATAGAGAATAGTGTTCTTAGCATCAGTAATTTTCTTGCTGTCGCCACCAGATAGAATATAGCGAAGACCGCCCCACACCAGCATCAAAACTGAAATAATACCGACGATGTACAGGACAATATTAGTGACTTGAGTAAAAACACCATCGGGACCGATAAGTTCGGCGGGCATACCATCGGCACGAGCTGCTTCAGCGCCTTCTTGAACGGTGAGAGCCATGGCTTTACCAGCGCAGAGAGTAAACATGGTGCAAATACCAGTAGTAATTTGTAAAAGATTTTTTGTAAATTTCTTCATTCAATCTTCTCGCGGTTATAGGTTTTATGATATGTGGTTTACGCACCTCCGAGCACGCAATTGGTTTCATTATAGCACGAAGTACTTAAAAGGACAATGGTTAACTAGTATACCAAACAGCGGACGGGGAAACCGAGCCAACGAACATCGTAATTGGACGGGTTAACACCTGAGGCATTGAGGCTGAGGTAGTAAGCATTAGCTGAGGTAGGTGACGAATAAGTTTTAGCAGCTCGCGACCAACCGTAACCATGGACACCGAAGCTCCGAGCTGAATCGTAACTCAAGTAGATGTAGCCGCTACGGACGAAGTGGCGAAAAGGGCTGTTATTATCTGTGAAGATGTGTTACAATAGAATTGTTTTGGAGGGTTACCCAAGTGGCTGAAGGGGACGGTTTGCTAAATCGTTAGTCTGGGG
>CANOTH010000019.1 GCA_947570505.1 uncultured Candidatus Saccharibacteria bacterium
CGGCATGGCCGGCAAACACAAAACCACCAGACCTCAGTCTGGTGGTCGATTATATAATTTGCGGCAAATTAATGAGTTTGTTTATCAGAGGATTAAGTTTTATTTAGAATTTGGTTGTTAGCTCTCTCCCAGCTCTATGGAGCCAGGTGGCTTCAGCACTTTAGAATGGCACCTTGACTGGTGTCATTTTTTAGGCCGCTATTTCAGCATCGGCAAACTGAGAATTATAAAGCTCAGCATAGAAACCACCTTTAGCTAAGAGTTGATCATGTGTACCCTGTTCCACGATATTCCCTTCCCGCATGACTAAAATTAGGTCAGAATTGCGAATTGTAGACAGGCGGTGAGCAATCACAAAGCTAGTCCGACCGTGAGTTAGCTTAGCAAAGGCATCTTGAATTAGCTGCTCAGTCCGAGTGTCGACATTGCTGGTAGCCTCATCTAGGATCATCATCGGTGGATTCGCTACCATGGCACGCGCGATGGTGAGAAGTTGCTTCTCTCCGGCGGAAATGTTGTCAGAATCCTCATTGATCTGAGTACGATAGCCATGCGGCAAGGACTCTATAAAGTGGTGAGTGTGGCTAGCTTCGGTAGCTCGCACAATATCGGCATGTTGCGCGCTCGAATTACCATATTTTAGATTCTCTTCAATACTGCCAGAGAATAGCCAGGTATCTTGCAGGACCATACCAAACATTTTGCGTACATCAGCTCGTTTCATTTCGCGAGTGGGTACACCGTCAATCGCAATATAGCCACTATCTGGATCGTAGAACCGCATCAAAAGATTAATGATCGTCGTCTTACCAGCACCAGTCGGGCCAACAATGGCTACTTGCATTCCAGGTTTGATCTTGACTGAAAAATCTTTGATAATTGGTTGATCTTTTTGATAGGAAAAATTAACATGATGAAACTCGACTGCACCCTTGATATCATTGATAGTTTGAGCTGGGACGTAATCAGGCGCCTCCTCAGGCTCATCAAGGAAGTTGAACACTCGCTCTGCCGCAGCTAGAGTCTGCTGAATGCTAGACGTAATTTGCGAGACCTCGGTGATTGGTCGATTAAACTGACTAGTGTATTGCAAAAAAGCTTGCACACTACCAATTAACAAAGTACCGTCGATCGCCATGCGACCACCCGCTATACAAATTGCCACATAACTGATGTTGGTAAACATGTTAGTGATTGGGAAAGCTAATTGAGCCAAAAAGTTGGCTTTCCAAGTCAGCTCACAGAGCCGGTCGTTGGTCTGGTCAAATTTTTGAATAGCCGTAGCTTCATAATTATTGGCTTTGATAATTGACTGACCGGAATAGTCTTCTTCAATAGCACTATTGAGGACTCCAAAAGTCGCCTGACCAGAGCGAAAGAAATTTTGAGATTTCTTAGCAATTAGACTTACACAGATCAGTGAAAGTGGCACTGAAATCAGAGCAATTACGGAAAGCCAGACCGAAATCGTCATCATCATGACCAAAATTCCTATAATCATCGTTATACTGGTGGTGATCTGAGTCAAGACATTTGCTAAAGTATTAGCGACCGTGCCTACGTCATTACTCATCCGTGATAAGGTATCGCCGATCTGGTGCTGATCAAAATATGAAATAGGTAGACGCGAGATCTTTGCAACAATCTCTGCTCGCATCTTCTGAGCATAATGTGCGGAAACAACCGAAAAAATCACACCCTGGATATAATTCAAAATCGCAGAAACAGCATACAAAATTATTAATGTTAAAGCGAGCTGTCCAATTTTACCCCAATTAATCGCTTCTGTTAATCGCTCTACATCTGGTACGGTGCCACCGTTTGCGATAATGGCTTGTGTATAATCCTCAACAGCCGAGTTAGTCATTCGTCCCAAAATATTTGGCCCAAAAATCGAACAAACCGTCGCGGCGATAGAAAGGATAATTGCAATAATGATAGGTAATAGCCAAGGTCTTAGAGACCGGATAAACATTTTCGTGGCTAGGGCCAGGCTTTTGGGTTTTTCAGTACCATGATTTGATCTAGGCATGATTATTCTCCTTTTCACTCTTAGCTAATTCTACCTTAAATTCTGCTTCAGATAATTGCGACTTAGCGATTTCACGATAGACTTTGCACTTACCAATTAACTCTAAATGCGTACCCTTACCCACTACTTTACCTTGATTTAATACGACAATTTGCTCAGCATCACGAATTGTGCTAATGCGCTGAGCGACCACTAGAGTTACAGCATCTTTTGTAATCGGTTTAAGTGCAGCACGCAGTTTGGCATCAGTCTTCATATCAAGAGCCGAGAAGGAATCGTCAAAGATATAGATGTCTGGATCTTTAGCGATTGCCCGAGCAATGGATAACCGTTGGCGCTGACCACCAGAAACGTTCGTGCCACCTTGGGCAATATGCGAATCGTATTTTTTCTCTAGTTTATTGATAAACTCAGCCGACTGAGAGACCTCTGCAGCTAGTTTCATCTGCTTTTCGTCGGCTTCAGGAGCACCGAAGAGAATATTACTTTTCACCGTACCAGCAAACAACACTCCGCGCTGCGGCACATAGCCGATACGTCGCATTAAATCCTGCTCAGCAAAATCTTTAATATTGATACCGTTAATTTTAATCTCACCGGCAGTAGCTTCATAGAATCGCGGTACTAAGTTGATCAAAGTTGACTTACCGGAGCCCGTTGAACCGATAAAAGCCGTAGTTTCGCCGACTTTCGCAGTAAATGAAACATCTTGTAAGACTTTTTCTTCGGCTCCACCGTAGGCAAAGTCTACATGAGCAAACTCTACTGAAGGCTTAAGATCGGGCTTACCAATAGTTTGTGGCTTCCAAGTAATCTTTGATTTGGCCTCTAGAACTTCGTTTACTCGCTTAGCCGAAACACTTGCGCGCGGCAAAACCACGAAAAGCATAGTCAAGAAGAGGAATGATATCACTACCTGAATGGCATATTGCATGAATGCCATCATGTTACCTAGATAGGCAAAGTCACGGGTAATCAATGAGATGCCAATCCAGATACAGAGCAGAGTAGTGCCATTAAAAACTAAACTGATTAACGGGTTCTCTAGTGACATAATTACATCCACCCAGGCATTGAGCTTGGAATAGCTGTCGTTAGTGCGATCAAATTTGCGCTGTTCAACAGCTTCATTATTGAAAGCTCGGATGACCCGTAAGCCAGTTAAGTTTTCCCGCGTGAGTAAAGTAATCCGATCCGCCATTTTCTGGATAATTTTGAATTTTGGCATCACGATGCTCATAATCAATATCGTTAGAGCGATAATCACCAGTACTGCTAGAGCAATAATCCAAGTCATATCTGGCGCGGTCGCAATGGCTTGACCAATTGCGAGAATACAAGTAAGTGGAGCGCGCACACCCATGGATAAGGTCATAGTAATCGCCTGCTGCACTAAGAAAATATCATTAACTGTACGAGTAATTAGAGAAGCTGTAGAGAAATTATCGATTTCGGAAGTTGTCAGGCTGAGCACGTGAGCAAAAAAGTCGCTACGAATATCGCGAGTAATGCGTGCCCCTAGCCAGGCAGAAATAAAATTAGCCGTAAAAGCACAAGCTGACGAAAACAGTGCGAAGCCAATCATCCAGACACCGGTCGTCCAAATATAGTTAAGGTCACCAGCTACGATACCATTATTAATGATGTTGGCCATCATAGCGGGCAGTTGGAGGCCAGTCCAGACCTGCGCAGCGATAGAGATTAGCAGTAAAATTGCCTGCCAAAGATATGGTTTGAGATATTTGAACAACTTTAACATCTCATTATGATACTGCTAATTTTTAAAGAAGTCAATGGATACTCTATCATTTTTGTGGTCTTAAGTTGACTTTGTCTAGACCACGTGATATAATAGTAGATGTAGTGCTCGTTTTGCGAGTGTATCGTACATTTATATTAAAAGGAGGGGTTTTAGATGAAAACTCAAAATTCAGTTTCTGTTCCTACTCAAGCCGTGTCGGTCTTGATCCTGTTTGCCAGCATGTTGAGTATTATTTTGGTGGTGGCAAATTTGATGGCCATGAAAATTTGGAATTTCTGTGGCATTCCGGTTGATGCTGGTATTCTGCTGTTTCCGATTTCATACGTCATTGGGGATCTACTAATGGAGATCTATGGTCAAAAAATGGCCAACCGGGTGGCCTACTACGGCAGCATTTTTGGCGCATTGACGGCGGCTTTCTTGTTCTTAACACACCTTTTACCGGATTATCCCGGGGCTGATAATGGGGCCTTTGAAGCTTCATATAGCATGGTGGGGAGGATATTTTTGGCAAGTTTGTCAGCCTTCTTGGCTAGTCAGTTGACCAATAATTTTATCTTTGAAAAGATCCGCAAGAGTACCAAGGAACATCAGTTGATCCGACGCATTTTTCTATCATCTTGTGTGGCTCATTTGGTAGATTCATTAGTCTTTGAGACGGTGGCTTTTTATGGTAGGTTACCATTCATGGAGTTTGTGACTCAGGCTGCGTTTGCCTATGTGGCAGGATTGTTACTAGAAGCCATGTTGTTGCCTTTGACCAAACACCTAGCTAATAGCTTGGTCGATCATTTGCAATATCGACATGGGAAAAACATCTAAGGCCTTAGATGTAGCTGCTCCGCGGAGCAGCTATTTTATTGAAGGAATATGGTATAATACGTGATAATGGAATTCAAGATTGAAAAACAATTACCTAATGGATTAGGGCGCGCAGGCATTATCACGACAGCTCATGGACAGATTAGGACACCAGCTTTTATGACGGTGGGGACCAACGGCTACGTGCGTTTCGTCTCAGTGGAAGATTTACATAATCTTGGTGCGCAGGCGATGCTCTCGAACGGCTTTCATTTACGTCGCCAAAGCAACATAATTGCTTCGGCTGGTGGGTTGGCGAGCTGGCATCCCCCGCGTGTGGATGATATCCCAAGCTCAGCTTGGGATGGCCCGACTCTGACTGACTCTGGAGGTTTTCAAGTCATGTCCCTAGGCTCTGGATTAGGCAAGATTGTGTCTATGGAGCGCGAACGCGGTGTGACCAACACGGCTCATAAAGAGCGCTTGGCCCAAGTGACCGAAGACGGAGTCAATTTCTTAGACCCTTTTGATCATCAGCCCGATTTCATTGGTCCAGAAGAATCGATGCAAATTCAGTGTCGCATTGGCGCCGATATTCACATGGCTTTTGACGAATTGACCTCTCTAGCCGATACTTATGATTACAATGTTGAGGCTCTGGCCCGCACCGAGCGCTGGGCGGAACGCAGCCTCAAAGAACATCTGAAATTACGCGATCAGTTAGGCTATCGGCAGAATCTTTACGGAGTATTGCAGGGTGGTCGCTGGGAGGATTTGCGTCGCGCCACTGCTAGAACATTAGGCTCCATGCGGGTGGATGGAGCGGAATTTGATGGCTTTGGTCTGGGCGGCGCTTTCTTAAAGGAAGATTTAGGAGAAATTTTGCGCTGGTGCAACGAAGAATTACCAGCGCAAAAGCCACGTCATCTTCTGGGATTATCTCATCCAGATGATATTCTGATCGGCGCAGAAATGGGGGCGGATACTTTTGACTGCGTTGCTCCGACACGAGAAGCCCGGCACGGCAAGATCTATACTCGTGATGGCAATATCAACTTGCGCAAGTTCGCCAATGCTGGCGAAGTCTTGGATCCAGGATGCGACTGTTGCACCTGTCAAGCCGGTTGGACTAGAGGCAGTCTACGGTCTCTCTGGCGCTCAGGTGATACAGCCAAGAAACGTAAATATTATAATTTAGCCTCTATCCATAATCTACGTTTTATAGTGCGCTTGACCGAAGAAATTCGCAGTGCCATCATGAACGGTAATTTTTATGAATATAAAGCTAGTTTTTTGGCGCGTTATTATCATGGACAGGACTAAAAAAGCATAGTAGAATTAAGGAAAGGAGGCCATATGAGTAAAACTATCAGTGTGGAGGTTGACACCAAAACTTTTGTGCGTTTTTGGTTGGTGATTTTGGCCTTCGGGCTGGCAGGTTTGTTTGTCTGGAAGGCTTGGGGGGCCTTGCTAATTATTGGCATTGCCTTGTTTCTGACTTTAGCGATTCGTCCTTTAGCGCAGCGCATAGACCGCTTGACTCGCAAAGAGCACTCTACCTCTTCGGCAGTCTTGGCTTATGTACTGGTAATTGGGATTTTAGGTGTGATCGTTTCCGTAGTAGGCCCGGCAGTGATTGACCAAACTACGCAGTTTGTGCAGCAGCTTCCGGCCACTTTTGAACATACTCTGGGCGGCTGGGATGGTATTAATGATATCGGTCGGACTTTTGGCATTGAGAATTTACAAGAAGAGATAGTCACGGGTTTGCAGGCCTTTTCTAGTAGTTTTTTGTCGAATTTGGGCAATTTCCTGATGACTGGAGTAGGTACAGTAGCGCAGGTTTTGACTAATGTCATCCTGACGATTGTTTTGACTTTGTTCTTTTCTCTAGAAGGACCCAGAATTGTGGATTCGTTTTGGAATATTATGGAAGGACATAGGAAGAATTCTTCCGTGCGCGCTTTTAAACACTTAGCAGGGCGAATGGTGGATGTGGTTTCGACCTATGTGTCACACCAAGTCATGGTGGCCTTTTTGGATGGATGTGTGGTAACGATTGCAGTTTTATTGCTAGCGCTTGTGTGTAGCTTCCCTGGCAATTTAGCTTTGCCGATGGGTTTGTTAGCCATGGTCTTTTATCTGATCCCAATGTTCGGTCCAATTATTAGTTGTGTGCTTATTACTCTAGTGTTATTGTTTAGTTCGCCGGTTGCTGCAGTAATTTTCTTGGTTTTCTACATCATCTATGCGCAGATTGAGAACAATGTAATTGCGCCTAAGATTCAAGGGAGCGCTCTAAATTTGCCAGCTACTATTATTTTGATTGCTATTATCGTCGGTATGAATGTTTTTGGATTAGTCGGTGCTATTATTGCGATACCGATTGCTGGCTGTATTAAAGTGATTTTTGAAGAGCTGCCTAATATTAGAGATGCCGAGAATACTGATGATACTATGACTAGAGACGTGATGAGCAAAAAGTCTGCTAGTCAAAATCGTTAAGATGTGCTAAAATGTCAATGTAATGGGTCGTCGCCAAGTGGTAAGGCACCGGGTTTTGGTCCCGACATTCGCAGGTTCGATCCCTGCCGACCCAGCCAAAGCTGGTTTGAGCCTCGTTGGAGGTGTTTTTTGTTTGTTCACTGTTCCCTAATACTACTCATAAGCTTCTTTAGTTCCTATTCTGTTCGAGACTCGCTATGGAAGGTAAGTGGAGCAATAGAGTAATAATGCTCCACTGCCAGTTTCTTTTAGTCTCTCACAGAATAGGAACTAAAGAAGCACTAGTACTAGTATACCAAACAGCGGACGGGGAAACCGTACCAACGAAGGTCTGGGCCGTAGGACGGGCTGACAGTCGAGGGATTAAATTCGAGGTAGTAAGCTCTAGCCGCCCAGGTACCAACCCCATAGGCCACCGCTGAGCGAGACCAATCGCCGCCATGCCTACCGAAGCTCCTCAGAGAACCGTAGTACAAGTCGACATTCCCGCTACGGACGAAGTAAAGTAATTTTCTGTTTTGCCAACTAGCTATACCAAACAGCGGACGGGGAAACCGAAGTAACGATTATTCGGGCCGCCGGATGGGTTAACACCTGAGGCACGAAAATCGAAATTGTAAGCGACTGACCAAGCAGCATTACTATAGGTAAAGGCACTAGCAACCCAATTACGACCACGGCTTCCCATTTCTACGGGCAGACGATTTGCACTACTAAGATGAATATACCCGCTACGGACGAAAAAGGACTGCGAATAGTACAAAAAAGTAGATTCTGTGCAGGCTTACATTTTTTAAAAAATGTAAGCCACATCTATTTCTCATAACAGGGGTGGAGATGAAATTTTAGGCTATCATTTTTTCATTTTTGATAGCCTAAAATATACTAGCAATTCTCTTTACTTCGTCCGTAGCGGACTTATTGATCTAGACACAGGCTTAATCAGAAACTTTGGTCAAGAAGGCGATAACTGGTCAAGTTCTAGTCTCACCTATACAGCATCATGGTCAGCCAAAGCGCATTACCTAAGGTTTGATCAAGCATTTACCAATCCATCATACAGCTATAATCGTTGGATCGGTTTCCCCGTCCGCTGTTTGGTAATACTAGTTGGACTTAATAGGATCATACATAGCTACCATTTCTAATGGCGCAGCTATCCCCAACCTTACGTTATCAATCGCTCCCAGAGTCAGAATCTCATTCCGAAGCTTCGCCCGCATTTCTAGAATTTCTTCGTAACTAAACCACTTTACATCAAGTATTTCGCTCGGATCAATTTTGATTTCTCCACCAATCACCTTGGTTGTAAAAATGACCGAAACCCAAGTATCTGTCTCGAGAATACGGTTACCAATCTGGCAGATACCCGTGAGCTCTACCTCCAGACCGCTTTCCTCGTAGACTTCGCGCTTAGCAGCCGCAAACACGGATTCGCCTGGATCTAAATGTCCTGCTGGTAAATTCCATTGGCCCCGGCATTTCGCCTGTGCTTCTTGCACTAAAAGATACTTACCATCTTGCTCAATCACTCCACCCACAATCACGGCCATACTATGCCACCTTTCGGTTAATAGTGATTTCGCTAACTTCAAGCTGTTTAGGTAAGCTAAGGATATAAAACATTACGTCAGCGATATCAGCAGGATTCATCCAATTCTCAGGGTCAGACACTTCAATTCCGGTATCTTTGGCCTTGATGCGAGTATTCATTCCCCCGGGGTTAAATTGAATCACTCGGCAGCCCGTCGCTTTAAGCTCGGCTTGCAAAGTATAGCTAGTTCCTCTTAGCCCCCACTTTGAAGTAGTATAGGCTACCTCGCCTGGATAACCAGCTTTAGTTCCGCAGGTTGAACCAACATTTAGGACATCGGCATTGAACTGTTTGAGTCTATCAAACAGTTCTGACGTCAGAAAAATCGGTGCTAAAGTATTAATACGAAACAACCTCTCTAGCCCGGTATAGTCAATTTTGCCAGTTTCGCGCACTACTTGCACACCAGCACAATTTACTAACACATCAAACTCTCCACACTCATTGCGAATTTTCTCACAAGCCATGCTCATCGATGCTGCATTCTCTAAGTCAGTCTGGATAAATTTACAATCATAATCTGGCCGCGTACGGCAAAGTGCCACTACTTTTACTCCGTTTTCAAGACATTTCTGGCCGAAAGCACGACCTAGCCCATCACTAGCTCCCGTCAAAATCACTTTCTTCATTACATTTACTCCTTTGTTTTATTATATCATTTCCTCTTTAGCCTTGTCGTAAGTATTTGACGCAAAATTCTGTGCCTTCACCCTCAGTTGATTTAACTGTAATTTGCCCACCATCTGCCTCAATAACTGCTTTGGCGAAGGATAAACCAATACCAATGCTGCCATCAACGGCATTAGATGCACGATAGAAGCGCTCAAAAATTCGACGCACTTCACCAGCTGGAATACCCTGGCCATGATCTGTGATAATGATTTTCGCGAACAGTGGCGAGACCTTCACGTTGATCGTTATCTTTTCTCCGGCCGGGCTATGCTCGATACAATTCTTGATAATGTTTACCAATGCTTCAGTCTGCCACTTAGTATCTACCTCAATTATACCGTCGCGATCGCCCGTCAAGACTATTTCCACATCGGCAATATCGGCCAAAACTGCTACTTTCTCTTGAACGACATGCAATAGCTCTCCAGCTGTCAGTGAGCTATCATGCATCTGGATAGTTTTGTTATCTAATCTAGCCAAATTTAGCAATGTCATCACTAGGTCAGACATCGCTTCTACTTGGTGCCCAGCTGAACGCAAAAAATCTTGCCTTAGCTCCTCTGGCATCTCGCGATCATCATACAAATTATCTAGAGTGACTTGCAAGGACGTTAAAGGAGTACGTAGTTGATGCGAAATGTCGGCTAGAGCCACCTCTAGATTTTGCCGTTCGCGACGGTTCAGCTCGGCCGCCTCTTTCAGCAAAACCGTAATCTTATATAATTCGTTACTTAAGAAAGATAGTTCATTCTCACTATTGTACTCCAAGCGCAAATCATAGGTTTGAGTACTCAGATCCTGAAGATATACCACCAGCCGTTTAATCTGACGGCTATAGCGCCAATCCTTCCACCAAAAATATCCAGCTAAAATCAAACTCATCCCCGCTACAGACACCAAGATACTGCGCATGGCTGCTCGCCAGACATACTCTGCGCTGCGACTGACAAAATCCTGCTCAAGGTAACCATACTTCGCTAAGACTGCTTGGCCCGCTCTAATCTGATCATTCAGCTCATTACCTTCTGATAAATTTTCCAATACCTGCATGATTTCAGTCTGAGCAACATCGGGATCTTGCTCTAGGACAAAACCGATCCAAGCCGCTGCTTCACGGTTAGACTGCGCACGGAAGTATGCCAAGGACCGATCTGCGATCATAAGCCCTGCCAGTATCGCTACGGTAGTCATCAGTACTATCGGCAACAGCACTTGCTGGAGACGTTTTTTAAACATCCTCACCACCGTCCTGCGGCACCTCAAAACGATAACCGAGGTTTTTAATCGTACTGATGTTATCCCGCGGACGCAGTTTCTGCCGCAAGCGCTTGATGTAAACCGACAAAGTATTATCATTCACCACCCGCCCTGAAGCATCATAAATCTCATCGAGTAACCGCTCGCGAGTGACAATATGGCCCGCATTTTCCATCAGGCAAATCATAATTCGATATTCAAGGGCGGTCAAAACTATGATTTTGCCGTCAATCATCAGTTCATGCGCTTCCAGGTCTAGCGAAAAATGACCAATGGTCAGTTTTTTGCCTAAACCTAGAGGCTGACGCAAAGCTTTCTTGACCCTTAGTAGCAACTCTCGATTGCGAAAAGGCTTGGTAATATAATCCTCTGCACCTAGTTCTAGACCCCTGATAATATCCTCTTCTTGGTCTCGAGCGGTTAGGAAAATAATTGCTTTATCCTTGAGACTATCTTGAAGTTGCCGTACTAGACTAAAGCTATCGCCATCAGGTAGCCCCACGTCCATGATTAGCAGCTCGAAATCTTGAGTGGCCAGAGTTTGCTTGGCAGATTTTAAATCAACTACGGTGGTTACGAGGTACCCCTCACGTTCTAGCAGATACTGCAGACCGCGCGCAGTTAATTGATTATCTTCAATAATTAAAACCCTGGCCTTCATGTACTATATTATATACTAGATATTTTCTTGGCGGATAGTTTCAATAATATTTTGCTTCTCTACCTGCCGCACTGAGTAGTGCATAATGATACTGATCAAGATTCCCACTGCTGCCGCCGATATCAAGATTGCAATCCACGGAATACTCCAACCAAAGTCTACCGTATTAGCAAAGGACTGATAAAAGCCATACGATAGCAGCAGACCGAGCGGAATACCGATCAGCAAAGCTTTGAGGCTATACATCAAACTTTCCAACCGCACCATACGGTTAAACTCGTGACTAGTCATACCAATCGATTTGAGGATGGCAAATTCCCGTGCCCTCAGAGCAATATTGGTGGTGATAGTATTAAAGATATTTGTCACACCAATCAAGGTGACTACAATCACGAAACCATAGAGAAAGATCGAAATCAGCAAATACATCCGGCGCATTTGCGACATATCTTCACGTACGTCTTGATAATAAATATAGTCATCACCAATTTTACCGGACTTCAGCCGCTGGTCGATATACTCACTAATCTCTTTGCCGTTTTCGACATTCTCCGCATAGAAATTCGTTTCTATATATTGTCCGCCGAGGTGATTTTCTTTGTCTTTGAGATCGGTTACGACATTTAATTCCGAGCGCAGATAATAATTTTCTGGTACTAATACGAAGGTCCAATACTTACGCGTATCATAGCCGATAGGATATTGATCAGTGATCTTAGTAATAGTAATCTCAATATCTTTAGGCTGACCAACTGCAGCATAATAACAATTCATATCCACAGTAGAATGCGTACCATCCACCCCCTCTAGCTCCTCGGTTTCTATGCATTTATCCGGCATGGCGCCTACGGGTTCGCGCCGGAAAGTTGCTTTTTGGCCAGAGTTAACATCTTCTTTTTTAACTTCGGTTTTGCCATTTTCCTGGTAAATATAATATGGATTCATGATGGCGACATGGCTGTAATCCTTCTCATGAATACCCAAGCTCGAGGCAAACTTTTCAAAAGCTGCTTGTTGCATCACAAAAACGTCATGCGTGGTCGATTGCAGATAATAAGCCGAATCTTTGAGATCAAATTTTTCCTGAATCTCTTGGTAGAATTCCGCTGAGGCGCCAGAAATCGCATAATCAACCTCCGAATCAGTGAACTCCATGCCGATCAAATCCTGACCGTAAGAAATAAAGCTATATAACCCAATGAAAGTTGCTACGGACAATACAATCGAAATTACCGTAGTACGATATTTTTTGCGACTGCGTTTCAGATTTTTGTCTGCGATCACTCCACCAATGCCAAAAACGTTTTTAATAATCTTCGGCGAGCGCAATTTTTTCGCTTTGATTTTAATATCTTGATTGCCGCGGATAGCTTCAATGGGAGACATCCGTGCCGCCCGGATCGCTGGCATCAGACTAGAGAAGAAAATGGTAATCATGCTCAGAGTAATGGTCACTGGGAAGATCCAAAAAGGCATAGCAAATTCGACCACAGTCTCCATCATTCCTTCCAGCAAAACATTTACCACTACCACGAGCACCGCTACAGCTGCAATGCCGAGTAGAATTCCGAGGGGAATACCAATTATCCCAATTACCAACCCCTCAAAGAAAACACTGTGCCGAATCTGCCGCGGAGTAGCACCCACACTGGCCAGCATTCCAAATTGTCTTGCCCGTTCTGTCGCTGAGATACTAAAGCTATTGCGAATCACAAAGATACTAGTGACCACAATAATCGCAATCACGATTGCGGCCATACTATATAGCATAGCTAAAGCGCTATCATTCATGACCTGCGATTCATAACGTAATAAGTCACTGTTAGTGCGATAATTAATATTCTCACCTAGCTCCGCTTCCAGTGCCCCTAGGATACTCTGGCGAATTTCCTCATACTGCTTAGGCTGATCGTAGCGCACATAGACATTATACTTACCTTCTGCTCCGCTCGGTAAGACCTGAAACTTTTCGTAACTACTGGCATGGTAAGGAAGGTGCTGATAGACTTGATAAGTTTGGTAGTCTTCCTCCCCAATCCCTTCAGCAGTGACGGCTTGGGAATAATACTGACTAGCCACATGATGATTATGAGTGATTTGCTCAATTGCTGCCACCGGCACTTCTTGGTACATTTCGTGAAAATCACCGTACTCGGCGATCGTGTAATTAACCATCATTTTTTGAAAACTAGTCACCATACCCACTACTGCAAGAATCAGTGCCGTAGACAACAGCACCCCAATGACTGTCACAATCGTACGTCGTTGGTTTTTGCGCAAGTTCTCAACTGTTAAACGTTGTAAGACTTTCATAGCCACTCCTACATGCGTTCGTCTTTGATGATTTTGCCATCTTCAAAGGTAATCACTCGATCGGCCTGACTAGCGATTTCTAAATCATGGGTAATAATTACAATGGTCTGATGATACTTCTGATTAGAAAGTTTGAGCAAAGCTACAATTTCTTCGCCGGCTTTTGAATCAAGATTACCGGTCGGCTCATCTGCTAAGATCAAAGCCGGATCGTTAATGAGCGCTCGGCCGATTGAGACCCGCTGCTGTTGGCCGCCAGAAAGCTGGTTGGGTAGGTGCGTAGTGCGGTTTTCTAATCCTAACGTATTCAGTAGCTCATTCAGACGTTTTTTACTCACTGGTTTATTGTCCAGATCGCAAGGCAAAGTGATGTTTTCCTTCACATCTAAAATTGGGATTAAGTTATAAAATTGATAGATGATACCGATTTGACGTCGGCGAAAAATTGCTAAAGCATCATCTGATAGCTCGTAAATATCTTTATCATCAATTAAAACTTTGCCAGAACTAGGGCGATCTACTCCGCCCAGGAGATGTAGCAAAGTCGATTTTCCGGAGCCACTAGCCCCCACAATCGCCACAAACTCACCCTCTTCGACAGAAAAATTAACATTATCGACGGCATGAACCTGGTTGTTACCCTTGCCATAGACTTTTGATAAATTCTTGACTTCTAAAATTGCCATAAATTTTCCTTGCTTAACATGATCGACTATATCACTGTTATCATCTTAGCAAGTCAAAGTGACATTGGCATGACTATTTGGCCTTTGTCTGGTCATTTTGAGGTGGCTGGCTAGCAACCTCTTTCTTAGGCTTAGCTGGAGCTGGCGCTAACACTGGTGCTTTTTTGCTCTTTTTTGCCGTCTGACCAGTCTTAGCCGATGGCTGGTTGGCAGTCTCTTTATTCTGCTTCTTCGGCTTTTTCTCCTGGCTAGTGGCCTTACTTGTGGGCTCCTTCGGCTTGACCTGATAATCTTTGGATAGCGGTGGCTTTTTGCTAGTCGTTGCCTGCTTCGGTCGAGACTCCGGCCTGTTACTAGTGCTGCGATTCTTAGTCCCATGGAGATTCTGGGCTGACTTTTTATCTTTCAGTTCTTCCACTACGACCTTTTGAGCAGGTTTTTTGACTGTTTTGGCTGGCGCTGGTTCCACAGCTACTGCTGGTTGCTCGGCCTTCTTTGGCTCCTTTAGTTCTTTCAGTCCTTTAGGCCCTTTTGGCCTATCCGCCCTTTCTGTATCCTCTATCTCTTCTTCAATGATAATCGTCTTGATCTTCGGCAGCACAATATAACGATGCACCGCCCCACTCAGAGCAAAATCTAGCAAAAACAAGCTATAACCAATCACCAGGATAATTAATGATACCAGAGCGATCCACCAAACCATAGTATCAATACCAATATGCGTATAATCCAAAAAACTATATGGATACACTAAACCACCTGCTGACCTGGCCGTCAAAATAATCATACCGGCATAGCTGAGCATTAATCCCAGCCAGTACCACGGATCAACCGGATGCCAAGTGCCTTTTTTGACTAAAATCAGCCAATCCAAAAAAACTCCAATCGGCAAAAGAAAGTTTACCAAAAAACACCCAAATCCTTCTAGACCCAAGATATCAATAGTGCCAGTCGCACCAGCAATCCTCGCGACCAATAGCCCCAGACCTGCAGTCACCACCATGCCATTTAGCATCGGGCAAATCATTTTACCCTGCCAGGTTTTCTGGATCAAGCTATAAAGCCCATTCACACCATAATATACTGTCGTTACCAGCAAGAACCACACATCTAGCAACCTCCAAGCTTGATCACCAAAGGTCGCAAATTCTAGCCACAATCCAGAAGCGGCAATTATTACAATTGCAAATTTATCAACAACATTCGCCAAACGGTTCCGGATATACATGACTATATTTTATGTTAGTTTGCGATAATTTTCAATTGCTGCGGCCAAAGCCTCGTGACCCAAAACCGAACAATGAAATTTATGCTTTGGTAACCCACCTAGATATTCGGTAATCTCCTCTGGCCCCACTTGCAGAGCTTCATCCAGACTTTTCCCCTTCACAAGTTCCGAAAGTGCCGAGGTCGAAGCAATCGCACTGGCACAACCATATGTCTTCCACTTCACGTCGATAATCTTGTCATCTATTACTGTGATATACATTTTCATTTGATCGCCACAGACCGGATTCCCGACAATACCCTCAGCATCATACTGATATTGATCTTCATCTCCCATCATGAAGTTGCGGGGGCTCAGAAAATGCTCCTTTACTATGTCCGAATACACCCAGTCGCCCATGCTATCCTCGTGCCTTTACTTTAATTGTACTCATACCTTGCAACTTCCGCACTACTTTTGGTAATACCTCCATCACCCTCATAATATCTGCCCTAGTAGTCTCGATCCCTAGTGAGAATCTAATACTACTATGTGCTACCTCTGCATCGCCTCTAGCCGCCATCAAGACATGGCTCGGCTTAATGTCTCCAGATGCACAGGCGCTACCAGTACCCACCGCAATCCCTTCCGCATCTAAATATAATTGAATACTCTCACCTTCTGCTCCCCGAAAGCTCATATTTAAGATATTTGGTAAACAACCCTCCGCTGGCGAATTACAACTACTATATGGCACCTCGGCGAGGATTCGGCTTTTTAGCTCATCCCTTAACCCCGCCACACTTTGCCATTTTTTGCAGCTCCACTCATCCCAACACCATTTTGCAGCCGCTCCCAGACCAGCAATCCCTACTACATTACTAGTACCAGCTCTTTGACCATTTTCCTGATGTCCACCTAGGACCAACGACCGATATGGAGCACCCATCCTTACATACAGGGCGCCTACCCCAATTGGCCCGCCAAACTTATGCGCCGATAAAGTCAAATAGTCTACTCCAAGCTCCTTCACATTAATATGCATCTTGCCCACTGCTTGCGTTGCATCAGTATGCACCAACATACCGTGCCTATGTCCGTATGCTACCACTTCTTGCACGGGCTCGATCGTCCCAAGCTCATTATTGGCCAACATTACTGATACTAGATCTACCCTACTCGGCACATCATCTACTCGTACTCTCCCCCACTCATCCACTGGTATCTGCACCATCTCTCTAGCTCTCACTTTTGCCGCTTCTAGCACACTAGGATGCTCTATGCTACTGATTGCTACCCTCTGCCCGCGAAAGCTTTCCATGACAGTGTTATTAGCCTCACTGCCTCCAGAAACAAAGATAACTTCATCAGGCTCCGCGCCAATCAGTCGCGCTACACTGACTCGAGCTTCTTCCATAATCTCATGCGCTCTATGACCCCAGGTATGCAAGGCCGCGGCATTACCACAGTCTAACTGTATTACCCTAAACATTTCCGCCTTAACACACTCCAACACTGGCATATCGGCGGCATAATCAAGATATACTGGCCGTGGCATCCCGCTTAATCCAATCTTCAATTTTTGCTACCATGAGAGCTTCAGACAAATCCGTCTCCCCGACTTTCGGCTTAGTAGGCTTGGTTTTTGCGACCATCAGTCCTCCTTCCTGACATACTCGACGATATCATAGCTAGATTTTTCATGAACTCCGCTCTGCAAGACATGACAGTTAAATTCGCTCGGCCGAAACTTTGGAAAATAAACATCTGCCGGACGTACATTATCCACTTCTGTCAAATAGATTTTCTGACATTTAGGCAAAAACATTTCGTACAACGAGGCTCCACCAATTACAAAAACTTCTTCATCAGTCTTTGCTAGATATTTCTCCAGCTCCTCTTGACTCTTCATCCATGCCACATCGCCATCTAGCTTGCTATGCGACAACACAACATTCTTACGATCTGGCAAAGGCCCACCGATGCTATCATAGGTACCGCGACCCATCACTACTATATGACCACTGGTCATTTTTTTGAAGAATTTCATATCTTCTGAAATGCGCCAAATGAGTTTGCCATCCTTGCCTAAACCACGATCTCGGCTTACGCAAGCAATCATCGCTATTTTTGCCATTATTCTACCTCCAAGATTTTGCCTGTTCCATGTTCTAAATGTAATAATCGCTGGTTCCTCGACCCGCGGAACTTAAGGGTCAAATCTCTCTCAGCTAGGATAAACGGTCCATCAATCAAAGCATCTAGACTCTTTAGGAAGTTCCACTTTGCTCCGCCAATTTCTCGTAGCTGTTCATACGTGTATCCACTAAAACTCCAGACGTTCCAACCTAATTCCTGGCGACACCATTCGCTAATTTCTAGGCAAGCTTCGGGCTGTTCAAAGGGTTCCCCCCCACAGAAAGTGATTCCTGCCTGCCCCTTAAACTCTCGCAGCTTATTTTTAACTTCCTCAACCTCAACTTCAAAACCGCCCGCAAAATCCCAAGTTTCTGGATTCTGACAGCCTGGGCAATGACGATAGCAACCTTGAGTCCAAAGTACCGCCCTGAGGCCATAGCCATTTACGATATTATCTCGTTCCAGTGGTCCCGAAAGTCTAATGCGCACGACAATTTCCTATTTCTTTCCCGTCATCACCTTGCGGCTCTTCTTCGCTGCTTCGCGCTCAGCTTTTTCGTCTGGAGAATAGACTCCATTCAAATCACAACGTACTTCGTGTTTGACGCGGTCATGCTCTTCAGCCTTCTTACCATCATTCCAGCGCTCGAGACTACCGACCAAATATCCGGTAATCCTCCTTAATCTTTCAAATGGAACATCGTCCTCGTGCCGACCACAGCTCGGACAACGGTCTCCGGCAATAATGCCCGAATAGCCACAGACTGGGTCGCGATCAACTGGGTGATTCACAGAGCCATAGCCAATACCGCATTCCTTCATCTTACGAATTACTGCCTCAAAAGCTTCAATGTTGTCGCTTGGGTCACCATCTAGCTCAATATAAGTGATATGACCAGCATTACAAAGAGCATGATATGGCGCTTCAATCTCAATCTTCTCGAAAGCTCCGATTGGATAATACACTGGCACGTGGAAACTATTAGTGTAATAATCACGGTCTGTTATTCCCTTAATCGTGCCATATTCCTTACGATCAATTTTAGTAAATCTACCCGCCAAACCTTCTGCCGGTGTAGCTAACAGAGTGAAATTCAGCTTATATTTCTTGCTAAAGGCATCACATTTCTCCCTCATATGCGTTACGATGTCAAGCCCTAGCTCGCGGGCTTCTTCATCTTCACCGTGGTGCTTGCCCAACATCGCAACCAAACATTCAGCCAGCCCAATAAAGCCAATACTTAGAGTTCCGTGTTTGATGACGTCGCGTAGCTCATCATTCCATTTGAGTTTTTCGCTTCCAAACCAGTTACCCTCACCCATTAAGAATGGGAAATTCCTCACGTGCTGGCTAGCCTGGAACTCATACCTTTCTAATAGTTCACCAGCAACTAAGTCCATTTTTTCGTCAAGGTCCTTGTAGAATCCAGACCAATCAGCCTCTTTACGTTCATGCAAGGCAATACCATGTTTAATACCTAGCCGCACGAGGTTAATAGTAGTAAAGCTCAGATTGCCGCGACCGGTCGCAATGCCATCACTTTCTGGGAAGATACTGCCAAAAACTCTGGTGCGACAGCCCATAGTAGCAATTTCGGTGCGATAATCGCCTGGCTTATAACTCTTAAGATTGAATGGCGCATCAATGAAGACAAAGTTCGGGAATAACCTTTTGGCGCTCACTTCCATACTCTTTTTGAACAAATCATAGTTCGGGTCTTCAGGATTGTAATTTACTCCTTCTTTCACCTTGAAAATCGAAATTGGGAAAATCGGAGTTTCACCGTGGCCTAAACCATCCTCAGTCGCCTCCAACAAACACTTACTAACTAATCTTCCAGCTGGACTAGTGTCAGTACCAAAGTTAATACTAGTAAACGGCACCTGTGCACCGGCCCTTGAGTGCATTGTATTAAGATTATGGATAAAGCCTTCCATCGCTTGGAAAGTCTGGCGCTCGACATCCTCGTTGGCACTTTCGATAATTCCCTCAGGCAACTTCAGTTTCTTGATGGCCTTTTCATCACCATAAGCTAGATCTTCTGGTATCTTAACCGTAATTTCTTTATTGCCACTGAAGCGATTATACTGCCTAATAGCACGATTCACTGCCTTACGGAAACTCTTATTGACTCCAGGCGCCATGGCATAGTCAAAGTTTGGAATACTTTGACCACCATGCTGCTCGTTCTGATTGGCCTGCAATATAATTGCTGCTAGTGCGCCATAGCTACCAATGCTGTTTGGTGTGCGCAGATGACCGTGACCGGTATTAAAGCCACCATCAGCAAATAATTGCAAAGGGTCAGTCTGGCAACACGTCAGTGTGCCAGTAGCATAAAAATCCAAATCATGCACATGAATATCACCATTATCATGAGCCTTGGCATATTCTGGACTCATCAAAATAGTCTTGGCGAAGATTTTAGCACCTTCTGCTCCAAACTGTAGCATCTTACCCATAGCCGAATTCCCATCAACGTTCGCATTGCCGCGCTTCACATCTGAATCCTCGGAAGCATCGGCCACAGCAATCGTCTTATAGATGCTCATGAGATTACTTTTTGCTTCGCGAATGCGATTACGTTCCTGACGGTAAGTAATATACTCTTTAGCAGTTTTCTTGAAGGCTGACTCCATCAAGACATTTTCGACGATATCCTGAATTTGTTCTACATTTGGGGTGCGACGCTTAATTGTCTCGCTGGCGCGTTTCACGGCCTTCTCGGATAATTGTTTGGCACGGTCATATTTAAATTCTTCAGTTGCAAGTCCAGCCTTAGCAATGGCATCTGTAATTTTCTGTGGGTCAAAATCTACTATTTCCCCATCCCGTTTGACAATTTTTTTGAACATAAAAAATATACCTCCTCTTTCCTAGTTCATTATGTTTATTTTGTTTAGATTATTGTCTGACCCTACATTTAGTGTCTATCCTTATTCTAAGACACTATATATAGTGTGTCAATAACATAAACGTTGTAAAAAGTACAACGTTTATACCTACCCTAATCTTTATTCTGCAAATGCTTGTACACCTCTATAACCACAAGCGGCACCACAAAGGCAATAATGCTCACGACTGCTAGTTCCCAGAATGGCACACCTACAGTACCCGTGAGGGTCGCAAGCGGTCCAAACAATGCCAGTGCCTGTAATACGATTGCCGCCAACAGTGCAAGATAAAAGCTAGTATGCTTAACTTTAAGTCGTTGCCAAGCTGACTCATATAATCCACGCGCCGAAATCGCTCCGCTCCACTGCATAACTACCAGGGCCGTGAAGGCTAGAGTATTAGCTTGCTCAGCCGAGCCGAGAATCCGCCAACTAACAGCAAAAGTACCAATCGTAATAACCGCCATCGTTGTTGCAATAATAATCATGCGGATTACTAAACTGCTAGGCAGAATCGGTGCGTCTTTGCGTTCTGGCTTACGACGCAAGACCTTCCCCTCCACCGGTTCCAAGCCAAGTGGAATAACTAGCAGCGAATCTGTGACCAGGTTGACCCAGAGAATTTGGATTGGAGTCAGCATCTGTCCTCCAAAGAGTAACAGTGTCCCCATCATCGTTAAAGCTTCACCGGCATTTGTAGCGAGCAAATATCCCAGCATACGACGAATGTTGGCTAGGACCGTACGACTTTCTTTGATTGCTTCGGTAATATTCTTGAAATTATTATCTAGTAAGACGATATCGCCAGCATCTTGCACGATCGACGGGCTATCACCCATAGCAATACCGACGTGCGCACCTACCAGAGCCGGCACATCATTCACCCCGTCACCGGTCATAGCACAAATCTCACTTTGCTTAATCGCCTCCATAATCCGGAACTTGTCTTCAGGTGTGACTCGGGCAAATACCGTGGTAGTTTTGACTAAATCAGCCAAGTCGTCATCAGTAATGTTACCCAGCTTTGAACAATCTAGGACTTCTGCCATACTTTTGGCTAGACCGACTTCTTTGCCAATAGCATAAGCAGTTCCAGCATGATCACCTGTAATCATCTTCGTTTGTACCCCCATACGTGCATTTTGGCTGATCGCGTTCTTGGCTCCCGGACGCAAAGCATCGGCAATTGCAATAAAACCACCAAACTCAAACTTATCTGACTTAGTTAGCCGATTCAGCTCGTTAATTTCTCGGCTGATTTTGACTCTAGCAATAGCCACTACCTTATAGCCCTTTCCGGCTATCTCTCCTAAATGAATTTCAGCCGCTTCGCGCTCTGTTTGGCTCAACTGAGCACGCGCCATAACTGCCTCGGGCGCGCCCTTAATAAACAACATATGCTGGTTATCCTCACATTGATAGAGATTACCAGATAATTTTAAGCTCTGATCAAAAGCATAGGACTTAATTGGTTCTAGCTGGCGGAAGTCATAATCGGATGCCCGCAGATAGCTCAGAATACAAGTATCTAGCGGGTCAGCCGCCCTCGAATCACCTTCATCGTCTAACAGGCTTGATTCTAGCAAAACTGCTCTAGCTAATTGGTCACGAAAAATCTTTTCCGACTGCGTCGACCAACTTTCTTTGAGCTCAAGGCGATTCTCAGTCAAAGTCCCAGTCTTGTCACTAGCCAAGGTTGTAATAATGCCTAGCGACTCAATAGCTTTCAACTCCTTAATCAGAGCTTGCTTCTTGGCCATGCGTTTAGCACACAAAGCCAGAATAATTGAGATAGCAATTGGCAACCCTTCGGGCACAGCAGATACAATCATTGCAAGAGTAAATTTAAGAGCATCCACAATACCGATGCCATCAATCAGTTGAATAGCTAGAACCAAGCCCGCCAACACCACTACTACGATAGCAATGCGAGCCACTAGTTTATTAATCTTCTCCGAAATCGGGCTGCTTTCTTCTACGGACGAAGCCAGCGAGGCGATTTTGCCATATTCAGTGTTATTGCCAGTGGCCGTTACCACAAACTTGCCTTTGCCCGTTAAAACAAACGATCCCGAAAACACCATATTGCGTTGTTCGTAAACCTTCTTATCTTCAGAAATCGCCCGTGCATCTTTTGCAATCGCCTCCGACTCACCAGTCAGCATAGCTTCATCAGCTAGCAAGCCAGATTCACTTACGATGCGCCCATCGGCCGGAATACGGTCGCCTTCACGCAAAATCACAATGTCACCTGGTACTAATTCTGTGGCTTCTAAGGCTTGCTCTGCGCCATCACGTAGAACCGCTACGGTATGTTCAGTACTACTTTTGAGAGACTTTAGGATGCGTTCGGTCGAAAACTTCTGGATATAATATACTACCACATCGGCAACCACGATTACTCCAATGGCAATTGCCTCAATCCAATCACCCTGAAAAAGTGATAGGATTAAAGCCACCAACATAATAATCATAAAAATATCAATAAATGGTTCAAGAAGCTTGCGCCAGAGTGGGGTTTCGCGTACTTGCAAAGTATTAGGGCCATATTCGGCTCTGCGACGTGACACTTCTGAATTATTGAGACCGCGCTGCGAATCTACCCTCAGCTCGGCCAGTACCTCCTTGACGGCTTGATTATAATATCTGCCCATAGTTTCAGTATAAAGGTGACTCGTAATTTTGTCTATACATTCACTAGACGTTTCACCACATCCTGCCAGACTTCTTGCTTCCCTCTTTCATTCAAGATCTCATGGCGCATGCCTGGATATAACTTGCTGCTAACCTTCTGATAACCGCGTTCGCGCATAAAATTAACTGCTTTTTGAAAATCTTTCTTGCTCAAGATACAGGGGTCGTCGCTGCCGGCGATGAAAAAGATTGGCACATCCGGGTTTTGCATAGTCCAGCTATTTTTACGATAAGTGCGCTGCATGAGACTAAACAAAGCTTCGAAACCATTCAGGGTAAATACGAAGCCATCGCGCGGATCAGCATCATAGGCCGCTACTACGGCTTCGTCGGTCGCGATCCAGGCATTGGGGCTTTTACCGCTAGGATGTTTACGTACAAAATCACCAAAAGCTAGATTCTGAATCAATTTACTGCGATGATGGTCGCCCCGAAAAATCTTCAGAAACTTTGCTAATATCTTCCCCATACCGGCACCTATGCGCTTGCTGGGTGAACCGCAAACCGTTAAACTATTCACTTCATAGTCGTATTGCTGCATGTAGCAACGCACGATCAGCGATCCCATGCTGTGCCCAAATAGATTAAGCGGCAGCCCTGGAAACCGTTCTTTAAGATACTTGGTGACTTGATGTACATCTTCTACGATATTTTCGGCACCATTTTGATAAAAATAGCCCAAATCATCCTCGGAGCGGATACTGGCACCGTGCCCTCGATGATCATGAATGAGCACGACATAACCCTGCCTGGCACAATAGTCCATGAAATCATGATAGCGCTCACGATGCTCGGACATGCCATGCACGATTTGCAGGATACCGCGCGGCCGCTCAGGAATGCGCAGGCTTACTCCCAGTTCCAAATTATCTTGTTGACTAGTAATCTTAAATTCTTCGCGTTGCATAACCTTATTGTATCAGGAAATATCGAATTTGAGGAAGAGGTAGAAGGTGAAGTGTGGTGGTGTGGTATTGGTATGAATGTTGGTGTAGAAATCAGCGGTAAAGGAAGGCTCGCGGTATGTGAGTTTTGAGTTTCAGGGCATAATCCAGACGGCGGTAGTTGGCCAGGCGCGAGTAATAAGTGTGCAGCCAAAGTCACTCCATTCATGCACACATTTTTAATTTGATTGATCCTCTTTTTATCCACCATTCTACTCTATCATACCCCTGTAATAAAGTATACCCCTCAGGTTTTTAGAAAAAGTTATTTACTTTCCGAAAGTTTTTGTGCTATAATGGGGGTGCCAAACACTACAATTCATAATATGCAACTCACTCATTTCGTATAAGGGTTAAATGCGGCTATTTACGCAATTACGTTTATACGGAAGACGAATTGTAGAGTTTGGCGACTAGTAAATAGTCGCATTTTTGGTTTTATGACGAAGATGCGCGGTAAAATTCTGGAGGTAGAATGAACCAAGCGCCCAGCGGCAGAAATAATAACAGTCCTAGCTCGGCTTCAAAAAGCCCGGGGACGAACCCCTTAAATGTTCCTAATGCACCAATCGTCAGTCCCGCTCCTCAGCCCTACACCCCAGTGTTTACGACAGACAAGATTCAGCATACTAAAGCTAC
>CANOTH010000020.1 GCA_947570505.1 uncultured Candidatus Saccharibacteria bacterium
ATACAGCTATAATCGTTGGATCGGTTTCCCCGTCCGCTGTTTGGTAATACTAGTTAACAATGGCAAGAGTATAATCAGAGTTCCAGTTTGAAGACTTTATACTAGCTAGTACGCAGCTAGTATCATTTATCTTTTCGCTCTCTTTCGTCGTTATCTTTAAGACTATTTCCCTCACCCTTGAGAAACTTTATAATGCGCTCACGTTGCCAAACCACTAATCCTAAGGCAGCAATACCGATCACTGATGCAGCGATGACTAGTCCGATATTATTTGTCAGTCCTGCGCCGATATAATTAGTCAAAATCACTGTTGGTAGGCGGCCCAAACCAACTAACAACATTAATTGCGGAATCGGTAATTTGGTGAGACCAGCCATGTAACATACGAGGTCATCCGGAAAACCTGGTAATAGAAAAATCGCGAATAGTACCAAAGCCGTGCCTTTTGACTCAAGAATAAAGTCGAACTTTTTGATGACAGATTTTTTAAAGATTTTCTCTAATAGTGGACGGCCAAAACGGCGAGCCAACACGAAGACAATCCAACAGCCGATAAGACTACCAGTAGTCGTCCACAGCACTCCCCAAGTTCCGAATAAGAATCCGCCAACACTGCCTACTACTTGGCCAGGAATGGGCGCGAACACAGTCTGTGCGATTTGCAATAAGATATAGAGCAGCGGACCAAATGCACCAAGAGATTGAATATATGCGACAAGTTTGTCTTGGTTCATCAACAAAGACGTCAATGGTCCCTGAAAAACTATGTCAAAAACTAAATAACCAACCAAAATAGCAACCACAACGGCTATAATAGCAATCTTTATCTTAGTTTTGCGCGCAATTCTCCTGCGAATGGCTGATCCGGGGAGAGAATTACTTGGCATACTCTACAGCCCGTGTCTCACGAATAACGTTAACTTTAATGATGCCCGGGTAAGACATAGTCGCCTCGATCTTATTAGCAATATCGCGAGCTAGTTTTAGAGCCGACAGATCATCAATCTGCTTCGGCTCCACGATCACGCGAATCTCACGGCCGGCGGAAATTGCATAAGCTTTGTCAATGCCAGGAAAGCTGGTAGCAATGTTCTCTAAATCACGCATTCTTTCCGCAAAATTTTCGGCAGAAATGTTCCGAGCCCCGGGACGAGCTGCTGACAGAGAATCCACGATTTTGACAATGATGGCTTCTGGAGTGGTGGGCTCAATATCGTCATGATGTGCCGCCATAGCATGGACCACGGCATCAGGCATACCATACTTCTTGGCTAATTCGGCACCAATTTCAGCATGTTTGCCCTCAATCTTATGGGTAACGGCTTTACCGATGTCGTGAAGCAGAGTAGCGGTCTTAGCTACACGTTTGTTTGCGCCAATTTCATCAGCAATCATACCGGCAATATGCGCCATTTCTACTGAGTGTAGCAGCACATTTTGGCCATAACTAGTACGGAATTTGAGTTCGCCTAGAAGATGAATCAGCTCATGGGGAATACCTACGACCCCAACTTCACGTGCGGCATCTTCCCCAGCACGCATGACCTCTTTTTCAATTTCTCGTTCGGCCTTAGCGACTGCTTCTTCAATTGAGCTGGGATTAATACGGCCATCTTTCATCAGCCGCTCCAGAGCATAGCGAGCCACTTGACGACGAATTGGATCAAAACTCGATAAAACAACCATGCCCGGTGTATCATCCACCATAATATCAACTCCGGTAGCACGTTGCAAAGCTTGAATATTGCGGCCTTCCTTACCGATAATGCGACCTTTCATATCGTCATCTGGCAGTTTTAGAGCGGTCACTGTGCGGTCGGCAGTCACTTCCGAAGACATACGTTCCATGGCTGTAAGTAAAATCGCTTGAGCTGCTTCATCGACTTCGTGCTTGATTTCTTTTTGTTCTTTAGTTACTAAGCCAGCCAAATCTTGCTTAATATCTCGCTCAGTCATTTGCATAAGTTTTTCGCGGGCATCTTCCTTGGATAAACCAGCAATTTTCTCCAATTTTTCTTGCTGGCGATTGCGAATATCGCGCACTTCAGCTTTGAGATCGTCTAATTCCTTCTCTTGTTTAGCGAGACGTTCGGTTTTTTGCTCCAGCTGATCAAGCTTGTTATCCAAATTCGCTTCGCGTTCACTTAGGCGATTTTCGGTTTTCTTCCATTCCCGACGGCGCTCACTTTCTTCTTGTTGGGATTTTGCTGCCATGTCTGCAGCGCTACTTTTAGCCTTTAAGACTATATCCGAAGCCTCATTTTTGGCTTTTCTGACCAAATCTTCAGCCTTATTTTTACCGCCATTTTCGTTCTTTTTATTATACATAAAAATCCCGGCAGCACCGGCAGCTGCCCCAACGATTGCGGCAAGTATTACGAAAAATACTGTCATAATATACCTTTCTAATTGTCGTTCCAGAGTTTGAGCCGGACTCTAATTTAACTAGATTACCGACCACATTACTCTGCTAAGTCGACATTTTTCTCTATGCCGACGGGTTAACAAATAACTATAAATTGATAAGTTTCCGTTTTAATTATATCACATTATTTGCGCGGTGCCGAAATATTGGCGGGACGGCCATATTCCGGAATAATGATTCGATGTTTTTTGCCGTTTTGATCGTACAGTGGGATTTGAAGTTGGTCAGCTAAAGTATTCACGATAGCGGCGCCAATACGTAGCCCAGTAAAAGATCCAGGACCAGAGAAGAAGGTAATCTCACTGATATCTTGCCAATCGGCTTGATTTTCTTGGAGTTTTTGATAAATAAACTCCAAGATTTTCTCAGACATGTCATGCCGGCCAAACCGCGAATACTCATGCTCATTGAGTCGCAAAATACAAGTGTCTGTGGAGGTGTCTAGATACATTTTCATAAACTAATTGTCCTACTCCCATCGTCATTTAAGCTAATCTGAATATGCTGAGTATTTTCTGGAAAAAGATTAGTCACACCTCCCGCCCATTCTACTACTGTGATAGTGTGCGGATCTAGCAATGTCTCGCTGAGCTCTTCACTCATAAGACCGGGATCTTCTAGCCGATAAAAATCATAGTGTACTAATTCCCCACCTGGAAAATTATATCTCTTGGAAATCGTGAAACTGGGACTGGTCACTGGCTCAGATATTCCTAACCCTTGAGCTAATCCACGGGTAAAAGTGGTTTTGCCCGCCCCAACATCACCAATCAACTCAATAACGGCTGGCAAGGTGAGTTTTTTCGCCATGTCTTGGCCAAACTCTAGCATTTCCGCTTCAGAATTAATCTTCATTCTTACATTATAACATATATTGAATTTTTAGCTACTATCTAATGGGGCATGATTCCTAGAATAATCACGAGTCAGCCAAATCATTCCAAGTATTAACAACATAATTGGCAAGTAAACCAGAAAGATTCGCACATCACCAGACGTGAGTTCTAGGACAAAGGTCTTCTGCTGACTAAGGAAGCTGACTACATTAATGTGTAGCTCTAACAATATTTGAGCTAGTTGTCCTATAGCACAGGCGAGCCACGGCAAAAAACTAAATATTCCTGTTAAAAGCACAAGCAGCATGACATACGGCAAAGTTGGTAGAATAATCAAGTTGGCTACGAAGGAAAGCAACGATAATGTACCAAAATTATAAACTAATACAGGTAGACAAATAATAGTCGTAGCAAAACTGGTTATCAGCATGTTTGCTAGCCAAGGCGGTTTCTTGCCACCATATAAGAGCTTTTGCAACTTAGGAGCTACTAGTAGAATGCCAAAGAATGACGCAAAAGATAGTTGCCAGCCAAGATTAATGAGATAGGTCGGCTCCAACATTAAAGTCAGCATAGCTACTAAACCTAGAAGTCGCAACGGGCTAAAACTGCGACCAAAATACCCCACAATAATTGACAAACTAGCTACTAGAGCAGCCCGGGTCATGGATGGGGTAAAACCCACCACCATAACAAAGGCAGCAATGAGCAGGAGGGCGGTTAGAAGACCGGCAAATTTGGAAATTCTACCAAACAGTTTTTTGGCGGCCCCCACGAGAATACCCAAATGTGTGCCGGATGCTACTACTACATGAGTCATACCAACGATACGGAGAATTTCCGATAAATCCTCTGGGATGGTCTTTAAACCCATTAGATAGCTGAGACCCAGTTCGGCGGCTGGTGCTGGAATGAACCTGCGAACAATCTCAGAAAACCAATTTTTGATGCGCGCAAAAATATCTCCGCTACTGGCTCTGCGAATCTTTTCTAGTCTGGGTCGATAAAAACTGGCAGTATAAGTGCCAAATCCCGCTCCGGCTTTGCCAGAAATTGTGATTTCATCTGACCGTTCAAGACTGGATCCGTTCTGGGGCAGTTGTACATAAATTTCCCCTGGGATTTTTTCTTGATCAATCTGTAATTGTTTCAGTTTAAACTTGTAGGTACCTTGGGCCAAATTAGGATCGTCAGCAATTATACCCGTAATTGTAATTTCTTGGCCAATAATTCCCCGCCATAATTCTTGACCGCTAAATTCTGGTAAAAGTCGTAGATTGCCAAAAACTATGCCAATACTAAAAGCCAATAAAACTGTAACCCTGCAAGGGTAGAGTAGGGTAATTAAAAAGCTACCAGCAAGGCAAATGAGCACCAGCCAATGAGCAATCCAGACTCTCTGCGTAAATGTACCAATTACAACTCCTGCGATTAAGCCAAAAACTAAACCATAGAAACACCATGAAGGATGAATCCAAGCTAAGAGTAACGGAAAAATTTTGTGCATAACCGCAGTGTAGCAAAAAAGCCACAAAACTTGCAAGCATAAGTGTGTTATTTAATAAAAATTAAGCCAAAGAACGTTTTTGTTTCTTAGCCGAAAGCCGACTCTTGCGATAGGTGGCCAATCCCGCATAAGCTCCCGCCATCATGCTCATCAGCAAATTTGGAGTTACGGTCTGATCAATAATTTCGTTGGCGGTGACCTCAGCCTCATTAATCGCCGGTAAGCTAGCTTGCTGTACTGGAGTGACGGCGGCGGCATAATTATTTGGTTGATTAGCGACAATTTGTTCATTTAGGTTTTGGAGTACGGGGCTAGCAACTGGTTCGAGACCGAGCAATGCTAAATTAAGTTCAAAAACAATGTCATCGGCCGCAGCCTGAGTGATCGTCTCATCACCAAGGGCAGTTTTGGCAATTTCAAGTTGACCCAGAAGATTAGCATAACTACCGGTAGTATAACGAGAAGAATCTAGTTGCCGAATCTCCATAATCACGTCTTTTAGTTCTGACCAATCTACTTGCGCCGCAATCATCAAAGTACTCTGATCATCTTCCTTGATTAATTCAGTGGAATTAGCTGCTTCGATCACCTTGAGCCCGGTCGTAGCCGCAGTAATTTCGTCCATGACATCCACAATGTAATCCAGGTTTATTTCTGGATTACCAAGTGTGGCCTTAGCTTTAGCCAGAGCGACTTGCAGTTCGCCAAACTGCTCGGCCGACTTTTCGTCATAATCACTAACTGTCAGAGGTTCAACAGCTTCTACCATGGTCTGGAGATTGGCTTTAGTATTCTCCACAACCGCTTCAACATAATGATCAGAAGTTTTTTCCAGCCGGCTATAAGCTGAATTAACTTGATCAAATGCTAGATTCAATTCATTTTCGCTACGAGCATTCAAGACCAAATCACCCGCCCATTTTATCGTCTCAGCAAACATTGCATAGCTGCTAGCAGTGTATTCCTCTGGATTAAGCACACTGACCGCATTAAGGAGAGTGCGCAAATTTTCGCGTGCCTTTGCGACTGATTCGGGCTCTAGGCTTGGCTCAAGTTCAGGTGCTGCTGGCAGTTCTATAGGTTCTATGAATTCTGGCGGCTCAAGTGGAGTTTCCATTGGAGACACTGGTTCAGAACTTTCTGTAACTTCTATAGTGTCATCCCGCCAATCTTCAACTATCTTCAGCATCTCGGAAACACCTAAGGCTTCCCAGTTAGATAGTTCTTCCTCGTCAGCAAATTCTGCCAGCTGGACCAAATCATTCCAATGGTATTCTAGCTCTTCAGCTTCATCAAGCGGAGGAGCTAGAAGCTCGTCACTAGATGTTTCAATTTCTGCCACTTCATTGATTTCGAGCAAGTCGAGATTAATCTGCAAATCTAGCAAGGCAGAATAAATTTCTTCATATTTAGCCTCCTCATTATTTAAGACGTTGAGACCGTTCTCCATCGCATCGGCAACTTGCTGATAGCTGTATTTAGTATAGTCGCTAGGCTCAATAGCATTAACGGTAGCAATGAAACTAGTCAATTCAGAACGAATTTCGGCACCAACCGCTTGAAAATGGTCGATAGCCTTATGCAGACTGTTGATGGCTGAGAGGTTTTTATCGAGGCTTGATTTACTTTTGAGGGCCTTTTTGCCCATGGTGATAGCACGTTTGAGCGCACTGCTGGCTTTAGCGGCGCTAGTCTGCCATTCTCCCAGATCGCCTGCAGCATAATCCTGAGCTAGATAGTCTTGAGCAAACTCGACAAGACTACTAAGTCTAGTTTCTGATTCCTCCAATTTCGCACCTTCGTCCAAAATCTCAATCGGCGCGACTTCTTCCACGACTACAAAGGCACCGGTTTGATAATTCTTTTCTAGATGGCGCCCCGGCTCCAAATAATCGCTGACATCGGCATTAAAGGCTCCCCCACGAATATTAGTGACGGTACCTGTGGCCGAATGTGGAGAAACTCCATAAAACACTCCCATGCGCCCTGCAAAAAGACCAGATTCGATTTCTAACTTTTGAGGATTTTGCGAATCAGTAGCGATTTGAGTAAAGACATAACCCGTTGCGAGAATATGAGGGTTATCGATATGAATTTCGCCCGCAGCAAAACAAATGCCAGTAGCCGCAGTGATTTCACAAGCACCAATTTCCCAGATACTGTATCCAAGTGCTTGAATGGCAGTGCCTTCGTTTTCATCGGCGGTGATTTTGGCTTGCTGAGTAAGGTGGATTCTTGGCGCATGCTCGCCGCTGCTTTTAATGTTACTACTGACCGTAATACCATCATGAGCTACGATTGATCCTGCTAACTCTACAGTTGCGCCATAGGCAGCATTAAAATTTGCCGCTACTAGAATACCGCATTGGTTAGGAGCAAAAAGAGTGACATTTTGCTCAACGAGGAGAGCCGAATAGTTAGCATTATCAGCGGTAGTAGCCCCATGAATCCGAATGGCGGTACCACCATTGCCAAAGGCAACAATGCTGCCCTTACCAGTGATAGTGACATGGCCGTATTTGATGTCGATTAAGCGCACATTCTCGGTCAATGAAGTAAGATTGAATCCGTTTAGATCAATTATGAGGTCACGACTAATAATGAGATTTTTGACTACTACGATGTCATTTTGGAGGATAATAGTGGATTTTTCTATGTCTGCGACGGCCGCAAAAAGTTCAGCTTCGGTATGAACAGTAGCGGTGTCGCTCGGCTGGTCTTTTTCTGGGTTATCAAAAACAGTACTTTCGTTGCTAGCTTGACTAAGCTCAGCGACGAAAGCGACAGGCTGTAGTATACCTAGAGCCAACAAGAGCGCTAGGATACGTAGAAGTTCTGTTTTCTTCACGAATTCTCCTCGCAGCTTTCCAATAACTCTACATAGTTATTACTTATAAGTAT
Organism: uncultured Candidatus Saccharibacteria bacterium; assembly: GCA_947570505.1. Classification (GTDB taxonomy): domain Bacteria; phylum Patescibacteriota; class Saccharimonadia; order Saccharimonadales; family Saccharimonadaceae; genus Nanosyncoccus. The sequence goes on from CANOTH010000020.1 coordinate 7,670, forward strand.
ATCAAAATATAGACGAAATGTCAACTACAGATTAGCACCTTCTCAGGTGTTATAATTCCATTGTATCACAGCATAAGCATTTTGTCAAGAGTTTCGAGGTGGTGGCTTACGATCTAGGTATTATGGATATTTAAAATAGCACAACACAACAAAGATTCCCAGCCTTACGACTGGGAATCTGAGTTTACTTTTTAGCTAGTAAGAACACTAATTACGCATTCTTTTTGCTATTGCGGCGAGCATTGCGGAAAGCAACTACACCTGCACCAGCTGCGGTAAGAGCAGCGGCGATACCGGCGAGGATGCCAGTTGCGCTTGCAGTACCTTCAGCTTGAGCGACAGTACCAGTGTCACCTGGAGTTACGTTGCTACCACCGCCAATACCGTCGGTAGCTGGTTCAACTACGGCATAGTAGCTGAAATGATCGGTGGTGAAGACCATGGTGCCATTCTTGTAGCTTTCATCCTTGATGGCATTGGCGCTACCATTCTCGATGTGGAATGCTTCTGCTTTCTCAGTATAGCCATCAACAGTGATGATGACAGTGACTCTCTTGCCAGTCATGTCAAACTTGCTACCGTCAGCATTCTGAATTTCAATATCATAGATATTGTTCTTCAATTCACCGAAGCCTGCAAAGCCCTCGATGTCTTTAGCAGCAACTTCTTTAACGACAACCTTGGTGCCAGCTGGGAATTTGAAACCATCAGCCCAGATAGTAACATTACCACCACTGACCATGTTAGTACCCTCTGGAGTGCTTGGATCACTTGAATCCTCACCTTGAAAATCAGCAAGCTCGGCCATGACAACAGATTCTTTCTTAGTAGAGTCAGTAGCAGTTATGTATTTGCTAGCGATATCCCGTAGTAAAGTAAAGTTATCCTCAGTTGCACCATTGTCATATTTCCTGATAATTTGAGCCTCAACAGCAGACCACTCGTTTGGTTTGAAACCATCATCGAAATTAGAATCAGTATTGATAAGTGAAGCCAAAGTGGAAAGTGTATAGACACCTTGCTTAGCATTCGCAGGAGTCTGAGCACCTTCATAAGCGGTCTTACCAGCAGCAGTCAAGATGCTTTGGTCAGAAGCTAGTGGGTTTAGCAAAGCGAAACCAGCATTGTAAGCATCAATGTTAGCCTGTGCGGCTTCAATAGCAGTAGTTACGTCGCTTGCATCTGCATAGTTGATTTTCTTTGCCGTAGCAGGAGCCGTAGCATCGTTATCAATTGCAGCTTTAACACTTGCAAATGTTGGGTAGGTGGTTACATCAGCGCTAAAGTTGTAACGATCAGCTTCTGGAGTGTTAGCAGCAGCATAGTAAGCTTCGACTGCGTCGATTAAAGCTTGCTTGTCATCGCCCTCAGCAGCAGTAGCGACAGCCGCTAAAGTAGTGTAGACTTCGTTTGCCTTGGCATCATTGATGATAGCTTGTGCATCTTCAATGGTAATATCAGCATTGACAGTGCTTGAAGTAATATCATCGACACTGTAATCCTCAACAATGTATTCCATGTTGGTGATAACGGCCTTAGCCTTAGAAGCATTAAACTCCTCATATTTCTTTGGAGTAGCAGCAATACCAGCTGTATACTCAGTGTAAGCATCCACCAAAGCCATAGCCTTAGTGTAGTTTGGGTTAGCTTTGACAGCTTTAACTGCATTAGCAATGTCAGTACCAGTCGCAGTTTCTTTGCCAGCTTCGAAGCTCAACGCACTTACAGAAGCGCTATTAGAAATAGTAGCAACAGGCGCAACGACACCAAGTGCAAATGCTAGAGCGATAGCTGCTAGAATTTGACTCTTTTTCATTATTATTCTCCTCATTAATTTATAATAACTAAGTCCATTTTACAAAATAAAAAAAAAAATGTCAAGCACTTTATGCCGTTTTTGTGGAAAAATCAGGCCTTTTGGTGCAAAAAACTGGTGATTTGGGGCTTTTTGGCAGTTTTTGAGCCAAAAATGGCGATTTTTCTTGTTTTATTTGAATCTAAATGGTTTAGCGACTTGATTTTATTATAATATATGTAAAAGAACACTCCTTGTAGAGTGTTCTCGGCTTTAGGCTTTCTGTTTTTCTAGTTTTTTAGCTTCTTGAAGCATTTTCTTTTGATCCTTGATCGAAGCCTTAAGTGCTTTAATGACCATTTTGCGACTAAAGTAGCCTTGCTCTCCTTTGTAGTTCATAAATGTCCTTTTATTTAATATCATTATACATATTTTCTATTTTTTTATCAATCATAAGCATTTTTGCGGAATATTCGTATGGTTTTAATATATTGTCAGTTTTTTGTACAGCATTAAAATAAAAGTTTGGGTTATCTCTGAATTTATTAATTGCTTCATTTATTTTTGGAATTATCTTATGACAGGTTTCTACAAATCCTTCTCTACTAATAGGGCGGCCAGTAAGTTTACGACGTGCCTCAGCCAATTCCCAAGCTTTTTCTGGTTCTTGATTAATCAGAAAGAGGTTTACATCAAAGCCATGCTTCAGAGCTTCTTCAATATTATGCGCGCCACGGTCGTGGCAAAATGTCCCATCTAGAGCAAAATTTATTTTCATCTTATTAACTTGCTTTAATAAAGCCGATACAAGTACATTTGCCGCTTTACGGTATTTGTAATATATTTCAGGACTATACCTGCCATAATGATTGCGATTGGGTGTTCTTGAGATGACTTATCAGAAACAATCTTTTTGACAATCTCTTTTTTATTTGCTTTTGCCCAAGCCAAAATCTCTGCTTCGGTCGCACTCTTTATGCCCCGACTCGGTCTTTGGAGTTCTTGCGGGAGGCATTATGCTCGACATAATCAATAATTTTTTCTGCTACATTGCGACCGGTGACTCGCTCGATACCAAAACCAGGCGAAGCATTGACCTCTAGAACCAGCGGACCACGGCTAGAGCGCATCAAATCCACACCTGCGACATGTAGGCCCATGGCCTTGGCAGCCTTGACTGCCACCCGGCGCTCCTCTGGAGTGAGTTTGATACTAGTACCTTCCCCGCCCTTGTGCAAATTACTCCGAAAATCATCATCCAATGACTGACGCTTCATACTGGCGACTACCCTTGATCCAACCACAAAAGCTCGAATATCGGTACCAGCTGATTCTTTGACGTACTCCTGCAAGAGGACGTTAGTACCATCTTCGTTATAGAGATAGAAAGCCTGCAAGGCAGATTTAGCCGCTTTCTTAGTCTCGGCCAGTACTACACCATTACCGTGAGTACCGGTAGCCAGCTTAATAATCACTGGCAAACCAATCTGCTCCAGCAGATCGTCAATATCCGTCGTGTTGCGGCTTACCAAGGTCTTAGGAGTATCTACCCCAGCTTTGGTCAGAATCTGCTGCGAACGTAATTTATCACGCGCCCGCGTAATCGCAATGGAGCTAGAAGCCGTCCAGGCACCCTGCATCTCGAATTGCCGCACGATTGCGCAACCATAACGGGTCATACTATTAGAAATACGAGGGATAATCGCATCAAAACCGTATAATTTCTCACCGCTATAATAGACATTTGAGTGTTTTTCGTCCAGTGAGAGGTAGCAATTTTTATATTTGATGACTCGTACGTTATGCCCACGTTTCTCAGCCTCCGCGACCAGGCGCTTGGTGGAATAATTAGCATTACCATTAGACAAAATTGCAATTTTCATATTTATCTATCCTTGTTCTGATATAGATTATATAACTTTGTGTGGAATTTTTGGGGATTTTCGGCCAGCTCGGCTTCAATATCACTGTTATCCATCTTGGGCGGACTCTTAACTTTGCGCTGGGCCACATCTACGAGAAAACGATTTTTGAGTGTTTTACGGCCAATTAAGATTGGGAAGTTATTTTTACTACGATCGTAGAGAGTAAACTTTGCCTTCATGCTCCGACCGTTGATTTGTACGGACAGTGGCACTCGGTAGCGAATCGTCACTTCTCCAGTCGAGCTGCGTACCCTCTGAACAGAGTAATCATCAACCGTGATCTTTTCACCAGTATAGAGGTGACTCTCTGGACCAAACAAGCAGAATTCCAGCTGATTTTCTGAATTTATCACAATATTACTCGCCCAAATTGATGACGAGTCTGCACCAGTATCTACCTTAGCCGGGACGTTCTCGATGCCCGCCACAGTGACTAAAGCTGTACTGCCAATAATCGGTAATTGACGCACCTTCATACCTCCATTATAGCACACATACTTAAAATTGTCAATAGCTTGGGAGGCTTAATTCCAGAAGCCGCGCTTGCGATTCTTAGGATCGCGAAATTCTTCTAGGAGTTCTTTTTGGCGCTTGGAGAGGTTCTTCGGAGTCTCAACGATCACCGTCACAATGTGCGGGCCGCGGTCACCATCACTGCGCATCAGCGGCACACCATGCCCAGACAGCTTAAATGGAGTGCCAGATTGGGTACCAGCAGGCACCTTCATCCGGACATTACCATCCACAGTCTCCACGTCTACGGTCGTACCAAGGGCGGCATCAACCATTGAAACGACTTTTTCCGACAGAATAATGCTCCCTTCGCGAGTGAGGTGCTTGTGCGGCTTAACCCGGACGAAGACATACAAATCACCCTTAGTGCCACCTTTAGGAGCCGCTCCGCCTTTACCACTGAGACGAATCGACATACCATCATCGATACCGGCGGGAATCTTCACCTTGAGATCTTTACCATCCGCACTCACGACTTTGGTCGTGCCAAAGACCGCCTCTTCAAAGGTCAAGACTACGGTCGTACGATAATCGGCTCCGCGGGTGGGGCGGCGCTGGCCCCCACCAAACCCGAAGATAGAACCAAGAATGTCGTCTAAACCGCCTCCGCCACCAAAATCGAAATTGAAATTCTGACCGTTGAAGTTGAAACTGCCATTCTGGAAGGGATTACCACCGGCGGTGCCAGCGCCGCCCACACCAGCATGCCCAAATTGGTCATAGCGCGCACGTTTTTGCTTGTCAGATAATACTTCATGGGCTTCAGAGATTTCCTTAAACTTTTCTTCAGCCTCTTTATCACCCGGATTTTTGTCAGGGTGATATTTAACGGCTAGTTTGCGATAAGCCTTCTTAATCTCATCATCAGAAGCGCTTTTCGAAACACCTAAAATCTCATAGTAATCTCTTTTTGCCATATTTTATACACTTTCTATACTGTAGATTATTCTAGCACACTTTAGGTCTGACTGCTATAGAAAGTGTGTTAGAATGATTTGCATTGAGATATAATCGCCAAACTATAATGCACTGACATGCGATACTCCGAATGCTGGTGCAAAAACTCGTCTACCGCCCGGGCTGAGCCTGGCAATTCAGGATTATTGTAGTCATGTACAATCATGATACCTTGAGGAGAAAGCCGCGGAGCAACCAGCTTGAGGCTGGTTTTGATGGATTCGTACAGATCACCATCCAAGAAGGCAAAGCTGATCTCTGTAGGTAAATCTTGATCGGTTAATTCATCAAACCAAGCTTTTTTGATAATGACGTTACGTAATCCGGCTCGACGAATTTTGTCCACCACCTCGCGCTTGGTCACCAGTAATTCCCCAGCCTGAAAATTTTGCCCTGCCCCAGAGCTGTCCTCACGAGTCTTCTCTGGTAGGCCAGCGAAGGAATCGTAAATCCAGAGCCTTTTTCCACTGGTTTTGCACCGATTGTCCACAGGATTTAAGGTCTTTTTGCACAAGTTTTTAGAACTTTTGCACATTTTATCCACAAACTCTGGTGATTTTTTGCACAGCGATGCAGTAGTTTTGCACAACTTTTCCACAGTTTTTCCACAATTAGTTGAATTTGAGCTGGATTTAGCTAATAATTTCCCTAGCAAAACTGATGTATCGCCTCTGTAGCAGCCCAGTTCTACAAATTCTCCTTCGATTTCTAGACATTGCTCCGCTAAACGCAAAATCTCCGCCGTTTCGGCTTTAGTTACCTGATCATTCATCTTTTTATTATACTATGATATTTGCATTACGTGAAATAAACTTGATTAGTATTGACTTTTTATGTAATCTGTGATATAATGGAAAGGTGAGGTAGTTCATTCCCCTCAAGAGATGAAAGTAACTTGATACTTTGGGAAATCAGATCTTCCAATAAACCGAAATTCAGATATATCAGAAAAGGAGAAAATCATGAGCGAAATCAGAAAAATTGTCACTATCAACGATATCAAAGAACTGAAGTTAGACCAGAAAACACTGCAGGGAGTCACGAATCGTGACTTCCCCGTACGGGGAATAATTTGCGCAGCGCGGGATGATTGCTTGGAGATGCTGCCCGGGATTGGCCCAGCTGCCGCCAAGAGAATCTTTGACGCAGTCGATGCGGCTGGATTCATCTTTCACGAGTCTGAACAGTCTCAGGCGGTGCGCTGCTTGCTGTCGACGGCTTTTCATTACCAGGTTGCCACGATTGCCGAATATGAGGCGCAGAGAGAATTCTCAGAAAGCCAGATTTCAGCCTTGCAGGCATTCTTAAGCGATAACTTTGCTGAGAGGGATCAAACAGTGTTGAAATTGCGCTTTGGCCTTGATGGTCAGCCGCCTTTACGTCAAAGCGATGTCGGTCAGCAATTGGGTGTTAGCGGCGAACGAGTACGTCAGATCCTGGAAAGAGCTTTAAGAAGAATGCGCCATTACTCCCGAGCGGCTGTTTTGGCAGAAATCTTTCCGGAATTTCCGGGAATCCCTGAGGCCGCAAAAACGGCCTGTGATCCGATACATAAGGCCGATCTAGCGAACAAACCACTGGAATTCTTGGATCTGTCCATTCGCACTCATAATTCTTTAATACGATCAGGAATCAAGACGGTCGGCGAGTTGCTTGAGGCTACTCCTCAGGACTTGATGAGAGTGCGTAATTTCGGAAAACGTGACTTAGACCGTGTGCAGGAAGTTTTATTCAAATTCGGTTTACGACTGAAAGATTAGAAACCCCAAAGGAAAATCCCCGTATGATCGGGGATTTTTGCATTATCCTTGTTTAGTACTTTAGGCCTTAAGCAACATCTTGGCGCGGCGCAACATCTCGGCAGTTTCATCAGTTGCAATCACATAAATTGGCTTAGAATCATCAGCAGAGATCAGAGTATGACGTTGATCAGTCAAACCTTCGTCGTTGCGAGCAGCATCAATCTTGAAACCAAGATATGCCAAACCGGCTACGACATCACGACGAATCATGCTATTGCGCTCACCGACCGTAGCAGTGAAGATTAGCTCGTCCACTCCGTGCATAGCAGCAGCTAGCTGGCCGATGATGACTTGCAAGCGATAAATATACATGTCATAAGCAAGGGTAGCTTTTTCGTCGCCCTGGTCGCGCTTGCAGATAATCTCACGCATATCATCAGAACCGCCCACACCTTTAAGACCGCATTCCTTATTCAGATAAGCTTCGAGGCCTTCGGTGTCTAGCTTGAGCTCGCGGGCAATGGCTAGAGCAGCGGCAGGATCAATATCACCACAGCGAGTAGCCATCATCAAACCGCCATTAGGAGAATAGCCGATCGTAGTATCAACCGATTTACCATCCAACAATGCCGTGGCGGAAGAACCGGAACCAATATGGCAGACAATGACCTTTTCTGCCTCAAGACCCGCTTCTTTAAGATATTCACGAATAGAACCGATCGAAAGTCCATGATAACCAGTACGATAGACGTCAATGCGATCAGCCAAATCCTTATCAATGGCATAATATTTATGGACATCATCGCGGGTAGTGTGGAAAGCTGAATCTGAGACGGCAATCACGGGAGTATCGCCAAAAGTCTTCACGCAAGCTTCAATCTCAGCCGCCGCAACGGGGACGTGGAGTGGAGCGCGCTTCTTAGCCGCATCCAGACGTTTCAGACAATCTTCGTCAACAATATGATCTTCGGCAAAATATTTACCTGGGGCAGCCACCCGTGCCACGATAGCATCAAGCTTAGAAGTGGCGCTGATGTAACCTTCGTCATCGAGAATATCGCGGACATATTTAACCGTGTCAGTGAGTTTTTTAAACTTCTGGTCAAGTTTTTGCTTAGTGCCATTCTTCTTAATGGTACAGACAACATCATCACCTTCCATCTCAAAATGCAAGCTGCAAACTTCTTCATCACCTTGATAAAGACCATACTTGCGTGAAGACGAACCCGGATTCGTAACTAAAAATAATTTTTCCATGAAAATAACTCCTTCTTTAGATTAATTATAGCATATAATATAGACATGATGGAGGTACGATGAAGCGGATTTTGACATATTTATTATATGGTTTGCCAGTGATATTCTTTGCGGTGTGCTATTTTTTGATGACGGTCTGGGGTGAGGATATTATCCAAGGCGCAGGGACGGCTCCGGACGTTTGGAATGATCTCGTAGGTGCCTTTCACCATAATTCGCGTCTGTCCGACATGTATGCTTGGACGGTGATTAATTTCTTTGATTTTCAATACAGTTTTGGGATAGACACGATTTTTCGATTAATTGATGTGATGATGGCAACGGGCCTGATTTATTTGCTTACGAGCTTGATACTGGGGCGCAGGCCGCGATTGAAGCTCAAGGACGCGTTGATTTTTGCCTTAAGTTTTCTGATAATCTTCTTGACTCCGCACGGTTATACCTTTTATCGCGGGTTTTCGGTGATCCATAACTATTTGATTATCGGCCTGACTACGTTGGTGTTTGCGTTGCCTTTTGTAAGGGAGTTTTCGGGAGAAAAAATACCAAAAATATATCAAAAATGGTGGTTTGCATTAGCTATTGGCTTGATTTTTGGCATGTCCTCGAATATTACGCCAATTGCGTTCTTACTGAGTTTTGTAGTGGTGAAATTAGGACAGTGGTGGTTGACACGTCGTAAAGCTAAGGAGTCAGTTTGGAAGCTACCGAGTTGGCAAATTTGGATGTTGGCTGGTATGATAATTACTCTGGGTGTGGCTTATATCTTCGGTGCAGGGATCTCATCTTATGCCAATAACCCAGTTTATACTGAAACTTATGATTATCTGAGCTTCGGTGAGATTTTCCAGAATTTCGGTGCTTCCCTTGTTCGAATTGTCAAACATATGGCGGTGAATTTTGGTTATAGTTTTGGGCTCTGCGCACTAATGGCGATCGTATTAGGCGGACTAGCTTGGATGACAAGTAAAATTAAGAGTCATGAGTTCCGAATCCTACCTAAGGATGAAACGGGGTGTCGAATCATACTGCTATGCGTAATTTTTGCGGCGGTATACTTGCTTTGTGGTACGCAGATTATGTTACCCGTGCGCTTAGCTTTACCAGCGTATTTAGCGTTAGTAGTGGTTTTGGGTGTAATGTGTAAGAATTGGTGGCTAGATTCAAAGCTAACAGCAGGATTAGTGCCAGGTCTGATGATGGCAATAGTGATTACAGTTATGATTGTTATTAAGACGGGATTCGCGTTAGATTATCGTGGGCAGATGGCAAAGGTTTTTCAGCTGATCGAGAGTAACGATTATAGCTTAGAGGTCTGCATTAGCCCAGAAATTGCGAAGCCGAAAAAACTGCCCTTCGTGAATTTAGGGCAGGATGAGACTTTTGCCGACTGGGCTTTGCCATATCTCAAGGTGTATGGTAAAGAGATTAGATATTGTCCATAAAGGTAAATCCCGGGGTCATAATGCATATTCTGAGATACGCAACCCCGGGATAGTTTCCCAATATTCAGTTGTTTTGCTTATTTAATAAGCAATTCCTCCAAGGTGGTACCAAGGGCCTTTGCCAGCTCCAATTCGCCGCCGTCGTAAACTTCATGAAGGTGGTACGATGGTGTACCTTTCCACGTAGTGGTTTGGCATACCGCAAATATGTTTCTGCGTTCGCTACCCTCGACATGTGTAAACTCAGCATTAGGATCATCGGAGTCACCCCAGAGACAAGCTACACCGCCCGAACTACGGATAATTCCATGAGCATAACCCAAGAATCTACCTTCCTCCGACGAATAGCCTCCTGAGGTCGAAACCGCTTCTGGACGACTTGGCTCCAAATTTGTCCAAGCGCCGAAGCAATAGTTCAAAGCCCTCTCCTTTCCAACGTAGTTAATAACTTTCTCTAACAATTCCTCCCCCGTCATATGGACTGGGAAAGTTTTAACCTGACTTAGGTCAACGTCAAGGAAAGCTTTATTAGCGCAGGTCGTATTCAGTAAATATTCTATCATATTCTTCCTCCTCTGCAGCCTATCAGCCGGCTGCGGGCAACAATTTTTTTAAAGAGTAGTGCCACAGGATCACTCAAGGTCGTCTAGCAAAGCTAAGACCTCTCTCGCGCCTGCGCGCTATGAAGTTTTGTCCCGCACTTCTTATCGTTCTCAAAGTGGGGTATCCACAGGCAAAACTGTCTGCGAGTATCTCACTTTGAGTTCAAGGATACAACTTTCATATTGGTCTTAATGTTCTTAAGCTTTGCGATTGCTTTAGGCTTTCTCAAGCTTATGATTCCATTGTAGCACAGGTGGTAAAAAATGTCAATAGTTTTTTGATACTTTTTTATAAAAATCAAAGATATTGTAAAAATAACAGAGGTGATGATGTGAATTGTGCTTATGTTTTTTCTGTCAAAATCATATTGACAAAAGCGGTATAGTTTGATATAATTACGGCATGATAGATATTGAATTAGTACAAAAAGCTGGTCTAACAAAACCGCAAGCTTCGATCTATACGACGTTGGTGCAAAGTGGTGCGTTGACTCCGACAGAGATCGCCGAGCAGACTGGCGAGACCCGGACAAATACTTATGCTCTGCTCAGTAAACTAGAAGGCCTGCATTTAGTACGAAATATCGGGCAGAAGACGGCGCGTTACCAGGCGGAGAATCCGGCGAATTTGGAGATTTTGGCTGAGAAGCGGCGGAAACTTGTTAGTAAAAATGAGCAGGAACTGAAAGGCGGCATGTCGGCACTACTTGATATATTCTATGCGCATAATGAGGCACCGGGGAGCCGGACTTTGACGGGGCGAGAAGGGATCAAAGAGATGCACCACGATGTGATTAGTACGGGTGAGACAATCTATTTAATACGCACTCCGTTTGACTCGAAATATGACGATTTGATTGGATTGTTTCGGGAAAAGCGGAGAGCCAAAGGGATAAAGACAATCGCGCTAACCCCGGCTACACCGCATGCTAGGCAATATATGATGGATGGGACAGACAAAAAATATCTCTTTGAACGGACAATGATGCCGGAGGACGCGTACCAGAGCCCGGTCGAGATTATGATTTATGGCAAAAAGGTGGCTTTGATTGCGTATGGCGAGGCGGAGACTATCACCATCATTACTTCCCCGCTGATTGCGGCGGCTTTTAGGGAGATTTTCTTAATGCTACAAGATTATTGGCAGAAGAATTATCAATAGACTGCTAAGTATTCCAATAGTTTTTTGTGGTATAATAGTTGACAGGATGGGAGCAGTTTTACAGGAAGGAGATGGTTATATGGAAACTATGACTAACTTGAACGGCCATCCAATCAAGGGCTGGGATGACGAGGAAAATAATCACAAGCAAAGCGAAAACTGGGTGCAGAAAAAAATTTTGTTTGTCGCAGGAGCGGGGGAAAATCTTCAGACGATCCGGACGATGTTTGATAAAACTATCACAGCTTTTGTCACGTTACACCCTGATTCTCCCAATGTCATTACCTTGGAGCCTCGCACTTACTGTTTTGAAGTACCTTTTAAGCTGCATTGTGCACAGATGAAACATGATCAAAAGGCGGAAGACGGAGAGGAATGGCTAGCTAAGAGAATGGATGAAATGTGGGAGGAGATTTGGAATATGGTTTGCCTGACAGCGACAGCAGATATGTTGGAGGGAGGAGAGACTAGTCCCGTAGATGCAGTTATTGCAGTTGATCAACAGGCATCCATGCTGACAGCGAGAATTAGCCAAGAGGCCAGAGAGAGGCTGAAAATTCCCTTCATTGGTATAGCTGGCGCAACCAGGTGGGCCCAGCAACAGGCGCAGGATAAAGTCTGGCTCTTTAGGGCTAATGGCGCACCGATGGATTTAGGTGCTACTGGTATACTGCCACAATGGTTCTATATTGAGCAGAATCAGACTTCATACGGAGAGTTATGTGAAGATTTGACTGACATTTATTGTATAATTCTGCCCATAATCTTCAACTCATTGAGTACGGAGCTACAAAACAGGGTAAAGCAAGCTTATGATTTATGGCGAGAGCACAATGACGACCGCCGCAAGGCCTATTATAAGGGGGTAGAACTTTTGGTTCAGGCCTTGGGCAACCCGGAATTCACTCAGCGCCATAATACCGAGCTGACCCGTTGTTTCATCGATTTAGCTCTGGAGCGCCGGGCAAAGCATATTATGATTGAACCGCGCTTGCATCAATATTTAAAGCAAGCGGTATTTGATGAGCTGCAACCGGGCTTACGGCTCCTGGATCCAGGGGTTTGCTTGGCGAAATATTTTATCAATGAGATACTGAAGTTGGACGTCGCATAATGGTACGATGTAATCACCCATCCAAAAGATTTACCCTACCATCTGAGGTAGGGTATTTTGTGGTCTTATGGCCAGAAGCGGAAGAAGATATAATCAGAAAAACCGGCATTCGCGTTCGGTACAAGAACCTTAGGCTAGTCCGGTTATGGTGATATTCTTATATCAACTCATATAGCAAAAAGTGTCAAGGATTTTGCAGTATCTTGACACTTTATTGCTGGAAGTATGACTAGAGATCGTTACTCCTTATCTACGACTTCGCCTTCTACAGCTTCGCCATCATCTGAGCTGGTGTCATCCGAATTCTCGGCCTTAGCACCATCGGTGTTAGCATCACTAGCGGCACTTTGATACATTTTAGCCCCGATTGGCATGAGGATATTATCTAGAGTTTTGACCGCTTCCTCAAACTTTTCTTTGTCGGCACTGGTATCATTAAGGACCTTTTTGGCCTCCTCAACACCATCTTTGATGGCCTTAGTATCCTCTTCGGACAATTTGTCCTTGAATTCATCCGGCATCTTCTCAGCTTGGTAAACTTTGTTCTCAAGCTGATTCTTGGCATCAATGGCTTCGCGTTTCTTCTTATCTTCGTCAGCATGCGCCTCGGCTTCGGCTTGAGCTTTCTCGATATCTTCCTTGCTCATGTTGCCAGAGTTCTGAATCGTAATAGATTGTTCCTTGCCAGTTCCCTTGTCCTTAGCAGTGACATTCAAGATACCATTAGCATCAATATTGAAAGTTACTTCGATCTGAGGCACACCACGAGGAGCTGGAGCAATACCATCAAGGATGAAACGACCGAGAGACTTGTTATCGGCAGCCATTTCGCGTTCACCCTGTAAGACGTGGATCTCTACCTGTGGCTGATTATCAGCGGCAGTTGAAAAGACTTCGGATTTGCTGGTCGGGATAGTAGTGTTGCGCTCGATTAGCTTGGTAGAAACTCCGCCCATAGTCTCAATACCGAGAGAAAGTGGAGTGACGTCTAGCAAGAGCACGTCCTTAACATCACCCTGCAAGACACCACCCTGGATAGCGGCACCAACGGCTACAACTTCGTCTGGGTTAACACCTTGCATAGGATCTTTGCCAAAGATCTTCTTCACTTCTTCAACTACGGCCGGCATACGGGTCATACCACCAACCATCACGACTTCGTCGATGTCTTTAGCAGTCAACTTAGCGTCTTTTAGGGCCTTCTCGACTGGCTCAGCCAAACGTTCAAGCAAAGGCTTTACTAGCTCTTCGAGCTTGGCCCGAGTAAGAGTATACTCGAAGTGCTTCGGGCCGTCAGCATCAGCGGTCAAGAACGGAAGATTAATTTCTACTTCTTTGGCGCTGGAAAGTTCCTTTTTGGCCTTCTCGGCTTCATCCTTCACCCGTTGCATCGCGGCAGCATCGTCACGAATATCAATACCAGATTCTTTCTTAAACTCCTCAAGCAGGAAGTTGACGATAATATTATCAAAATCTTCACCACCGAGATGAGTATCACCGTTGGTCGATTTAACTTCGAAAACACCATCGCCGAGCTCTAGGATTGAGACATCGAAGGTACCACCACCAAGGTCGAAAACGGCTATTTGTTCGTCTTTTTTGCTCTCTAGACCATAAGCTAGAGCGGCAGCGGTTGGCTCGTTAATAATACGCTTAACTTCGAGACCAGCAATTTTGCCGGCATCTTTGGTGGCTTGGCGCTGAGAATCATCAAAGTAGGCCGGGACAGTGATAATGGCTTCGGTGACCTTTTCGCCTAAGAAGGCTTCGGCATCAGCTTTGATCTTGGCTAGAATCATGGCAGAAATTTCTTCTGGAGTGTATTCTTTACCATCCATCTCGACAGCGACACCGTTGCCCTTCTTGACAATCTTATAAGGCATGATATCAAGGTCGCGTTGGACTTCTTTGTCGTCGAACTTACGACCGATGAGACGTTTAATGCCATAAATAGTGTTCTTTGGGTTGGTCACCCGCTGGCGCTGAGCAACTTTACCTACTAAGCGATCACCTTTTTTAGTCACAGCGACGACTGATGGAGTAGTACGATCACCTTCGCTATTTGTGATGACTTCAGGTTTGCCGGCCACCATATAAGCGAAAGCGCTATTGGTGGTACCAAGATCAATACCGATAATCTTTGACATGATAATTCCTTTCTTTAAATATACGGGCAGAGGTGTTAGGGTAATTGTTCTTTTCGGAAGGCACTCGTGCCAGCCCGTCGTTACGGGTGGCTTACTCGTTCGTCCCGCTCCCCGTTGGTCGCGGATGCTTCCTGCAAAGAGCACTTACTCTAACACCGATGGCCGAATTTTAAATAATACAATTCTTAATTCTATGTTATATCATTAGCAATCATGTGTCAAGACTGCCAATTAAGCCTATTGTAGCAAACTAGCACTCTCATGTCAAGAGTGCTAGTTATTAAGGTCATGAAAAAGGCTCCTATCTGTTATTTGTAGATGGGAGCCGTAATGTGCTAGCGCGGCGCGTAAATTTTGACCAACTCTAGTGGCCCGATGGTGTTATCCCTGACATTATCAATCGCTTCGAGCATCATGTCAACGTTACGTACCTGACCAGTTCGTGCTAACCATAAAACTTCTTCTATAGGCTTCCAGGTCACTTCTAGGATGTCATTTTCATCAACTTCGGTACGATGGCCATTCGCCTCGGCCACGAAAATGATTGCTATATAAGGGTTACCATCGTCACATCGTTGGCCGATGTGACATACACCTGCAAGCGCACAGGTGTAGCCGCTTTCTTCTTTAGCTTCGCGTTTGGCTGCGTCGAGAATTGATTCCCCGCGCTTGACGTGGCCGACCGGAATATTCCATAATCCTCGGATCCAACCGTGAGCCTCCTGAACTACCAAGACTTTTTTCTTGTTTTTGTCCATAATTACAACTCCCGCGCGAAACCAGTCATAGCCTTCCTCGTTAATGCGTTGCTCTGTTGCGTTATCATACCTATAGAATCTTTTGGTTTCTTTTTCCATGTCATTGCCCCCTTACCTTGATTTGCTCTAGTATGCTGCATTTTTAAATTACTTTTTTTATCTTATCATATACATCTCTATTAGTCAATTATTTTACAATATCATGCGCTTTCCTACATACACCCCTCACAACCTTTGCAACATTTCTGAGGGAGTTCTATAACTTAT
>CANOTH010000021.1 GCA_947570505.1 uncultured Candidatus Saccharibacteria bacterium
AGCGCGCCAGCCCTGCAACGGCAGGCGCTGGCGACGCGGGCCGAGTACCTAAGGTGCTTACTTCTTCATTATTAAATAGTTTAGGAAACGGCGGACAGGGGACTAACTCTGCAAATATTCCTTAATCAACGGCACATTACTTAAATAATTATGCCACATACATTGCCTGGCCCCCTTCGTGTCATTCCGATCACCATAGCTTCCAGCTTGATTTGTATGCTCATACAACGCAGTCGTCAAATCACCCATCATCACAAAATCGCGTCTTAATCCCGTCGAGGTCAAAGGTGACAACACCTCAACATTTTCAATCCAGGCCCGCTCACGCATGTCACGAGCAAACAACCAATTATATTGATCATCCCAGGACCGGAATCCTTCCACTCTCACATTACCCAAATCAGCCACCATCACTTCAAACTCAGCTATCTTATGATTAAAATTCGGCGACCTACTATGATCAATGCTCAGAGTATATGGAGCCTTCTTGTGACCCAAATCACCCACACCCATGTCATGATTCAAAGGATCCCGTGACACTTCCTGATAATAATCACCCTTCAAATGCCCATAACTCCACAAGGACTGGTATTCCTGCAGAGAATCATAACCATAAGCTGTACCCGCTAAATAAAATTCCGGCTCAAAATAGCTTCCACCACTTGTAACTTCGTTCGTCAAATTCCGGGGACGAGTCGCCATCTCAATCTGCATCAACACCTCTTGCAGTTCCGTTGGCAACAAAACCGTCTTCTCGCCATACCCCGTACAATACCGTTCTATACCGCCTCCGCTCCGTCTAATATAATCTGGCAAATAACACCATAGCACCTCAGAACTATGTCGATAAAACGACCGCGCCTTAATGCGCCCATCCTGTTCCACGAATCCAAGCGCCCCCAAATAGCCTCCTGGAAGCTGAAACATTTCCGACAAATAAATTTTGTCCCGATCCAACTGCGTTTCATAATGCGGACCCAAATTAGCCTCTGCAATACTATGAGTACCCAGATGCTGCTCCAACTGACCACTCTTCCACGTATCACCATCAATAATTACTTTACCCAACACTTCGCTACAACGTTCCGCAGTCACCAATTCAAAACCCTTATGTGTATATTGCACTGTTGCTCGCGGCCGAGTCTGTTGCACTACCACCGAATGATCCGCCAAATGCACTATCTCACGTCGAAGAGCCTCAAACTGTTTATAATAATTCATTCTCTGCCCATACAAAAGCTTTTCCAGCTCATCCATAGACTGCACATACCGCCGATAAACCTGCTCGCTAGCCTTTGGACGAATCCCGCTCAAAAAATGCTCTCTGAGACTTGCAAATCCTACTGGTGTACGATAATCATCACCATTAGCCTGCACACTACTCAAGATTCGAACCATCGCATCCTGATCCACCCTCTGCCAATTCAGAGCATTCAAGCCCACTGCCACCGCCAGAATTTGTTTCTGTCGGGGGTCACTAGCAATATGTTCAAACATTCGTTCTGGTCCTATATCTGGCATCTTTAGAGGACTCCGAATCAAAAGCAAAAAATTCGTCTCGTCCTGCACCGTAATCTCACCCTTCGCCACTCGCTCCAAAAATAGTTCACGTTGTTCTGGAGTAGAAACTGGCTCCGTCTCTTCCAGCGCTAACCGACGTAAATCATTTGCTCGCTCACGTTTCAACTCTCGGAGACTCCTCGAACCCAAATTCACAATCTCTTCAGCTGACACCACCACAGCCTTATCGGCACTGAAAAAATTGATAATGCGACTCTGTTCGCGCTCAGCCTGCAACTGTTCTTGTTCGACCCTTTGGTCAACATGATCTCCGGCACCCACCAAGGCATTATTCTTCCAAGGCAAAGCCCCCGCATCCAAAATCATCGCACCATCGCCGTGCATCCCCAGATTCCGCATACCATCAATGCTACGCGAGTGAGTTTTGTCTGCCTTCAACCTCCCAAACATACCATCATTATAACATAATTTTCAGAGAAGTTGAGATTCTCAATAGAGTAATCCAAATGGAAATCATCATCATGCTCTATCAATAATCTTTCCAACTTGTAATGGCATTACAAGTTCAACCCAAAAGTAACAGAGGTAAGATTAAGCTAGTTTTAGTTTAATTTCCCCTACTTCGTCCGTAGCGGGTGGGTTAATCTTAATAATAGCGCTTTGGGGCGCTTCGGCTACCTTGGCCTCGGTTGGTCGCGGTCTGCTAGCTCTTACTCGTCACATGGCCCAGCTAATGCTTACTACCTCGACTTCAATCCTTCAGGGGTTAACCCGTCGGGTAACATCAATCGTTGGTCCGCTTTCCCCGTCCGCTGTTTGGTAATACTAGTATAGTGCTTCTTTAGTTCCTATTCTGTGAGAGACTAAAAGAAACTAGTTATACCAAACAGCGGACGGGGAAACCGGTCCAACGATAAGCACCATAGATTGTAAGTATTTCTTCATTATCAAATCTGAGGTATTGAGAAGTAGCATCAGTATTTGAAGCATATTTAGCTGCAGTACGTGGCCAAGCATAGCCATTAATACCGAAATGCTTCAATGCGCCGCTATCAAGACCGACGGCCCCGCTACGGACGAAGTCTCATTCTACATTAATGCCCGACTGGAAAAGTAATCTCACTTCACTCAATAACAAACTAAAATAGAACAACTCCGCTTTATATCACTAGGAATTTTGAGATTAAAAAAGAGCTAGTTTTGATTTTGAAAAGTTGAAGCACATCTTAAGATGAACGAAACTTTGAAAAACAAAAATAGCTCTTTTTAACTCAAAATTTGGTATACCTTAGGAGTAAAATGTTACACAATAAAACAGATTCTAACCCTGTTATTTCCAGCAAATGTTGCGATTTTGATATGAATGAGATAGAGACCGAACTCGATAGGTGGCGAGATATTCTCTTTACAGATTATAATCTCTGGCTTCTCAATAATTCATAATCGCCCAAGTGGAGGTACACTGCTAATAGTATATCACCGAAACTTTGGGCTAACAAGATAGGAAGAACCAAAATATTAACGGTAACTGGGTTATTAGTTAGTAACCCTCAAATAATAAGCCAAATTTTCTCCCTCCCAATTATCAAGTACGAAGTCATGATACTCTGCCCATAGTTTGGAGTAGAGTTGGCTGATTTCCATATTTTGAGCTCCGTCATGAAACCAGCACTTACGATTAAGCACCATAGAAAGTTCTGTGCCGTAGATTTTATCTTTACCCCATTCTTTTCTAGCCCTTTTGTAGGTGTCGATAATGGCTTCTTTACCAAATTTCTCTGCAATACTAAAATCTTGCCAAAAAGCAGTTTGACATTCGTAATTTAGAAGCCTCATCTGCCGTAAGCCCTCATGAACCGATCCATAAAGCCGTAGCGAATCTCTGCTATTCTTCGTAAATGCTCATATTCAAGAATAATCTTGCGGTGAGTAATCGTATCTAAACCAGCAGATTTAGCTGCGAGTTTAGCCTCCGTAATCATATTGTACTTGCCACTCCTGCGAACCAACTCGTAACGGTAGAAAATGAGTAGTTCAGTAGTTTTCTCAACCATTTAACCCCTTAACTGTCCTAAATAATTATGATGATTATATAGACTTAGTTAAGATAATGCACGAGAGAAGTTCACGTAAGCAAATAGTTTACGTAAAAATTGACTGGTGTGGGAAATCAGTTTCTGTTACCTAATTAGACCGTCTAAACCATATTTAAGTGCACTTCTTGATGAGCCTTAATTGCTTGAGCAAAAGCTTCATCGTGAGTCGCTATTAGCATAGCACCAGGGTATTTATTAAGTGCAGACTCAATATTTTCGCGAGTACGAATATCAATGTGATTCGTAAGTTCATCAATTATTACAAGATCAAGTGGTTGAAGAATTAGTCGTAAAATGGAAACTTTCGTTAACTGCCCGCGAGATAATTTGCTTATCGGCTTATACATATCTTGCGGTAGAAAATCTAAGGTTGCTGCAGCACGAAAAACCTCTGTTTTATTAAAATTCTCACTTTGCTCCAATAAGCTTTTGTTTGGGTCTATCTCTGTTATGTCTTGCGAAACATAACCGACTTCAATATTCGGTGCAATCCAAATTTCACCACTATCAGCTTCTCTTTTACCTAAAATTATCTGAAATAGTGTACTTTTTCCACTACCATTTCGCCCACAAATCCGTATACACTCACCCGTGTGAATTTCGAAATTTAAACCCTCAAACAGCTTTTTCTTGCCATAGCTTTTCGATAAGTTGACTACTTCTAGCAACTTCCGCTCATGCAGGAAACTAGCCGAGACTTCCATACTGTAAGTTTTTCGTTCTACTGGCTTTTCAATAGTTGCGATTTGTGCAATTCGACTTTGCGCAGCATGTAAAACCTTTCCAGCGCTATTTTGGGCCGCCATTCTCTGGCCATTGTATCGCAGCTTTGATTCATCGCTTATTTTGTTATAATTCCTACAATTGCTTTTATGTGCTCGATCAGATGCATCTTTAAGCTGTCGTTCCAATTTCTTTTTTACTCGTTTCGACCGTTCATAGCTTTGCCATTGTTCGTGCCGTGCTTGTGCTTGCTGTTCACAAAAACTTGCGTAATTGCCGAGATAGACTTCGACTCGGCCTCCGTGTAGATAGACGATTTTATCAGCCACTTTCTCAAGAAAGTCCCGATCATGGCTAACCACCAGAGCCAACCCATGATATTCGTGCAGTTTTCTCAACAGCCAGGCTTTGCTTTCGCCATCTAAATTATTAGTCGGTTCATCTAGTAGCATAATATCTGGATCTTGTCGGAATAATTCTGCAAGTCGAATTTGTGTGCGTTCGCCACCGGATTTTTCTTCCATATCATCTTGTGTCTGCTTCAAAAATCCAACTGCACCTAACACTCTTATGCTGCCATCATCCTGTTTTAATTCGCCAGCAATCAGTCGTAGTAGAGTTGTCTTTCCGACACCGTTATCACCAATAATTCCTACTATTTCCGAGTCCGTTAATATCAAATTTAGATTCTCAAAAAGTGGTTGGTTTTGATAAGAAAAACTCAAATTAGAAATTTGCAACATAAAATACTCCTATTACTTTTAATAAATTAGAAATATTTTAGTCTCGCATAATGTCATTATATCATAAAATTTAAGTTAAAGTAAGTCTATTTTTAGACGTAATGGGGAAGTCGCTGAAAAACCATGCGATATTTGCGACATACAAGCGATTTAAACAAGCGATAAGGCTCAAACCAACCAACTATGTATGGTTAGTCTAAACCCTGCGAAATTTTGCGAACTTAAAAGCTATTGACATTCAGAAGCTCATACCGCAAAATGATACCAATTGGTTCTTTAGATAGTTTTGGAGGTTCTGCCATAGGGCTAATATGATAGTTGGTACTTATTTGCGTTTTTATTTAGCAATGTTTTTGTCCAACTGCCATATTAAAATTAAGCTCTTGGGGAAGCTTGTTTTTATAGCAAGCGAGCATACGAAAGGCAGATAACAATGTCAGGACAAAGCTCTTTTTTGATGCTAGAAAAAGATGCTAAAACCAAAAACTCCAAAACCAACAAAAATCAAACACCAACGACTGACCATCTCGTAAAAGAGTTAGTTCAGCAAAATATCTTATTTCATGATCAATACGATGAGCCTTGGTTCTCGCCGTATGACAATGGATCAGAGCTATACCGAATTAGGTCGAAAAAATTCAAGAGTTGGCTAGGTGCTTATGTGTATGGTAAATATAACTTTGCCCTAAAAAATAACCAAATCAAAGACATTAGCGAAGCCCTTAGTGGTGTCGCCCTCTATTCAGGTGCTGGTGAGAGAAAACTAGAGGTTCGTTCTTGCTTGGTAAACAATGTACTTTGGTACGACCTCGGAAGTTCAGCTGTCCGAGTCGACGAAAATGGTTGGGAAATTATTGAGAAGCCACCAATTCTTTTCAAACCATGCGACCACCAAGAAAAACAGATTATCCCAAACAAAAATGGCGATATTCAAGCCTTAAGGCAATTTATCAACATTAGCTCGGATGAGGACTGGGCATTATTTCTAGTGTTCGCAATTTCTGCGTTCATTCCAACCTTTCCTCAACCAGTTCTAGTTTTAACTGGTTCACAAAGAGCTGGTAAGACTACACCGATGAAAATGCTTAAAAAGCTAGTTGATCCGTCTCGACTTCCAAGCAACGGTACTCCTAGCAACCAAGAGGAAGCATCGAGAGTTGCCGATAAACATTTGTTGTTGTTTTTCGATAACCTATCAAGTTTAACCCACAAAGTTTCGGATATGCTCTGCAAGCTCGTAACAGAAGACGGATTTTCTCGTCGCACTAAATATACTGATGATGATGAGACTATTTTCGTCTCCAAGAGAGCCATTATGATGAATGGCATTAACTCGTTCATTGCGAGAGCTGATTTGCTTGATAGGACGATTATTTTGGAGTTGGAACGTATTCCTGATAAAAAGAGGTTACCCGAAGACAGAGCGAAACTGAACGAAATTCACGATAAAATGCTTCGGGGAGAAGACCTTACATCTGATGAGGAGTTTACTTTATCATGCGGTCTCTGTTAAGCCGTCAAAATTCCCATGACGAGACAGTAAAGACAGTAAAAAGCCAACAAATTTAATTAATGAAGAAATGGCAGATGATTATGTAGCTTTTCTGCTTGACCTCTGGCATCATGGGCAAATGGTTCATAAAATTAACAAAACTGATCTACACGAGCAGGTGCAAGACGAATTATCTAACTTAGAAATGACAAACGAAGGCAGAACTAAGTTAACAAAAGCCTTGCGTAAGATTTAGAATTTAGAAGAAGATAATAAGGCTTCCGAGGTTATCAAACTAAAAACCCAAACCGATAATATCAGAAAAGAGAAAGAGCGTTTATTAGATAATTATCGGTAACTTCTCAAACCAAACCGTCCTCGCCGAGATTGAACGCAAGGTCGAAGAACGAGTTGCCGAAATCAGTGATATTGAAGCTAAAATCGAGAAAATCGAAACTAGCCGTAATGACGATCGTGAACGTTTTATGCGGTTTGCTCTAGAATTTGCCGATAATTTAGGGTGTCAGTTTTTCAGTCTCCAACCCAATCAAGTTAAAAAGTGTAAACTTTTGCTCTTTCCAAACGGTTTTATCGTGGACGCAAATAAAAAAGTTTACATCCCGAAAATCAGCCCATTTTACAGATATAGAACCAACAAAAAAGGCTCCGAAGAGACCGATTTTGCCAATATGGTATGCCCGACTGGATTCGAACCAACGACCTTTTGCTCCGCAAGCAAACGCTCTATCCAACTGAGCTACGGGCACAGATGTGGATATTTTCACGCATAACGCTACCGACATCCACCTAAAATGAAAATGAGCATTACGATCTCTCGTAACACCTATATTGTACCACATTTTTTCATTTTGTAATAGGATTATTGAGCATTTTCATCCGCAAAACCAAATTTTTCAACTATTTTTGTCACAAAAGTCATCTATGCCTAAAATTTCCTCGATTCACGAACAAACACGACGGCACCGTCATCAGCATTATAAAACCAAATCCCACAACCCACCAATTCATCCCCCACAGAACCACCCTCGGGGCCTCACTTAAGTTAAATCCCGTCATAAATAATATCTCCAAATTCGTCTGATTAATCACACTGCATAACACTGTAATTACACTTGCTAGCACAAAAGCCCCTATCACTGCCCCAATCATCAACTCCAAGAAATAACAAGCATAAACTAATTTTATCTGACCCGTCGTAGCTCCCAAAACCCGGTAAAGCTGCATGGTCTGCCGATTCTGATCCACCAAACGAATACTGGTAAAGATAACCACAATCACTCCCACTATCGCCAAGACCGCACAGCCAATATTAATCACCAAATGCATCACCCGAAATAAATAAACCATCTCTGGTGACATCCCCGCTATTACCGATACATTATACTGTACGTCTTGTCCTGGCAACTCAATCCCCATGAACCCTCCATGACCATGGCGCATATATTCATAAACTTCGTTCGAATTATCAAAAACCGCTATTATACCCGACAATTCACTAGAATCATCATAAGGTTCACTCTGCTGATCTTGCACACCTATAGAAGCACCACCATCCACCGCAAGATACTCCAGCAAAGGATTCAAAATACTATTATTGCTCCGATCTAGCCCGCTGAAAGACAAATTACTTGTACACATCCCTCCAGGAGCTAAGCCTACCGCCACATACTCCATACCATTTTTTTCAAAACTTCGCCCTATGACATTCTCGCGCAAATCAAGATAAAATTCCCGTTTACTCTCTGCATTTTTAAAATACTGCGGACAACCCTTTTCCGCCAAGCCTAAAGCCTCATTAGCATTCAACAATATTGGCATTTTAACCGTCGAGACCTGTGACAAAGACACCTCAATTGCCTCGCCGATCAAACTCTCCGGCAAAGCAAAATATCCACCCACCATGTAATCTTGCACATCACCCAGTATCATGCCCCCATTAGCCTCAATGTCTTGCTTAATCATCTCAGGGTCAACTTTAACGTATTCCTCACCATTATCCATGACCGCATTTGCGAAAATCACCACTTTACCGGATGATTTTTGCCCCGCAGCCGCCATGTACTGATTTTCTAACCCCTGGAATCCTAGCTGCGCTACAAAGATTAGACAAAACAGCACACTAATCACCCCCAGCACCAACAAACTACGACCCAAATGTGACCGCAGATTAGCCCAACCTAAATACATCGCATCCCAAATTCGCATCAATACCTCTCCACGTTAAATCTATTATACCATCAAAAGCTTTGCTATAATAAACTCATGCATTTTCGTGACCTGATCCATCTCGCCCATCTTAACTTTTCCGGCTTTCGCACCCGTAGTCTTGCTAGTATTATCGTCATTGGCATTTTGTTTAGTCTCATCCTCAGCGCCGAGCTCATTATCCAGGGTCTAGAAAATGTCACTTTGCGCTATGCTGGCGAACCGACCTCTGGTACGATCTACATTGCCAGTGATTACGATAATGGTCGCCGCCCCGAACTTATCCGCGAACGCGCCACTTACTATGGCGGGGAATTAAAAGAAGCAAATCCTCAAGATCTTAATAACCTCAATTTTACACCACAATACATTATCGTCTTCCATAACTATGCTAAGGCTTACGAATATTATCGCTTAGCCGATGAGCAACAGTTTAATTATTCACCTCAACATTATCACAACACCGAGCTCTATACTAATCAAATGTCAGCCTATGATTATTTCTATACCATGAAACATAATCTACATCCACTCCTCATCATACTTGTTGTTGCCGCTATACTCATTCTTACTTTTACCACGGCCCATCTCATCGCGGAAAGTAGCCAGAGCATCACCCTCTATCGCTCCCTCGGTGCCTCACGTTGGCAAATCTTCGCTATTTACCTCGCCTATCTGCTTGAACTTTGTCTCTCAGCCGCCCTATTTGCCATCATCCTCGCCCTTTTGCTAGCCGGCTTAGCTACCGCCATTAGTTGGCAATATCTGCAAACCACCTTAACGGAATTCTATCCTCTCGCCTCCCCGCACCCTCCCATTCTTTTGGGAATAAATTGGGCCTGCTTCGGCATCATCGCTGCCATGTTTCTGGCTGCTCCGGGAGCCTTCCTCCTCTCTATCGATCAATTCTCCAGCAAGAAAATCGCCTTCCGTTTGAAAGAAAACTAACTTTTTACCGAATCTGTGATACAATGAGGTTATTATGGAAGGTAATACGAAATCTGCAGAGAAACACAAACGGTTTAATCTTGAACGCACCAAAGTCAAACTCCTCGCTGCTTATTATGGACATCCCGCTCGTGATTTACGTCTAATTTGCATCACTGGGTCGACTGGCAAATCCACCGTAGCCTATTTCCTCCACGAAATTCTTCAGGCCGCCAGCCAGCCCGCCGCCATCCTCGCTTCTGACGGCGAGATCAAAGCTTCACTCTTGCACAAATTCCTCAATGACGCATGGAAAGCCAAAGCTACTTATGCTATCATTACCACCCCAGCCTCCGCCTTAGAGAAGGACACTTTCTATGGTCTGCCAATCTATGCTGCCGCATTGACTGATTTCATACCATCCAAACTTACTGATGTCGACCTCAATACTTACCTCGAAGCCAAATCAACTCTATTTCGCATGAAGCCAGAAGTAGTCGTCTTGAACCGTGATGATTCACATTACCTAGATTTCGCTGGGTTCAAAGGTGCTAACGAGACCATCACCTACGGAGCTTCTTCAGATTCTGATTTACGCATTGAGCAATCACAACTTTACCGCAAAGGCTCAGAAGCCAGCCTAGTTTTTGGTAATCGCGCCTTCACCGTGGCTAGCTTCTTGACCGGGGAACCAACCATTTCTTACATGGCCTGTGCTGCCGCTATCGCTACCGCACTGAATATTGCACCAGCTACTATCGCTGATGGCATTGCCAATTATAATCCAGAAATGTCCAACCAACCTGCCGACCGACGTTAATTAAACTTGTAATGACTTGAGTGTACCTCTGTTATTTATAGGTTGAACTTGTAATGCTATTACAAGTTGCTCCAAGTGTTTCGTCCGTAGCGGGTGGATTCACCTTAATAATGGCGCTTTGAGGGACTTCGGCCTCAATGGCTACGATTGGTCTCGTATTGCTACTGTTTACGGGGCTGGTACCTGGGATGCTAAAGCTTACTACCTCGACTTCAATGCCTCAGGTGTTTACCCGTCCAATGCCTATGTTCGTTGGGTCGGTTTCCCCGTCCGCTGTTTGGTATACAAGTTGACAGAAAGAAGTAAGTACCTTAGGTCGAGGTCGTCCGGACGCACGAACTGCCCCTTGGGACGCAGCCAGCCGTAGGCTGGTCGGAGGTTTAGCGCGCCAGCCCTGCAACGGCAGGCGCTGGCGACGCGGGCCGAGTACCTAAGGTACTTACTTCTTCATTATTAAATAGTTTAGGAAACGGCAGACCGCAAAACCTCTTGCGCTACCTTAATATCTTCAAAATCATGCGGCCCATCCGCTCTCAAAATCGTCTTCTCGTGACCCTTACCAAGCAACAACACCAAATCTCCCGTCCGAGCCATGCCAATCGCTTTTTCAATCGCCTTTCTACGATCCAATTCCACGAACAAATTTCTACCCAAAACTTTTCCGTGCCTCATTACCCCATCTACAAACATCTGGGCAATCTCCGCCGGATCTTCGTCGCGCGAATCATCCTCCGTAATAATCACAATATCACTTTCGCGCCCCAAAATCTCTCCCCGCATTGCCCGAGTCGAGCTATCACGCTGTCCCGCTCCACCATGCACCGCTATAATCCGTCCGGGATGCCCTTTTATACTCTCAAAAACCTTCTCCAAAGCATCTGGTGTATGCGCATAATCCACAATCACCTCAAAATCCTGACCCTCTCGCACCCTAGTCATCCGACCTTCCACACTTTCAAGAGCCACAATCCCATGTTCAATCTCTTCATTCGTCAGCCCCAACCTTTTACCCACTCCCACGGCCGCCAGGGAATTATAAACATTAAATCTCCCGGGAATTTGGGTCTTAATCAACATATCACCACACGAATATTCTACACCATCACTTTTCAGCTCTATATCCGTTGCACGCAGCTCACCTCGCTCAATACCATAAGTTAATATATCACCAGAAGAATAAATTTCCTGGAAAAACCGACTATTCTTATCATCTGCATTCACCACTCCGTAGCGAGATTTTTTAAACAACTTCAACTTAGCCGCTCGATACTTTTCCAAAGTCCCATGATAATCCAGATGTTCATGTGCCAAATTCGTGAACACCGCAATCTCAATTGGCACCCCTAAAATCCGTGATTGGCTCAGAGCATGAGACGTCACCTCTAAGACCAAGAACTCTGCCCCCGCATCCGCCACTGCTCTCATGCGCTCATTCAACACTTCCACACGTTCAGTTGTCATATGTTCTACTTGCTGCCGCAGATCATCACCCCCAGTCGCCCAGCCCACAGTACTCAAAATCCCCGCTCGGTGTCCACTTTCATTCAACATTTTCCAAATCATAAAACAAGTGGTAGTCTTGCCATTCGTACCAGTCACTCCAATCACTCGTAACTTTTTCGCCGGCCACCCATATCTAATATCAGCCGCCACCGCTTGTTCATAGTGTAGGGGTTTTACTAAAGCATTATATCCCGGGATTTTCTTCACCGCACTCTTAAAACTCATACTACCATTATACCGCAAAACTATCCTCATACGAAAACAAAAAACAAGGCCCTGGCTCCGCTATCCAGCAGTGCTGTACCTTGCGTTAAACCAATTATATCCCAACACGTCGTTTAAATCAACTTACCAGATAGTACCAACACCTCCCTCGACTTCGTAATTACAATTATTCTGCCCACACCGCGTAATAATTCAAGCTGATGCTTAATCTCACGGATCGCCTTTTCTTCCTTCTGTTTAATCCTACTCAAATCAATAATAATAGCATCTTCCGGTATTACAACCCTGCCAGTCTTCTTTCGTTTTCTCATACGAGCAGCTTAGCACAAATTAAAAGAAATTAACAAGCATAAATTTGATGTATTAAGAATTTCATTATTGTAACTACGTATACCAAACAGCGGACGGGGAAACCGTAGTAACGACCGTTCGGGCCGTACGACGGGTAGACAGTCGAGGGATCAAATGCGAGGCGGTAAGCATTAGCCGCCCAGGTACCAACCCCATAGGCCACGGCTGAATGAGACCAACCGTTGCCATTCCTACCGAAGTTCCTCAGAGAACCATTACCCAAACCAACATCCCCGCTACTGACGAAATGCAAATAGGCCAACCTAGCTTGACATTCACCTAAACTTTGATAAGCATAAGTTACAAGGTTTTTAGGTTGTTCGACGGCAACCTATTTTTTGACTACAATAGTAATCTTAACTATGATTTCGTCCGTAGCGGAGATATCGATCCAAGTAACAGCAAATCTGAATATATTGGTGAACGAGGCTATGGATGGTCCGCTAGTGCTGCTGACTATGCCATCAACAGCACAGGAGCATATTACCTTGACATCTTTGATACCATCGATCCTTCACACGGCCCGAGCTTTCGTTACTACGGTCTCCCCGTCCGCTGTTTGGTATACAAGTTGACAGAAAGAAGTAAGTACCTTAGGTCGAGGTCGTCCGGACGCACGAACTGCCCCTTGGGACGCAGCCAGCCGTAGGCTGGTCGGAGGTTTAGCGCGCCAGCCCTGCAACGGCAGGCGCTGGCGACGCGGGCCGAGTACCTAAGGTACTTACTTCTTCATTATTAAATAGTTTAGGAAACGGCAGACAAAAACTACACCACTTATGTTATAATCAAAAATGAACTACTTTTATCAATTCGACGGCCACCGTTTTTAGTGCGGTGAACAATCAGGGCACCGAGAGTACCTTTTGCGGTCATTGCACTAAGCAAGTGGCTGTTGATAAGAGTAGTTCACCTCGCGGTGCCCTTTTTGTTTTAATATGATTTCATACTCTTAATCATTCATTAGTTGATTCAGAGTCTCACGAACAAAAAGGGCTATACGTACTAACACTACTAAGCCACAGCAAGGAGGCAATATGAACAACTACAAATCAGCAACCACCGCCGGTTTACTCGGCATCTTCTTAGGAACGGTCGGCGCACACGACTGGTACCTAGGCGACCGCAAAAAAGGCACCATTCACGTCTGTCTGTTTGGGGCTGGCCTCGCCCTCATTATTATTGGTGATGCCATCCTCCCCAATGTCCTATCAATCTGGACAGTTTATAAAATGATGTGGCTCTTTAACCTTCTCAACTGGGCCGCCTGGGCTCTCATTGCCGCCAGCGAAATCTGGGGCTTTATTGACGGTGTCAAAATTCTCTCTCAAGGAGATGCCGGACTAGCTCAACGTGGCTTCGCCGTTAATCCCAATGCCGGCATGAATCCCAACATGAACATGAACATGAACATGAACCAAATGAATAATATGAATGGCATGAATGGCATGAACAACATGGGTAACATGAACAACATGAACAATGGCAATATGAACAACTTTGGCAACCAAAATAATCAGAATAACCAAAATGGTCAAAACAATTTTAACAATCAGAATGGTCAGAATAGTCAGAATAACCAGAACAACCTAAACAATAACTAACTCAAAACTCGTCCAACTATTTGACGACTGGCAT
The DNA here is from genome assembly GCA_947570505.1 of uncultured Candidatus Saccharibacteria bacterium. GTDB lineage: Bacteria > Patescibacteriota > Saccharimonadia > Saccharimonadales > Saccharimonadaceae > Nanosyncoccus. The sequence continues at coordinate 14,263 of CANOTH010000021.1, forward strand.
GTTCTAGATCAAGCTCTAACCTAGCCCCAAATTCCTCAGTTACCAGCTGAGGAATTTTGCCACCTCCCCAAGGAGCTAACCCAACAGCTTTGCTGTCCCCGAAACCTTCGCCAAATCCCGATCAAAAGTCCACAACGGTTCCGCCTCATTAAGCGCTGCGTAGGCCACTAAACAGCAATCATTAAAAGACAGCTTCGGCTGCTCAAGATACATCGGGAAAACCCGCCGAAACAACTCTTGATTATAATTTACCCCCGGAAATAGCAACAGCCTCTGAATCCCATCAACAATTTTTTCTCTAGAAAGACGGTAGTTGCTTTCCATCACATATACTGCCTCCGTAATTGCTAAATCCGCCACATGATACTGAATATTTGCCCGCATAAACAAATCCTGCAATCTACAACACTGACCCGGAATATCTTTCAGCATTAACCTCAAAATAATGTTTGTATCAAACGATTCTTTAATCTTTAGTGCCATATTTCTCCTTTAGATATGCCTTGGTCTCTGGCAAATTATCATAATAGTCATGATATTGATTAATTGTCCATCCAGCATGCTTCTTAATTTTTGCCTTCGTCTCGTCTGAAAGACCCTCCCGCCACTCATCCAGCTCCGCAAACACCCTCCGCACCTGTTCTTCACGCGTCTCCGCTCGCTTCAATACAGCTTGCCCCTGTTCCATCTTAAGATCCACCGGATCACCCGGCTCCAACCCTAATGCTTTCCGAATCACACTTGGCACTGTAATCTGATAAGCTTTCGACATTGTCGTCGTCACAACTATTTCGTCTCCCTCTGTTCTTTTCATTTTCTATCACTCTCCTTACTTTGAGTTTATCACGTCGCTTTGAATTTTACAAACACTTTGAATATTATAATTACTTTGAAAGCTCGCTTATCAAAGTAGATATCACCCCTAGCCAAATCTTATATTCCATGTTAAAATATGCCCAGAACCAATCAATCAATCGCACTTTATCAATAAGGAGGTGAATGAAAGTTGCGACCAATATATATTGGTGTAATTGGCAAACATATTGCCAATTCTCAAATCAACCATACTACAAGCTCTATGATTCGGGATGAAATTATCCAAGCTTTGACCTATTTCGGAGCCACACCTATCGGTATACCACTCCCGGCCCATTATCCCGATCTTGATAACGATGTATATCTTCAACTGAAAGCGAGCTTTCCTGAACAGGAAATGGCCCTCATTGACAATTATCTTAGTCTTTGTAACGGCTTTATCTTCCAGGGAGGGAACCATCTCGACCATTACGAATATGAGCTCGCCCGCATTATCTATCGGCGGGGAATCCCAGCTTTGGGATTTTGTGGAGGACAAACCGTCATGGTTTCGGCCCTGATACCGGATGCCAAGATTATCAACGTCAACACGCAGATCCACAATCAGCCTCAGGTTGATTTCGCCCACGGCATTACCGTTATGCCAGATACTAAATTCGGAGATATCATCAAGACTCAGCAGCTGCAAGTCAATTCTCGACATCGCACCTGTATCGCTAATCTTCCTGAATCAAATCAACTACTCCGCATCTCGGCCATTGACCCCGAAGGCTATGCCGAAGTTATCGAAAGTAGCTCAGAAAATTTCTACCTTTCCACTCGCTTTCACCCTGAGAGTAACTTTCGTAATCAACATATGTCTCGAATCTTCGAAGCTTTCATCGCCGCTTGCTCAAGCACCGCCTAAAAACGGTGCTTTTTCATATTTCTAGCACTCAGGTCTTGACAGTGCTAAATCACTGCGCTATCATAGAGACATAAAGGAGTTAATTATGCAGCTAAAACCATTACAAGACCGTGTCGTCGCTCTCAAAGAGGAGCCGATGACCCAAACCAAATCTGGAATTTTGCTCGGTGAAGCTAAAGAAGCCCCAGCTTATGCCGTCGTCGAATCCGTCGGTCCTGATGTCAAAACCGTCAAGGAAGGTGACAAAATCATCACCAAAGATTATTCCACCACCTCAGTCAAAATTGACGACAAAGAATACATCATCGTCAAAGAAGAAGACATTCTCGCAACTTTATAACAAAGTCGAACTTGTAACGCGATTACAAGTTCATCAAAAAATTACCTCTGTAATTTAGCATCTTATCATCATTAATTAAAGGAATTACAATCATGGCAAAGAAAATTTTTTACGAAGCTGAAGCCCGCGCCAAAGTTCTGGCCGGAGCCAAACAATTATACGATGCAGTCAAGGTTACTTTTGGTCCCAAAGGTCAAAATGTCGTCATCGAAAAGTCTTATGGTGGCCCTACAATCACTCATGATGGTGTCACTGTTGCCGAAGCTGTCGATCTCGGTTCTACCGACGAAAACCTTGGCGAACAAATCGGCGCCAAGCTCATCAAATCTGCCGCTCAGAAACTTAATAAAGTTGCAGGCGATGGTACCACTACAGTTACAGTCTTGACCTACCATATTCTTAGCGAGGCGAACAAGCTCATTGCTGCAGGTGTCAACCCCATGGAACTACGCAAAGGCATCGAAGCGGCCGGAGCCGAAATCATCAAAGGTATCGAAAAGACCGCCGAAAAAATCGAAGGTGATGATAGCAAAGTGGCTGAAGTTGCCTCAATTTCTGCCGGTGATACCGAAATCGGCAAAATGATCGCTGACGTCATTAGTAAAATTGGCAAGGACGGTGTGGTCACTGTCGAACAAGGTCAAGGCCTCGAAATGGAGCAGGAAATCGTCGAAGGCTTTACTTATGACAAAGGTTATTCTTCACCGTTCTTCGTGACCGACACTAACCGCCAAGAAGCTATTTTCGAGAAGCCTCTCATCTTGATTACCGACAAAAAGATTTCCAGCGCTCAAGAATTATTACCACTCCTCGAACAATGTGCCCAGAGTGGTCGTAAGGACCTCGTCATTATTGCCGAGGAAGTCGAAGGCGAAGCTCTCTCAGTACTCGTACTCAACAAGCTCAAAGGAGTCTTCAATACTCTAGTACTCAAAGCTCCATCTTTTGGCGACCGTCGTAAAGACATCATGGAAGACATTGCTATTCTCACCGATGCCACTGTGGTCTCTACCGATAAAGGTATGAAACTAGAAGAAGCTGGCATGGAAGTCCTTGGTACTTGTGGCAAAGTCATTGCTACCAAAGACGAAACCACCATCATCAAGGGTGCTGGCGATAAAAAAGCCGTCGCGGATCGTATTGCTCTAATCCAGAGTCAAGCTCAGATCGAAAAGTCTGATTATGCCCGCGAGGAGCTAGAAAAGCGCGCTGCTGCCCTCCTCGGCAAAGTTGCCGTGATCAAAGTCGGTGGTGCTTCCGAAGCAGAAATCGACGAAAAGAAATTCCGAGTCGATGATGCCGTTGCTGCTACTAAGGCTGCCCTAGCCGAAGGTATCGTGACTGGTGGCGGTGTAACCTTAGTCAATCTCGCTCAAGGTCTCAAAGCCCAAAACGATGGCGCCAAAATCGTCAAAAAGGCTCTAGAGGCACCTTTCCTGCATATCATGGAAAATGCCGGTCTCAACTCTCAGGCTCTCCTAGCCGAAGTCGAGCAAGCTAAGCCAGGCCAGGGAATTAACGTCATGGCTCCAGAAAAAGGTCTCATTGACCTCAAGAAAGCTGGTGTAATTGATCCTGCTAAAGTCACTAAAGAAGCAGTTCAAAGCGCGACCAGCATCGCTGCTACTGCTATCACCATGGGAGCTCTCATCGTCGATATTCCAGAGAAAGAAGCTCCAGCTAGCCAAGATATGGGTGGTATGTACTAAAACAACCTATACCATATCCTAAAAGTAGCCCCCAAGGGGGTTACTTTTTTATTCTGTCTTGACTTTAACAGGATAATGTGATAATATATAACAAGTTGGGGTAATTTTGCGCTATTTTGTCCAAAATCAACCCCTTCAGTTGTTCTTTAATATTTTAAATTAGGAGGTATCTTCATGAAACATCAGAAAAAACTTGACTTCGGAATCACCCTCGCCATTACCTTGTTAATCGGACTTAGTATTATCGTACATCAACACATTAAATCCCACCGGGATTTACTAATCGGTAATGCAACCCCTGAGGAATACTTTACTTTCTTTGTCCCTGATACTGAAAGAGTATCCGCTGCGGTCTTCAACTGTCAGGGTGGCAACTTTTACTTCAGTTTGACTAGGGAGCAAATCACCCAGCTACAGAACACTTTTGATAACCAAAGCGAATTAGCTATCCAGACCGTCGGTATACCAGAGATCCCAGCGGAACATCAAAATCTAATCTTTGAAATTGACCGCCAATGCTTGCAGGAAATTACCCAAGGAATCGAGAATAATCCCGAGATCAATAGTGTAATTTTGGTCAAACAGATCTCTCCGGAATCGATCACCGGCTCTCTTCATGTCCCCCAAGATCAATATATGGTCAAAGCTTTCTTTAATTCCAGTATGACCACAAAAATTTACAATTCCTTCCAAACAAATCCTGGCACCTATTGCATCATTAACCAAGCAGTCGATGTCGACTGCACCATTAAGGGCAGATATTCTATTCCCTATGATGCGGTGCTAATGATGTACGGTTTGTTTCAGAATAATCCGGACGCAAAATGCATTAGCTACGATGCGGAATTATACCTGCCACCAGCAACGGCCACCCCCACTACCGTCCTCTAAACCTTCCTAATGTACATTAGTGAGTCCTAGCATAGAAACATGCTAGGACTTTTTACATAAATATGTTATAATTACAAATGTAGCTCGTGTGCTAAGTCCCTTACTAGATAGATTTAGTACATGTTTCTTGCGACCTATACAAGGTCAGAAGTTTCAAGGAGGGGAAAATATGAAACTCTCGGACATCGTCCACCAAAGCCGAAGAACTATTGCATACGCAGCCTGTATAGTCTTCATCATTATTGTTATCTTGCGAATCTTCACTTTTCGGGAAGACTGCCAAAAGATCAAAGAACAAGTAACTCAAAAGAATCGAATTGAACACCAAAGAAACTCCGGTTCAGCACCTTTCGTGTCTCTAGCCGGTCGACCAACCAAAAATTCCGAATGGCAAGCAGATGGATTCATCGCACGTCCCGGCAAAGAATTCCAAATCCAGCTTAACTTCTGGAATAATCTCGATATTCCATGCCTCAAAACCAAGTTTAGTGGCACCACCAAGAGCGAACTTGTCATACCTACTCCCAGCGGCCGTTATTGCGATACAGAAGGTAACGACTACCACTGTATCTTGGGTACAGACAAAAATCATGTAGAGTTAAATACCGGAGATCACTCTCCCAAAACCATTTTTCACTTTGAGCAAACCTACCAAAGCAAATTCATCTTATTTGGAGAGCCTGCCATAGAACAAATCGTGTATACCGTCTCTAATGACCATTTTATTAGTACAGCTAATTACTACATCGGTATAATACCTGTCATTTCATGGGCAGAAGTCTTAGAATTTATCGTAGCTATTACCTATTTAGCCGTCGCCATCATCTTAGAGAGCTATGACAGTCATAAAGCCATCAAAGAACCTCGACAACCCAAAAGAAAAAGGAACAAAACATACTAAATAGTCACCCTCCCCCAGATCCTACTGGGGGTTTATTTTTTGAACAAAAAAGAAGACGCACCCTTCGCACGCCTTCTTCAACCATATCTTATACGATCTATCCTACAATGACATCTCATCAATACTGTTAATCAGATAAAGCAGGGAATCAGCCCGTACCTTATCGTCCCGAATCTGACGAGCCGCTTCATAAGCTGGAGCGATCACTGCCTTATCGCGCATTGTATTCAACATTTCTTGGTACAATAAGAACCGCTTCTCTGGCTCAACTTCAACTCGATCCATAATCGGGAACAACTCTTTCAGAGCTGCTTCCTTCACCTTTGAAATATCTGCACCGTAACCCATAGTACGACCAAAAGCAGAACTCATCCCGCCCATATTTGGCATACCCATTGAAGGCGCCTGCGGCGGCATCTTCATTGTGTTAACTTGTGGAGCAGCTGGAGCTTGAGCTGGAGGCATCATGCCTGCAGACTGTTGCGGAGCTGGAGCGGCAGGAGCAGCTGGCTTCGGACCATTTGCACCACCCTTCTGTGTAATTTCATCGATCGCACGTTGCAAATCGTTGTCTTTATTACGGTTTTGGTTCATATTTGCCCACCTTCTTTAAATGTTTACCTTATTACATAACGTATATCACTAATTATAGCACAAGTGCTTTCAAATACGCAAGAACTTTATTAATTTATCCAACAAATCCAGCTTCACCTCCTCCATCGGCAATCTCATCCCAAAAGCATCTACAATTTCTTCACCCTGAATCTCTGGGAAATACACCGTCACCCGACCAGCAAAACGTTTACGCGGAGTCAATACAATCGCAAAATTATCACCTTCGTGCAAAATCCCGAAAGACTTATAATCCTCATAACTATAAGTTTTCTCCCCTTCAGTGAGACCAGAATCAGTCAGAGTATAACGCATAATCCGCGGCGGACGCAAAGTATAAATAATCAAAGCCACGATACTCAATACTATAACTGCCAAAAACGTCCAAGCCTGCAACCAGATCGCCAAAGCCGAGAGCAACAAACCCACCGCAACTAATCCCACATACCACCACGATGTTTTATCTCTCACTACATATTCTTCTGCTTCCCAGCTAATCGATCTTGCCATAACTATATTATAGCACACTCCGACATCAACTAGCTATCCAAAGTCAAGCTTTATAATCATCAAAAACTACCCACTCTTCTA
>CANOTH010000022.1 GCA_947570505.1 uncultured Candidatus Saccharibacteria bacterium
ATACGCTTATGTGTATGTTGATTATAACCAAGATCCTCCGAAACCATACATTGTTGTAGGACGCTCTTATTTCACGCTTAACTTTGCCAAAGGAACTGGAGGCAAAGATTCAATATTGAAACAGCGTGAACGAATGGGTTTCCCTTCAGCAGTTGATATTGATTTTAATTATAATGTTGCTGACAATGGATTAACTCTTGTTCAATCCAACAAAGATTTTCTTTGTGTACAAGGTCAATGTTTCCAAAAAGATAACAGTGTATATCATATCTCGCTTATTAAAAATCCAGATTGGAAAGAGGGCGATTCTGAAGATTCAAAATGGCGTTGGGTCAATGAAAGTAAGCTTTCTAAAAAGAAACAACGGGCCGGTCAGTCGCCTACAACTTCAGCAAAGATAGATATGAACAAATATACTGTGGTTCCGTATGTGTCTCGAAAAATAGGTTGTACTCCTGATGAATTGAAAGCAGAGATGATTGCCTATTACGAAGACTTTCATACCAATGGAATTGAAGGCTCACTTACTCTATTTGGCGATCTCCAGCTTCAATCTGGTATTAAAGTTCATCTTATTGATCCATACTATCCGGCAAAAAATGGAATGTATTTTATTGATGAAGTGACCACTAAGTTTGGTTTAGGTGGCTTTCGCCAGACTATCAGATTGCCATATTGCATAAAACTTGATTCTGAAGAAGATGAGCAGAACAATCAATGATGTTGGCATCAATGCCAACAGACGAATATATGACGCTATTCAGGCTATAGCTGGGCATGGTATTATCAATCCACGTACCGGTACAACGTACCGTGGAAATGGCGTAAGTGGATATGTTGCTAAAATTCACGATGACCCTTCTGATGAATACTATGGTACCATCGACGTGAAGGAATGGAACACCCTTACTGGTAGTGAGACAGACATCGAACTTGAAGGCTATCATACAGCAGTTCGATTAAGTGCTATCCAAGAAAGTAGCAAAGGCTTTGTAATCATCCCAAAACTTTATTCGGATGTGATGATTGCCGAAGAGCCAACAACAGGAACAGAGTATGTGACTATGTACTCTCATGTTGATGTCATTCAACTTGATTCACATGATACTATTGTTGTAGGTGTCAAAGAACGAAAAGAATTTGAACCTGATAATGATGGCTCTCCAGATATTGATGATTTGGAAGAAACCGGATTACGTTCTCAGACAACATATACTAAAGATAGGATTGAAACTGAGGTCGTTGATGAAAAAGGAAGCAAAAAAGTTGCTACTACTATTAATGCAGAAAGTGTTGCCTTTGATGTCGCCGAGGGTAAAACAACTTTTAAGGCTGACAAGGAAGAAGTTTTAATCAAACGTGATGACTCATCTCAGTCTATGAAAAAGGGTGAGACTATTGTTAAGGTCGGAAACGAGATTATCAAGGTTTCAACTGATGGTGTGTTTTTAGGTTCTGATAGTGGAACCAGTCATGCGGTTCTTGGAGAAGAATTGGCTGACATTTTAGCAGACATCTGTGACATGATCTCTCAAATAAAAACGACCACTCAGCTTGGGCCGCAACCACCTTTGAATCTTGCTCAATTCATTGCTACCAAAGCAAAAATTCAAGCATGGAAAGGCGCACTTTCCGGTTTCATTTCTAAGAAAGTAAACGTACAACACTAATGGCAGATAAACCGACACCAACGTTAAATCCAAAGATTGCGGAGATAGAAAAAGGGTCTATGGTGGACCAACTTTATACCGCTTTCGTTGATATGACCAACCGGGCCAATAATGTTGCGGCTCCTGATTTTTCATCCAATCCTCCGATGAAGGTTGATGAGCATGGGAATCAAATATATGACCCAAATGATCCGAATGTGCCATTAGTTGATTCTGATGCTATTGACAAGGCACTTTCTGATTATGCGGAGATTCAAACGAAGAACTATGCCTATGATATGGCAAGTTCTATCATGTCTGTTATGCAAGGAAGTGGGGGTTCTGGCGGATCTGGAAGTGGCACTTCTGGAGGTGGTTTTCTACCACTTGCCGGCGGCTCGATGTCCGGGCGCCTTTCAGCTAATTATGGAGTTGAATTAGGTGATTCTGGGAAAGCACTCATAACTATCACACATGATGGAAGTAATAAGCCTGTCGGTTATTTTAAGCTTCCAATGGAGATTACCGGCAATGTTTCTATTGATGGAGAGCTGTCTTTAGCCGATACTGGAATTTGGTTTAACAAGCATCAGTCTATATTCATAGCCGATCAGACTCTGAATATAGATTATCAAAATGTTAAAATAACCGGCACGACCGAAATAGATGGTCAAATAACAATCGGTAAAATACTTATCAATGGGACAAACGGCATTACGTTTGACGGACATGAGTATTATCATGCGGGTAATTGTAACAATCAAAATACAGATTGGGTAACTAAGGATCTTCATGTATATGGAGATTTAGTCGTCGATGGAGAAACTGAAATCAATGGCCGATTCAAGGCTCTGCGTGGTTTCGATTTGGGTGAAAACGGGGACCGGTATCTCTATTCATCCTATGACAATGGCAAGTGTCATCTTTGGTTGGCAACCGATCTTACTATCATGGGGTATGAGAATGGTATTAAGTTCGATGACCATTATATCATCAGGACAAGAACCACTGCAAATGATGTGATTTCATTTTGCGCTCCTGGCCGTGTGCTTAACTTAGGTGATACAGATACACCTGGAGACCCCCAATTCGCCACCAAATCGGTAGCCCTTCAGACTAATTTTACAACAGCTGATGGGCTTACGACATTGATTACTCCAAGTGGTAAAGGCTTTTTCAGAGGTTTGTCCGCGACAGCTGTAGAGAGTGGTGCCGATGTTGTGAAAGAGCTGGTCAAAGGCACGGTAATCGCCACCTACTCAGATAGCCCTACAAATAAAGGGGTCGTTTTTCGTAATCGAGCAACATTCTACGATCCGTCTTCGGGTCCATCATTATATTCTGATGACGGCGTGATTTTCAATGTTGAGCTGCCTTATATTCAGAATATTAACGGAGTACCCAATACAACTAAGTATTTATGGACTACTAAGTTAGTTGTTACTGATTCTCCTTACGGAAATCCAACTCTCTCATCTCCTACACTTGCATTGGGGACAGATGCTCAATTTTTCCGTTTCGACAAACCAGTTGAAGCTGAATTTTTCTCCATAAAGTTAGGAAAACACCAAACCAAGCTTGGCGATGGAGTCCTATTCTTGGATAACAACGACAAGATTGGCGGCAATAATCTGTTTCTGGAGGCTGTTGGAAATTCGATTTTTCATTCCGGCAACGCAACATTCAATCACAGCCTGAGTTCGCAAGTATTTACAAGCGGCATGGCTGGTTCAGGTTGGGCTATACTGGAAAATGCACTTAATGGCAGTTTCCATGCGACCTTCGATGAACTAACGGTTCGTAAAAAGATGAGAATCTATGAGCTGGAAGTTCAAAAACAGAATGTTACCAATGGTTCTTGGTGGGTCACTGATTCTTGTTCGGGTGATTTAGTAGAAGAAGTTCTGTAATGGCAGTATTCAACTATAAGAAATACAAAATCTCGCTTGCCCCCAACTCATGCAAAACGCAAGGGTTGAGGGTCGGCGATATTGTACGCCGACAATACTTTGATAATCAGCTTGAACAAGTAATTAAAACCGATGCGCAGGGTAATCCTATAAAAGACCAAGACGGTAATATAGTTAAAGTTTACACCGGGAAACACATTGAGTCGGTTTATAATCTCATGTGTGTGTTGGAAACCGGTGAATCTTTGGTTGACCAATTACTTGAAGATGGAACCCCAGTCTTAGATGAAACTGGCAATCCTGTAAAATTTAAGCAGCCGTGGTTTATTGGCGCTTTAATAGACGGTGTAGATAGCCCTCCACAGCAAGGACAAGTTCTTGATTTTGCACGTGTAACCAGTCTGTTTGATACGGACCGATCCGGAGCCTTGTACCTGACGGCTTCCGATGATCAAGCTCCTTATATGGATGTTATTGATGGTATTGGTCGAAATGAAAGTCTTTGTTGGCCAGAAGATATTTGTCAGTCCCCTAATCCTGATTGTGAAACACAATATTATCTTCAAGGTACTATCAGTGGAGATTACACCCCTTATGATGGCAATGGTCATAATCGTGTACTTCATGTAGTCCGAGAATCTGGTGGTGCCTCTTTTACTGGTATTCAACAAGATTTTTACAAATATGTTTCCAACCCAAATATGGTGTTGGTATCGTATAAAGCCAGAGCTTCTGCTACAGTCCGAGCTGGTGTTACTTTGGGATATGTCAATGATTCTAAAAGTGATACTGAAAACCCAATAGAAGTTCAGTTTGGCAATGAATGGAAATATTATTTCCACGCCATTACTGTCGATTGGTCTGGACGCCATCTTCGCACCCTGAAGATGAATCTCGGTTCTATGCACGTTGATGAAGAAGTCTGGATTTCTGACTTCAACATCATATTGCTCTCCAGTGTTGCTAATTTCAAAGACGCTTCAAAAACCCGTATCGGGCGCCTTGATGGGGTCGTAGATCCCGTCTTTGGCCGATTGGAAGGATATGGAGGCTATCTCCAGAAACTTTTCGCATCTCAATCTGCTCATATATCTGGTACGTTAACAGCCGGAGATGAAAATGGGTTTGGGTCGTCTTTCTATGCTGGCAAAATCCATAAGAATGTTCTCAAAAATTCTTTGGGACTGAATACGGTTGGTGGTGTATTGCTTTCAACCGAGAATAGTCCTACTGGTGTAGGTAATACAATACGCATACAAAGTGCGACTTCACTTATAATTCAGGAGAACAAATGGCTATATCCTAATCCCGGTGAAGGAGAAAGTAAGGTCGGAAAAACTTACACATTTTCTTTCTGGGCTTATTCTAAGAAACCATGTGTAATAGATTTGCTTCAGAATGGCAAATCGTTAGGCGCAATCTATATCAATATACTCCAAACGCATCAGTGGGTAAGGCTTCATAAAACCTTTGAGATTAAAGGGCTTGAAGCAGCTAATATTACCGATCAACTGATAGTGACCATTCAGCCTACATTCAAAGAAGTTTCAGATGTGGCGTTTGGAAATGAGTTCAAAAACGACAAGTTTACAAATCCGGATGATATAGCTGATGACACCCAGATTCAGGATGAGGATGAATTATTGTTTAGTGCTCCACAATTTGAATCAGGTAGTCTTGTTACTCAGTATCAGCCTACGGACGATGTTCTCAATTACACTGAGGATTATGGTGCATGGTTCAACAGAGGTGGTATCGGTGGTACAATTCAGAACCCTTTGCTTCGTTTGAATTACGATGGTAAAGGGGGTATCGCAACACGTCCTACTGGTCCTAACGCTAAGCCGTCTTTAGCCCTAAATCAAGACGGTTCGGGGCATGTAGCTCAGGGCAAAATTAGTTGGGATGAACAAGGCGATGTGACTTTTGATAAAAATGTGCATCTGAATTGGGATAATCTCGGTGATGACACCCAGCAAGAGATTGTCAGCAAATCTATACGAATTATTGGAACTGATACATTTACTTTATTGGGCGATGCAACTGGTGCTACTCCGACTACAGATCCGGCAGATATAACCCTAAGCCTCGAAGAAGAGAATATTAGCAGTGGCGTTGACAATCGTAAGTGGCAATACCTCAAAGGTTATGAATGGATTGATTTTCCCGAAGGGAAGAACAATGGTAAGACTTTGACAATTTTTCCATTCAATGATTCACCGGACTATTGGAATGATTCCAACAAACTGACAGTTCGATGTCTTGTTGTGATGGATAAGGGTACAAAAAAAGAAAAGACTTATTCAGACACTTTCACTATTCGGAAACAGCTTATTGCCGGATATACGATTGAGATAACATCAAGTAATGGTACTGGCTTTAAGAATAATGATTGTTCTACTATTCTTACCGCTAATGTCTATTATCAGGGCAAATTGGTTGATCCCACATATTGTCAACAGCATTATGTGTTCAAGTGGGTCAAATATGATATGGTAGATGGTGAACCAGTTGAGGATGAATCGTTTTGGGGGGCTCCAGGCACAAGCGATTATATCGACCCTACTAAGCAACAAATTACTATTGATTATAATATATCTGGTTCTGATTATTTCACTTGCGAAATGATGCTTTCGCCGGGTTTTCCATACGATTTCCCTATATATTTCTAAACGATGGCAGAAAAACTCAATTTTAACGATAAAACCGAAAATAACGGTACAAATGACCGTGGGAGATTGACTGCTGCGGAATTTAATCAAGTTGTTAATGCTGTTAATGATCATTCTGAAGCTCTTGGTGGATTAAAATTAAAGACCATCGAGGGAGAAGCTGCATTTGAGCAACTTGACATAAAAGAATCAGACACAGTGTACCTAATATTTGATGACTGATGCTTAAAATTGGTAATAAAGATGTCAGTCAAGTTCGTGTAGGTTCACGAGTTGTCACGGCCATTTATGTCGGAGCCAGACTCGTGTGGTCTGCAATCTCGTCATGTTTTGGTTCCGGCTGGTGGATTAACGATAAACCGTGGCGGGATAACGAAGGATGGAAAAATTAACTCTCATTTATAAATATGGCTAAAAAATTTAGAACCGACGACATATCGGGATTTGATGAAGATTGGAATGGCTCGTCTTCCAATACTCCACCAACAGCTTCCGATGAGTCAGTTGACTTACCCTATTCAGGTAGGGCCATACAGAAATTTGTCCGAGAGAAATTAAAACTCCACGAAACAAAGAAAATCGGGTTTATAGCCCCGATGACCGGTAAGATTGACGGGTATTATCATATTCGTGGATTCGCTTCTCGTGATGATTATAATCTTTATCTCGGAGATCCTGATTTGAATCAGGATTTGATGCTCTGCGACATTACCATTCCTATCAGTGATGAACAAGGGGTAATGAACATCGTGGAGTTGACAACAGCGTCCAACCAAAATAATCTTGTCAGCATTGACGGTAACGTGATTCTGAGGATGCGGTTCACATCTCAGATTTATAATCCTGTCACACAATCTAAGACTGACACTTATGAAGACGGCGTTATCTCTATCTATCGTAGAGGTAATGCTAATGAATCATGGCGTAAAGTTGGTGAATTGCCAATAAAATCGGTACAGGCAGATAGTGAAGACTACACAGACATCGACATCAGTTCAATGCTTAACTCCGGAGCGTGTCAGCTTCGTGTCGTTGTAACAGGAGATCAAACCCAGGCGACAACAACCTATGTCGTTTTTCAGAACGTTGTAAAGACTTCTTTGACCCTTCAGTTTAGGAATGAATGGCAGTTGCCAATTATCGGAGAGTCTATGTCGTTGCTCTACACCTATACTGGTGATGTGGCAAAAACACTTAATCTGAAAATCTCAGGTGACGGCGGTGAGCGCATTGTACGTTTCCCTCTTGGAACAAGGGTATATACTGAAACTCCTAATCAGTTTGATATAACTGATATTGAGAGTGATACAGTAAAGGTAATGTCTCATGGCGTTCATTCAATTGAAGCATGGCTGTCTGTTGATGGCATGGATGCTGAAAGTGAACACGTTTTTTCTCAGGTTATGGTTGTATCTGATTCTACTGATACGAAGCCATATCTGTTATTGAATGAGGTACAGAAGAATTTGACAAATTGGACTTCAGCAACCTTGTTCAAATGGTGTGTCTATAATCCTTCCGGGCAGAATATCCCGGTTAGATTCTCGCTGACAGATTTGACAGGAACGACAACATATCTGACATTGGAAGAAGATAATGCTGCCTCTGGCGTTGTCTATACTTTCAATAATATGATTGAGATTGAAAGCTCCGTTACTGCTTTCAGCGCATATATGACCTTCCATTCGGGTAATACTGAACTATGTGATAAAATCACATTCGAGATTGATAACTCCCAGAATTTTGCGCCAGTACCAGGCGCCGATTTTATTCTCAACCCTAAACTTAGAAGTAATTCTGAGGCAAATCCTGGAACAATCATCAATGCTGTTACAGGTCAGGTGGTCCCAGCTCAATTCAAAGGTTTTGGTTTTGTGAGTGATGGCTGGGTAATTGATGAGAACGGCATCCGCTGTCTTCGTGTTCCTAATGATCGTGAAATAATCATTGATTATGAAACATTATCCGGTTTTGTCGGTGATGATTCCGTTCTCAAATCTTCGTCTTTAACTATTGAATTGGATTTTGCGGTTCGAGCTATTTCTAATGAGAGTACGGCGGTTTTGAAGATGTGTTCATATACATCTTCTGGCAACCCTCTCGGTTTTGAGATGCGTCCTTTGGATGCTTGCTTTATGACTCAGAATAAAGTCAACCGCAAAGATCAGGAAATTGGCTATGATGAGAATGTGCGTACACGAGTTGCAGTGAACCTTCTCTACAATATGTCAAATAGCGGTCAGAACTATTGTCGTATTTTTGAGAACGGTATCATCAATAAGGAGTTCAATTACCCCTCGACAGATGTGTTCGTGCAGTATGTGAATGGCGTTGAGACTTCCCAGGGTATTCGTATTGGGGGTGCCAACGGAGCAGACATTGACATTTATTCAATCAAAGTCTATAAGAAGGCACTGACATCAGAGGATGTTCGTCAAAATTACATGGCCTCTCTTGACAGTTCAGCTGAAAAGATTGCTTTCCGTGATGCAAATGATATTATGTCTGGAGCAACAATTAGCTGGGATATGGCTTTCTCCAAATACAATGTTATTAAGTGGATTGGTCGCTACGCAACATACGGAGATTCCAAGAAAGATAAGTTCCCCGGAACTCTTGTAATCCACCAGCAGGGTAAACCGGAATACAGTGGCACTTTGACCGAACAGGAAGAAAAAGGTCAGGGTACATCGTCTATGTTGTACGACTTCTGGAACGGTGATTTTCGTTTTATTAAAGGCGGTAATGGCACATGGACTGATGAGCTTGGAATTGTACACGGACAATACTTCCAGCTCGGCCCCGGTATGCCTAAAGCGACAAAAAATGTCGGCAAGGTTAATTTCGCTTCTTCTCAGCAAAGTCATAAACTTGGTTCTTGCGCTCTTTATAATGACCTTTATAAAGCCGTTTGTGGCGGTTCATCAATTACTCAAACTGAAGGTTATGAGCATTGTCGTTTTGCTGTATGCCAAGAACCCTTCTTGTTCTTCATACAAGATGATGAAAATTCAGAGCCTCGTTTTGCCGGCTTTATGACCTTTGGCCCTGGCAAGGGTGATAGTGCTACATTTGGTTTTGACACCAAGAAATTCCCAGACCACCTTGCAATCGAAGGCGCCGATAATGATCGAGATCTTGTAATGGGTCGTGTACCCTGGATAGAAGAAGATGTTACTTATGATGATGAAGACTGGTTCTATGCCGGTCAGAAATCATTTAGTCTTATGGGTGGTGATATAAGTAAAATTCACTACTTCCAAGATGCGTACAACTTTGTTTTCCAGACTTTTGACAATATAGACTATTACGAGGGTACCATTGAAGATCTTCAAGCCGATGTAAATGCCAATAATTCTAAACATTATTGGTTAACACAATCGAGTGCGAACAATGATAAATACGATTTATATCGTTATGATTTCATTGGACTTCGTTGGGTAAACGCCGGAATAAATAAACTTGCAGATGGCAGTTACTCGAAAGTCAATATCAACACTCAATGTGGCAATATTGCGAGTGGTACCAACTGGACGCAACAGAATGAAGCGTTCAAGGCGGCTCGTCTTGCTATATTCAAAACTGGGATAACTAAATATTTTAATCTAACCCAGACTTTGTTTACCATGAACTTCCTGAAACTCATTGCAGCTTCGGATAATCGTGGTAAAAATATGTACCTTTATATCGACCCTATCACACATCTTATAGGATGGTATCAGGACGACCTTGACACAATCTTCCCCACCGATAATGTCGGTAAAATGGATAAGCCTTATGATGTTGAGGAACATGATGTTAAGGCTGATGGTGGCACATATTGGAACTCTGGCTCTAATTCATTGTTCAATCAGATAGAGCTTGCCTTCCCTGATGAACAACGTGCCAATATGAATACCATTCTTCAGGAAATGGCGAAACTGAGCGATGATGGTACTGTATTCGGCTGTTTTGAGAAATACTATTTCCATGTACAGAAATATTTCCCGGCAGTTGCATACAATGAAGTTGCCAGACTCGTTTATGAACGTGCCAGAACTCGTTATGTCAACGGTCAGTATAACAACGGTACAGACCCTATCACACAAAGCAATGGCGACTCCCTCCAGCGCGAGATTCAGTGGATTAAACGCCGTATAGCCTACATATCGTCTTATGCAAGCTATGGAGAGTTTAGTTGTCGAGATGCTTTTCGTTCTGCCGGTTCACTGAACTTCCGCTCTGTTTTGAAGCGTGATGGCTCCAAGTGTTCATACAAGTTCAGTATTGTACCTCATATTTCGATGTACCCGACTTTTGCTATAGGTCAGTCTTTGAAATATGGCGAAGGCAATGCTCGTGCTCCCCGTATCAGGGCTGGAGAGCGATATGATGTTACTGTTGGTGATTCGGATGGTAACTCTAACGTATTTATCAATGGTATAGATTATCTCAAATCTATCGGTGACTTTACAGACAAAGCTCTTGATAGAACATTTACCCTCCAGGGTGAACGTTTGACTGAGTTTGAAGTCTTAGGTAACACACTTCCAGAATTTAGACCTTCTTCAATGGAGATTGTTGCGCCTCTACTCCAAAAGTTAATAGTACGCAATGTTTCAACATTGGAAGGCGGTCTTGATTTGTCTTTGGAGAAGAAACTCAAAATCCTTGACATACGGGGTACAAGTTTCAACAGCATTACGCTTCCAGCTACAGAGTATTTAACAAGCGTTCAACTTCCGGCAACGCTTCGTTCTTTAACTCTCGATCAACAGCCGAATCTGGAAACCGTAACTCTTGAAGGAGCCTCTGCTCTTCAGCGTCTTTCTTTGGGAGCCGGAATCCCTAATTCCCGTGAGATTTTCAACCTTTGCTATACTGGCAATGCCCCGTTGAATTATCTGAAGATGTTGAATATTGACTGGGAAGATGCAACGCTCTATATGGTCAATTATCTGGCATCCATTACAGACAGCGAGGTAACTGGCAAGATACAACTCCCGAAGAATACCGCTCATCGCCCTAACTTCGCCAATAAAATTTCATGGCTGAAACATTGGGGCAATGTGGATTCTGCTACCAATCCTCTTCAGATTTCATACTATTCTACGCCGATTGCAGCAATCAAAATTAGTGGTAGTCAATTCATCTATCAAACTGGCAATCACACATTCAAGTGCTCTCCCAATACTACTAATGGTAATGATGTTGTTGGCATCCGTTGGGAACTGGAGAACAATCTGTATAGTACGCTTGTAAGCCAATCCTACGATGAATGTGTTGTGAATGTCAGTCAGTTGGGTGATGAAGACACAATCGCTCCTACAACTAAACTTCATTGCTATCTGACAAAGACGGATGGTTCTGAAATCCACGCAGAATGGGAGATAGGGCTTTATCCTCGTAGAGCTCATATTGGAGATTATGTGTTCTATGATGGTACTTACGGCCCCACTGTGTCTGGAAAAACCGTGGTCGGTATTTGTTTCTATGTAAATCCTCTTGACCCTACTGACCGTCGAATGGTCGCTACTCAGAGTCAAGGGACTGATCATTGGGGGCTTTATCCGGCCAATGATGGAAACGGAGTATCAAACAGTATTACACTTCAGGACAATGAAACATATAATGTATATGATATTCAGTCTATTGCCAATATCACTTCATCTGGTCTGAAGAATAATATTGCAAATAACTCTCCGTGGTATGTTCATCCTGACAACTACTTGGATGAAGACACGGTTGATGGTTTTGTTGATCCGGTGAATAACACTGGTGCCGCAGACGGTCTTGCCTCCAGTATCAATGGTAGAACAGGCAAAGAAGACCTGACTGCTGAACTGGCTGTCCTTTCCAGATCTTACAAAGCGGGAGAATCCGTGCCTGTTGGTTTGGTCAAGACATTGAAGATCATCCAGCACAGAAATAAAATTCTGGAAGATTCAAGTGTTGATCTCCCGATACCGCAAGCGTCTGAAACGATGACTGAAACTGACCATTTGAATTATTTGATTCAAGAAGTGGTTTCTGCTGAAGGCCATAAAAACGCCTATCGTCAATTCTATTATCCGGCAGCAAGTCTCTGTTATGCTTACCAGCCGAGTGTTAAAGAAGGTGAAATTTTGAATGATAAGTTCAAATCCCATAACTGGTGGCTTCCATCATCAGGGGAACTTGCTCGTATGTATTGGCACTCTAAACAAGGTCCCTCTTATCCGGATGATGCCAGAATTGGCCCGATTTTCAAACATGGCGTAGATGATGGCGTCTTCAACGACTTCCCTGCCAGCAGCCACTGGGCCTCCACTGACTACTCCAGCTACTACGCCTGGCTCGTCCACTTCGGCTCAGGGTACTTCGGCAACGGCGGCAGCGGCAAGTGCGGCAGTTTCGTTGTGCGGGCAGTGGCAGCATTTTAGTAGGATCATTCAGGCCGCGTCTTTCGACGCGGCCGATAAAAGTCCACCGCATACAAATATTTTTGCTCGAATAGCAAACATAGGTTGTATGCGGTGGACTATTATTTAATAAAAACCGACGAGAGAAATACATTGTGGCTCGTCCATTTACTATTAAGGAATCATGGCACAACCCATTCGTAATCCGGGAAGCGCACCCATATATCGCGCTGTCGAACTGCTATTGCAAGATTGCGTTGAAATAGCAGAGAGAACTCCTAAAGGAGTTGGGGTGAGAACTGTAGCTCAACGTATGGTTGAGGTGCTTCTCGATACCCTTACAACTATTGGGCTGGCCCTTAATGAGATGGATTATGATTCCAAGTACGAACTACTCACTTCTGTCTTCGTGCAGATGCGAATGGTGAAAACTTGTATTGATACCCTGAAGGAGTGGTCAAGTAAGAGTATTCACACGCGCATCATAAGCAATCGGCAGATGCCTCAACTATGTGAAAAGCTTGAACAAATACAGAATCAGCTGGCAAAATGGCGTAGTAGTGTGGTTGGGAAGAGACCCCATTAAATGGTTACGACTATTCAATGAGGGCGTTTTCTATAGAAAATGGGCGTGTCACTGGCACACGGCAACTTGGCCGTGCGTTAGTTAAGAACAAGATAGTACACGCAATCACTGCCAGCAACCACTGGGCCTCCACTGAGAACTCCAGCAACAACGCCTGGAACGTCAACTTCGGCTCAGGGAACTTCAACAACAACAACAAGTACAACAGTAACGTTGTGCGGGCAGTGGCAGCACTTCCTTTGGAATACGCAGAGGGGTGGTTTGAGGCTTTCGATGACTGTTGTCGCCGGAAGCGGATGAGCACACAATGTATTTTATATCGTCTATGGTGGGATATGGACTTGCTAAATCTGGCAAGAAGCGTTTATGACCGCACTTATAACCCGACCACAAGTATCTGTTTTATAACAACGTTACCCAAATTACGAGAGGTATTCGCTGCTAATTTCAGAGACCGTATTGTTCAGCACTGGCTGTGCCTCAGGCTTGAACCATTATTTGAGCAACGATTTGAGAGTCAAAATGATGTCTCATATAATTGTCGAAAAGGATTCGGTGTTCAGGCGTGTGTAGAACGAGTAGCACAAAATGCCATTAAAGTCTCTGAAAACTATACAAAAGACGCATATTATTATAAAGGAGACTTAAAAGGTTTCTTCATGTCAATAGATTGTACGATTTTACTTGACAAGCTATTGATATTTATCAAAGAGAATTGGTCGTTTTGGGGTGATCCGGCACATAGTTACTATGCGCGAGACCTTGACGCCGTGTTATGGCTTGCTGAAGTAATCATTAGACATCGCCCTCAGGATGATTGTATTCGTCAAGGTAATACAAAACTATGGGACGAACTGCCCCATAACAAAAGTTTATTCTATGCGCCATATATGACCGGCGAACCTATTGGGAATCTTACCAGTCAGTTATTTGCAAATTTTTATATGTCATTCTTTGATGAATTTGCATTGGCTGAAGCTGAGAAATTAGGTGCTGAATATGTAAGATTTGTTGATGATTTTGTTTTCGTCTGTAAATCTGAGAGGGGTTGTATTTATCTTCATATAGTTTGTGAACAATGGCTGAAAGACAACTTGAATGTCATCTTACATCCAGATAAAATTTACATTCAGCATGTTACTAAAGGTGTACCCGTAGTGGGTTCTTGGGTTAAGCCGGGCAGATTATATCTCTCTAATCGTACAGTAGGTCATTTCTATGATTGTATGAGACAGTTAGAATGGGCCTGTGCTATGTCTGACAAGCAAGAAATCCTCAGGCAAATATGTCGGGCTAACTCTTTGTTAGGGTTTCTTCGGCATCATGCTACTTATGGGATTCGTTCATTTTTATTTCGTAAGAAGTTTAAGGTATTCTGGCGCTATTGCTGGATAAAAGGTCATCTTGAAGTTATTAAACCCTGTAAAAAGAGGCTATCATGTATATAACGAAACGCGAAGGTAATGAAGCTCCCCAGCAGCTATCTTACATTAGAAAATTCGGATGCAAGGCTTACACATTGGCTTTTGACATTCAGGAATCTCAGTCTGAAACCAAGGAAAGTCATTTTTCTTGGACTGAAGTACAATTTGATGCTACGCCACCTACTTATGGCGAGATAGTAGCTGCCATCATTCGTGGTCGATATTCAGCTGATGATGTTGAGGCTATTACCAACAATTACCTCCTTGACGGCAGCGAAATCCATACACAGGAATGGCGAGCTATGCAACAGTGGCGAAAGGATGCTAAAGAATTAGCCAAAAGCGTTCTATCTCTGATGGAATAATTTCGTCCAGACCAACTATCAGTCGCCATCTCGACTATTCTTTAGAAAAACGCAAAGATGGCGACGATAGCTAAATCTTCTATAACACTCGTTTCGATAAGCGATGCCTACTCGGTGTCGCTTCAGCCGTCTAATATCACCATAAACGCTGATCCTTACGGTAATAATCCAAAATTAGAAAATGCTTTCACCATCATATCTCTTTATTGTGGAGATATTCAGGTTCCTATTAGCAGTGCCAGTATAGTTGGTTCTTCTCTATGGGAAGAAGGTTCTAATATACATAAGCAAGATTATAGCTTAGAGATTGTTGGTAATTCTGTTAAGCTGAGTATCACTTCGATTGGTAATCAGTTAAGTGGTTGGCGTGAGATTGAAGTAATTACTAACGCCGGTCAAAAGCTCACAGCTCGGTTCTCATATACAGTTGTTCGAGAGACAACAATGTTGGATTGGATTTTGGAATGGGACAAAAATTTGACCGAAATCTCTGGAGACCATGTTGCAACCCCTAATGCTTTCATAGGCAACAAAGATGGTGATGGTAAACTGACAGGCGTATATATTGGCGGTGGTGAAAATCATCCATATCTCCCAGGTATTTATGGATTTAAGGGTTGTACTCCTGAAGCCTTTGCACAAGGTAATTTAGGTTCAACTGAAATTTTCCATTTGAACGAAAATGGTGGTATGATTGGTGGCTGGGATATTTCTAATACTGGTCTTATCAAAGAAAATTCAGTGGGTCGTTTAGAAATCTTGTCAGAGGGCACTATTCGATATGTCAATCTTCTTGATGCTACCAATCCATTTTGGGAGTTAAAAAGCGATGGCTCAGGCTCGTTTGCCAGTGGTCATATTACTTGGGATGTAGGTGGCAACGCTACTTTTGACGGTAAGTTAAAAGCTCAATCAGGAGAAATTGGAGGGTGGGCCATCGGTTCTCATTCATTGTATAATACATCCATATTATTGGATTCAGCAAATTCATTTTTTGGATTACGAGGACCGAGCGGTTTGATGTTTATAAATGAACCGCTATCAAGTTCATTTTATAATTCCATCACTCGCGCTGGAGGTATCGCTATCTATTACACGGATTCTACTCATTATGGCTTAGAAGGTTGGCTTCAAGGCTCACCAACAATTATTGATTATAATAAAGGCACTCAAATATTTGGATTAGGATCGAAGAACTTCATAGCTTCTTGGAACATTGGTGTCAATGCTCTTTGGCGAGGCGATTTAGTAAACACTGCCGGAAATTTTACAGGCAAATCGGGAGACATTACAATTGGCTCTCAGGGTATTCGTGGCTATCGTTGGTATATTGATGCCGACGGTGAAGCTGATTTTATGCAAGGCCGTGTTCATTTGGGGCCATCTAAGTGTGAAATAGCTGGATGGACTATCCAAGAAAATCGTTTATGTACCTCTAAAGCAGCACTTGTTAATGATACTAACTATGCTGGGTTATTCCTTTCAACAAACGTTTTAGGTTCATCGGAAGGTGTTGCATTAACCGATAAAATAGCTTCCAGTGGTGGAATTTATCTCATAACTACAAGTAACCATGCGGAATTAGCCGCATATTCAGTTGGAGATATTCTTCTTTTTAAGTTAACATCCTCAGGCACTAACCAAATTGCTTCTTGGAAGTTTGATCATAAGCGAATATATATTGGTGCATCTGATTTAATCCCAGGCAGTAAATTTACAGCTTTCTCAAATAGCCTGGTACTTAGTGATAATGGTATTCATGCACCGAAATGGTGCTTATTGGCTGATGGTTCTGGTAAATTGGCCGGAGGTAATATTAGCTGGGACATAGATGGCAATGTTACTTTTGCCAATTCTGTAAAGTTGGCATGGACTCAAATTACTGGGACCGATGGCGTAATGACTACGGCGACTTATATTGATGCCAATGGTATCTTTACAGGTAAAATCTCTGCTAACAATATTACTGCCGGTACAATATCAACAGCATCTATCAAATGCGAGGGTAAATGGGAATTAAACGCTGATGGGTCTGGAATGTTGGCATCCGGCAACATTTCATGGGATAAGACTGGTAAAGCTAATTTCACTGGAAAAATCATCGCTAACAGCGGGTCTATTGGAGGTTTTGAAATTGGTGACGGGCATATTGGAGTTACAGCAACAGCAAGTGGAGAATCCAGTAGTGCTGATTGGGCTAATTTATCTATTTATAAAGACTTTTTTAAGGTTGGTGGCAGTAAAG
This sequence comes from uncultured Candidatus Saccharibacteria bacterium, assembly GCA_947570505.1. Taxonomy (GTDB): domain Bacteria; phylum Patescibacteriota; class Saccharimonadia; order Saccharimonadales; family Saccharimonadaceae; genus Nanosyncoccus. Next base: position 17,232 of record CANOTH010000022.1, read on the forward strand.
GGTATGTCATGTTTGGCGATGATGTTATTCCAAGCTCTATGGGTGGCGCGTTTACCGCTGTAGGTCGTATCGTTAATAATGCCCCCAACACATTTGGTAGCTATGGTTTTGATCAAGCTAATTATGGTATATTCATTGACGTCTCAGGCGGTACTAAAAATTATGGTATTTCATCAAATGCTGCACTTAAAGCCCCTGCATTTGTAAACACAGAAGTGAAAATTCTAACTTTTACTGGAAACGGTTATACAATAGATTTCTCTCAGCATAATGTATTTTTACTTTACTATACCAGTTCTCAATATTCTAAAGTAGAGGTCACATTGCCATCGGAAGCATCAGTAGCCTCTCAATTTGGCGTGAACACCTTGCCTGAAAATTTTGGCACCGTACTGACATTTAGAGTGCGCACTGGATCTAAAAATATTGTTTTGAAAGGCATTTATAATCACAACGAGAATCTTGTGAATTATGAACTTGCGTCTGGTGATTCGATTCAAGTGCTTGTTTCAAAAGTAGATGGCTTTAGGTATCAAATTCTTAATCATAGTGCATAATGCGCAGAGATATTGAAGTTCATATAAACACTGAAGATATTGTTCTTGCAGCCACGAACAAGCCTCTGATGAAAGCTTTCAGATGGCTGGACGATGTGCCGGAAGGGCAACTGCAATCCTATCTCTATGGCGAGGTAGAAGTTTCAACGCTTATTGCTGAGAAAGTGCTTCTTAGAGATGGCGTTAACGTAGCTATTGATTACACACCAATATATAAGCCTTTCATGCTTCGTATCAAACGAGTGTATGACGATGGCTCTTTTGAATATGCTGTGAATCCTGTTTTGGGAAGCGTATGGTTCCCGGTTAAATCTGCTGTTTATGGAGAACAAAACAATCCAGTAGAAGATATTCACGCTTCAGAACTCATACTGATTGATGAACAGTTTTATTATCTGTATTTTGAAAGAGTAACAGAGACTATTGCTGGAAAGTCGGTCACACACCTTACGGGCAATCTTCGTATTTTTTCTGCCTGTCAAATGGATTTCAATATTAAGCGCGTAGATCATCAAAACGGTAATCTGCTTCTAAAATGTGTCCCAACGAATAATTATCGTTATCCTTTGAGCGGTGTTGGGCTGATACGCTGGACCAATGGTGATCTTAGCCAATCTGAATTGGCAGCAACAATACAAAGTGAATTTGCTGATGATAAGGTCATTGTAAAGACAGCTAAATTCAATAATGACACTAATCAACTGGCCATAGACGCCAATTTTGACGATTTAGACTAATGGCACAATATAAAGTACAAGGTGGTCAGAATATTTGGGATATAGCCATACAGTTATATGGCTCTATTGAAGGGGCTTTTGATCTCTTTATGAGTAACCCCATGTGGCGTCCTGAAAAATATTGACGGGTCAGAGGGTTTGAGATTATGAATGA
>CANOTH010000023.1 GCA_947570505.1 uncultured Candidatus Saccharibacteria bacterium
CAGTAGCAATACGAGACCAATCGTAGCCATTGAGGCCGAAGTCCCTCAAAGCGCCGGTATTGAGATTGACGTTCCCGCTACGGACGAAGTTTGTCTGAAGCGACCTTTGGGGTTGTAATTTGGATGCTAAGTGTACTAAACTCGTGCGTAGAGCAAAATTCACTAGATGCAGCTAAAGGTCGAGATTGAGACTAACAGTAAGTTTCTAGGAAAGGAATGCGTGAGTATGGACAGAGTTTCCCTGGAGTATGAGATCAAAGATCAAAATACTCAGATCATCCGTAAGGTGAAAATTACTCTCTGCAAAAGCAAAGAGTAATTAATTCATAAACATATTTCCATTCTAACACTAAATTCTAAGTCGTCAAGTGAAATTCTGCTCATTGGTAATTAGTATACCAAACAGCGGACGGGGAGGCCGAAGTAACGATTGACCGGGCCGTCTGACGGGTTGACACTGGAGGCACGTGCGACGAGGTTGTAAGCTGTAGCTGAAGTAGCCGAAGCAGAGCCTGCACCAGTACGAGACCAACCGCGAGCATCAAGACCAGAGCTACGTACAGAACCAGAACCGTAGTACACGGCGACGTTCCCGCTACGGACGAAGTCCAAACTAGTATTACCAAACAGCGGACGGGGAAACCGTACCAGCGCTGATTGCTATTTGATGGGTCGACATTTAACGCATCAAATTTAAGGTAATACGCATGGGCTGAGATAGGCGATGAATAAACTCCGGTATTGGCAGATCGATTATGGCCAAGGATGCCGAGGTTCCTAAGAATACCATTATTAAGACTTATGCCACCGCTACGGACGAAGTAAAGAGTTTTTCTTTTTAACTTGTATACCAAACAGCGGACGGGGAAACCAACTTGACGTTCGTTAGTATTGGATGGCATTGTCTGTAGCTCTACAATGGCACAACTGTATGAACGACTTTGGTTTAGATTAGTATAGTGTGAGGAAATATTGGACCATTGAACGTTATTAATGCCAGCATTTCTGAGAGATCCAGTACTCAAATCCTGCCCACCGCTACGGACGAAGTCGGATCCATTCGGTGATTGGATGGTCTGAATAATGATATTATGTTATAATAGAAAAATGAAGATTTTGGCGATTGAAAGTTCTTGTGATGAAACGGCAGCAGCGGTAATTGAAAATGGCACTATTATACTAAGTAATGTGGTAGTTTCGCAAGTAGATATTTTTGCTGTTTATGGTGGAGTAATACCTGAGGTGGCGGCACGATCTCACCTGGAGGCGATTTTACCAGTAATACATAAAGCTCTTGATGACGCAAGATTGACTGTTGATGATGTTGATTGTGTAGCTGTGACACACACGCCAGGCTTGTTAGGATCGCTGTTGATTGGAACTTTGACGGCAAGAATGCTGGCGATTTTGTGGAAGAAACCTTTGTATGCTGTACATCATTTGAAGTCTCACATTTATGCTAATTGGTTGGGCGACGGGGAAGTACCACAGTTTCCACTTTTAGCTTTGGTTGTGAGTGGTGGGCATACGCAGATTATCTATATGCGAGATCATAACCAATTTGAGATTATTGGGTCCACACGAGATGATGCAGTGGGGGAGTGCTTTGACAAAGTAGCAAAGATTTTGGGTTTGCCATATCCAGGGGGACCAGCAATTAGCAAAAAGGCATTGCAGGGAGATGCAAAGAAATGTAAGTTGCCACATCCGAAGATTGATGGTTTGGATTTTTCTTTTTCTGGTTTAAAAACTGCTGTGCTCAGGGCGGTGCAGCAGGAATGTGGCTTACCAATTACGACCCCGTCTTATGAATTAGCGGGACATCTTTCTGAGCAGCAGAAGGCGGATTTTGCGGCGGCCTTTCAGGAGACGGTGAGTGATATTTTATTAGAGAAGCTAGAGATGGCTTTAGCGGAGTATCCGGAGGTGCGTTCGATAGTCTTGGCGGGCGGGGTGAGTGCTAATCAAGTTTTGAGCAGGAAGGCCCTGGAAAGGTTTCGTAGCGAAGGGTTGAAGGTTTATTTTCCAGATTTGCAGTTTGCGGGTGATAATGCGGCGATGGTGGGAGCGGCGGCTTATTTTGAGATTCTAAAGGGTGTGGAGCCGACCGATCCGTATAAGCTGAATATTGCACCGCGCACTCCAATTCAGTAATTTTGTGCAAAAAGTCTTGACGGGTGTTCAGACTTGTAATAAAATGTGTTCATGCCACGATGATTTTTAGAGTGGTATGGAACATTAAACCCAGTTTTAGGAAAGGATGGTGGTTCTATTGACAAGAACGACTAACAAGATTCGCGATGACATGCGGACTCGCATGAGCATGACGATGAACGCAGAGATCGGCATTTTTACGGATGGTTTGAGCGCAAGAGGCGCAGCAGAACCGGCGGCAAGTTTGGCGGGCAATTACGAGTAGCGAAGAGGCGGAACAAGAGTAGCACTCGTTGCCAGGTTTGCAACAAATGACAGCATAGTGGCATAGTCACTGTTGATGATCGCGGTGGCTGTGTCACTAGTCAGTCTCAGGTGAGATGGTGTTTATGGGTAGAACAGTCAAGATTCATAGTTTCAGGTAAAAGGGAAGATGAAGGACCCAGTATGGGGCAGTGTGGACTGATCTGGCTTTGTTGGTATGCCGAATGTTGGACTGAAATACTGTGGCCTTATGTGGGTCGCGAGCGAAAAATTTCATATTGACTCCTTTCTAGAGGGCAAAGTTTGGGTTAGCGCATTATGCGCAAGAAGGCCTGGTGCATGCACCAGGCCTTAAAACGTTTAACTAGTCTTCAGAAATTAGGGGGGACTTTTTTATTGCAAATTATAATCCGCCGGCTCAACCAGCGGATTTTTGCGTGATTCTGTGTCTGACGGTTATTGCGAAAGCTGTGCCATAGTCTCAATGGTCAAGGCGACATCGGCTGCTGTACTGCCACGAGACAGATCGGAAACAGGATAATTAAACCCTTGCAGGATTGGCCCAGCGACCGTGAAAGCTGCGATCTGTTCAAAGGTTTTATAAATCAAGTTACCGGAATTGAGATCAGGAGCGATTAAGACATTGGCCTGACCAGCTACTAGGGAACTAGGAGCTTTCTTATAGCCAATCATGGGGTTGATGGCGGCATCGAGCTGCATTTCTCCGTCAATCATGAGACCCGAATCTTTGAATTCGGCTAGTACGTCGCGCATCAGAGTGATTGTCGGATCGTCGCCGCCGCTACCGAAAGTGGAGAAAGAGAGGAGAGCAATACGAGGTTGATCAGAAAGTAGTTTGAGGGCAGAAGTATAAGTTTGCCAGACAATCTCCACTAGCTGTTCTTTAGTGGGGTGTTTGCAAGCAGCCATATCAGCTAGGATATAGCGGGCTTCATCACGTTGCATGACGGCCATACCGGAGAATGTATCATAAGTTTGGTCAGTATGGGGGTTGGTGGCCATACCGAGATGTTCGCGACAAGCCAGAATGACATCACGTGAAGTATAATCTAGGCCGACGATCATGGCATCAGCAGACTTCTCGGTCAGCATATGGCAGGCTTCGTCGAGGGTTTTGGCGGGAACGGCAGTGATGTCTTCGGGTTTGACAAAGCGCGGACCGGTGACTGGCCTAGTAGGATCTTTGAAGATCGCTAAAGCTTCTTGAGTGATTGGATTATTATATTCGGGGAAAACTATTCGCATCATGGTTTGATTATAACATAAGTAATGTGGATTCTATGTGCTGTTTCCTAAATATTTACCTATGAGTTTAACTAGTCTTATGGCTTCTATGTATTTCTGCTACTACTTTCTCAGTCCGGGTGAGCCTCTCCTCATTGCCGTGCATGGCACGGCTAATCGGACCCGGCTCAGCCCTCCGAGCCGTCATGACTTCGAGAAGTAGTAGCAGAAATACACTAACACTCATCTCCTAACTAAGCTGATGAGTAATTAGTATTACCAAACAGCGGACGGGGAAACCGTAATAACGAAGGTCTGGGCCGTTGGACGGATTAACGACGGAAGGATTAAAGTACAGCGGGTAGGCATTAGCCGAGGTAGCAGAACCATAAGCCACCGCCGAGCGCGACCAACCCCAGCCAGACTCACCAGAGCGCCGCAAAGCACCGTGGTCCAAGCGGACACCCCCGCTACGGACGTTAATTAAAGCTATAATTCTTTGCAATCGCCTCTGTTATTTATAGGTTGAACTTGTAATGCTATTACAAGTTGGGGCTCGGGGTTGTAAAAGCTAGGGTTGTTTGGTATGCTGAGGGCATTAGCTAAATGTGGAGGAATATGGAAAAACAAATAATGATTTACGAAACAGGCGGTAAGACGGTGCGGTTTAATTTGAATGCGGGAGAGGAGACTTTGTGGGCGACGCAGGCGCAGATGGCAGAGCTGTTTGACGTAACATCGCAGAATATTACGACACATCTAAAAAACATTTATAAAGAGGGTGAATTAGAGGAGGAACGAACTTGTAAGGAATTTTTACAAGTTCAAAATGAGGGTAGTCGCGAGGTTTCTCGTAAGATAAAAGCTTATAATCTTGATGCAATTATTTCGGTGGGATATCGGGTCAATTCGCGTAAGGCGACGGATTTTCGGATTTGGGCGACGAATGTTTTGCGGAATTACATTGTACATGGTGTGGCGGTAAATGAGCGACGTCTAGGGGAACTCTCACAACAACAGTTGCAAGAGGCTAGTCAGATGTTGGACGTAGTGCGGCGATTGATGGCGCAGGGCGAACTGGCGGGTGGGGAGGCCAACGGAGTGCTGGAGATTATTGCACGTTATGCGGAGACTTTTCGGGTACTGAAAGAGTACGATGATGGTTTTGTGCGCTTGAACGATAGAACGAAGGGGCGCAAGATGCTGGAGGCAGGAGATGCTGTAAAGATGATTGATCGGTTGCGTGAAGTTTTGCATGCGGGTGAAATGTTTGGTAAATTGCGTGGTGATGAGTTTGAGGGGATTCTCAGGACGATTTATCAGAGTTTTGGTGGGGAAGAGGTGTATCCGACGGTGGCGGAGAAGGCGGCGAATTTATTCTATTTTATTATCAAGGACCATCCGTTTTTTGATGGAAACAAGCGGATTGCGTCTCTGCTGTTTGTGACTTTTTTGCATATGAATGAGTATGGCTTGACGAAGGAGGGGGACTTAAAGATTTCTGATAAGGCGCTGGTGGCTTTGGCTTTGATGGTGGCGGAAAGTGAGCCGCGAGAGAAGGGTTTGATGGTGGCAGTGGTTTGTAGATTGTTGGAGGAATAGGTTTCTTACAACTTGTATACCAAACAGCGGACGGAGAAACCATTCCAACGACGATCTGGACCGAACGATGCGTTAACCTTTTGACTATCAAAAAGTAAGACGTAGGCTTTGCCTGCCCATGTATCTTCTCCATAAACACCGGATATACTGGGTCAATTGCTACCGCGATCACCGTAATGTCTTAGAGTGCCTCTGTTTAGACTTATTTGTCCGCTACGGACATTAGTTGAAGATCGTCCGTAGCGGGAACGTCGCTCTCAATACCGGCGCTCTGAGGAGCTTCGGTAGGTCTGGCCTCGGTTGGTCGCGTGTTGCTAGCTCTTACTCGTCACCTACCTCGACCAAAGCTTACAACCTCGACTTCAATGCCTCAGGTGTTTACCCGTCGGGTAGCTACCATCGTTGGGATAGTTTCCCCGTCCGCTGTTTGGTATACAAGTTACCGTGTTATAATGTTTAGTATATGAACGATTTTGATTATTTAGGGGAGAAGGCAGTTTATCTGGATGCGGCTTGTCAGAGTTTGCGCCCGCGACCGGTAGTGGAGGCTCTGGAACGATATTATTTTGAGCATAATTCTTGTGGTGAACGGGTGAAATATCCTTGGGGTGAACAGACGGATGAGCTAGTGGAAGCAACTCGCAAGAAGGTTTTAAAACTGTTGAAGTTAAAGAGTAAAGATTATTTTGTAAGTTTCACCCTTAATACTACTTATGGGATCAATCTGATTTTGAACGAACTAGATGAGACTGTAGTAAAACGAGTAATTACTTCTGATATTGAACATAACTCGCCGTTTCTTGCTACGATGGCGATGAGTAAACGGTTGGGGATTCCAAGGATTGTGCTGAAACGCAACGAAGATGGGAGTTTGCCGCTCGCGGGTAAATTGGTCGAGGTGGCGCGGGGGAATTATGGTGATGAAGAACTGGATTTTGCGCAAGCTGCGGTGGTGGTGAATTGTGCGGCGAATTTTGATGGTCGTAGGTTGGCAAATTTAACAGAACTCGTGAAAAAAGTACACAAGGCTGGTGGTTTGGTGATCATTGATGCGGCACAGGCGATGGCGCATTATCACGAAATGTTGGAGAAAACGGAGGTGGATGTGATTTGCTTTTCTGCGCATAAGATGTATGCTCCATCTCTGGGAGTGATTGTAGCGCGGAGAGACTTGTTGCCGAAGTTGAAGCAGAATTTTATTGGGGGAGGTATGGTGGATGATGTTTTTCTGGATCGATACTTACTGAGTGCTGAAGCGAACAGGGAACATGTGCATACAATCTTTGAAGCAGGCTTGCAAGCTTGGGGAGAAATTTGTGCTCTCGGTGCAGCGATTGAGTGGCTGGAGGATAGAAGTAAGGCAGATCGGAAGCGACTAGAGGTGTGTACGAGGGAATTGGATGAGTTTTTGCGATCAAACCCGAAGGTGAAAATGGTGGGGCAGGAACCGAATCCGACGATGAGTTTTTATGTGGAGGGGCTAGACTCGCATTTGCTCGGATCAGCATTAGGTAAGGAAGGAATTATGGCACGAACGGGGTATTTTTGTGCACATTATTATCTGGATAAGGTAATGCAGTATCCGCCCTTAATTAGATTTTCTCTGAGTTATGCTACTCGCGAGAGTGACATTGAGCGGGTGAAGAAAGCGATGGGGAAGATTTAAGGCCTCGCTTTTTGTGATATATTCATACTATGAAGAAAGTTGGTTGGGTAGTTGCACTAATAATTGGGGTGGTGATTTTGGTGACTGTGGGCTGGCTGCTGTGGAGTTTTAATTTGTGGCCGTTTCAGGGGCGGATTTATAGCATGGAAGAGCTGGGAATTGAACGATTGCGGGCGGAGACGGATTTTGATGGTGATGGAATTGATGACTATACGGATATAATGTTGGGAGCGCGGAAAGATGCTGAGAATCACCCGCGTTATGATGGCTCGTATGTGCAGGGTGGTTATCCGCCGGACGAGGTAGGGGTCTGCACAGATGCAATTTGGCGGGCTTTTCGGGAGGCAGGCTATGATTTTAGGGCGATGGTGGATGAGGACATCAGGGAGCGACCAGGGGCTTATAGTTGGATAGAGCAGCCTGATACAAATATTGATTTTCGGCGGGTGCGGAATTTGCAGACTTATTTTGAGGAATATGCTGAGAAGCTGACGATCGATACTAATGACGTATCGGCTTGGCAACCGGGGGATATTGTGATTTTTGATCATGGAAATCATATTGGTGTTGTGTCGGATAGGCGCAATCGTAAGGGGCAGCCATATATTATACATAATGCTGGCCAGCCCGAGCGCGAGGAAGATTATTTGAAGCGGGCTCAGCCGGAGGCGCATTATCGGATGAAGTGGCCTAGAGATTAGCCTACAAATGGGCTAATGAGTAGTCCACAAATGGGCTAATTGATAGCCTACAAATGGGCTAGACAGTAGGCTATTTGTGTGCTACACTAGGGGTATGAGTAAGAAATATTGGCCGAGAGCCGTAGATACAGTATTGCAGCAAAAGCTGGGTTTTTATGGTGCGGTATTGATAGAGGGGTGTAAATGGTGTGGTAAATCTACGACGGCAAGATATTTTGCTAAGAGCATCTTGGAACTGCAAGACCCGCAAGTGCGGAAGTCGAGTTTAGAGTTGGTCGAGCTGGATCCGAAATTATTATTAGAGGGGGACAAGCCGAGGATGATTGATGAATGGCAGGATATTCCGCCGATTTGGGATGCAGTGCGGTACAGTGTCGATCGGGAAGGAATTGCGGGCCAGTATATTTTGACCGGGTCGACTGCACCTGGGGAAGAATTGCCACGGCACAGCGGAATTGGTAGGATTGCACGACTGACAATGAGGCCGATGTCGCTCTATGAATCCGGCGAATCTAATGGACAGGTATCGCTAAAGGCGATGTTTGACGGTCGAGGAGAAATTAGTGGGAGCTCAGATGTGAGCTTGGGAGAGATAGCTTATATTTGTGCGCGTGGTGGTTGGCCAATGTCGGTAGTGCGAGGGAAGAGCCAGAAGAAGAATGCCTTGCAGGTGGCGAAGGATTATTTACAAGTTTTGGTGCAGAATGATATTGATATGAGTAATGTGGGGAGTTATGAAGCTAATAAGATGAAGCGCTTGATTCGGAGCTTGGCGCGGAATATTGCGACACCGGTGAGCCTAAACACTTTGATTGCGGATGTGACTGGGGATGGACAAGAGACTTTTGCGAAGGCGACAGCCTCGACATATTTAGCGATTCTGCAGAAGTTATTCATCATGGATGACGTGGAGGCTTGGTCACCGCGGTTACGGAGCCGCACGGAGATTCGGGTGGGACGCAAGCGGAATCTAGTAGATCCGTCGCTCGCGGTGGCAGCACTGTATGGTTCGGAAAACGATCTTTTGAATGACCTGAACACTTTTGGATTGATTTTTGAATCTTTGGCACTGAGGGATTTGAAGATTTATATGCAAACTCTGGCCGGTGAAGTACTCTATTATAGAGATAGCTATGGGCAGGAATGTGATGCGATTCTGCATTTTGATGACGGACAATGGGCGGCTGTAGAGGTGAAATTAGGGTCGACTACCTCAATAGATGAGGGTGCGGCAGCTCTATTGAAGCTTTGCGAGAAGGTGGATTTAGAGAAGATGAGGAAGCCAGCATTTTTGATGGTACTGACGGCGGCTTCAAAGTATGCGTATAGGAGGAAGGATGGGGTGTGCGTGGTGCCGATTGGATGTTTGAAATGGTGAAATTGTGGGTTGTGCTTATGCTAGCTATGTGATATGATGGTCTGTATAAGGGCTATTATAAAAATGCAAAATCAAAATCAAACAATATCAAACAATCAACCTCCTTTGCCGCCGAAAGTTGCGCCAGCGGCACCTAAGCCTGCTCCGATAGTGGGATCAGTTGGAGGGGCGAAGCCAGCTGTGGCGACTCCGCAAGATACTTTTGTGCGCAAAATTGTCGAAAAAATTAAGTCTTCCGAGAATATCTTGGTGGCTTTGTCGAAAGATCCGACGGTCGATGAGATGGCGGCGGCGATTGGATTGACTTTGTTCTTGGATGGCTTGCAGAAGCATGCCACGGCAATTTATTCGGGTAAGACTCCGGATGCTTTGCATTTTTTACAGCCTGAGGGGACTTTTGAAGCCAATACTGATAGTTTGAGAGATTTTATTATTGCCTTGAATAAGGAAAAGGCTGATCATTTGCGTTATAAGCTTGATGGTGATTATGTTAAGGTTTATATCACACCATATAAGACAGTGATTCACGAGTCGGATTTGGAATTTAGCCAGGGTGATTTCAATGTGAGTTTAGTTCTGGCTCTGGGGGTGCCGACTCCAGAAGATTTGGATGATGCTTTGTCAGAGTATGGTAGGATTATGCATGATGCGACTACGGTGAATATTACGATTGATGCGGGCGGGAAGTTTGCGGAAATTGAATGGAATGACCCGGAAGCAAGCTCAGTGTCGGAGATGGTGCTTAGAGTGATTGAGGGAGTGCAGGGTAAGGATGCTCGGATTGATAAAGAGGTAGCGACGGCGCTTCTGACAGGTATTGTGGCAGCGACTAATCGCTTCTCGAATGATCGGACGAATTCGGATACGATGCAGATTGCGGCGAAATTAATGTCGATGGGGGCGGATCAGCAGTTGATTGCAGCACATGTGATGGATGGTAAGGCAGAGGTAGCGACTGGGGCAAGTCAGCCAATAGTGCGTAAACCAGTTGATGACGGTAATCTCTTAGTGGGGAAGGATTATCAACCAAAGCCAGATTCTGTGGTTCCGGCAGTATCGGTAGAACAGCCTGCTCCAACTTCTGCTACTGAGGGGGCGGTGCCAGATCTTTTGGCTCAGCCAACCAGGGAGAGTCAAGCGGCGGCGATGGCTGCGGCGAAAGCGGCAGTGAAAGATGCTGTATCTGAGGCGGCTGGTAGTGCGGCGGCAGCTGGTGCGACTGGTGTGGGTATGGTAGAGGCCGGACGGAAGATGAAGACGATTAATCCGAAGCCAGGGCAGGCCGAGAGTGTAGCAGCGGCAGCTGCGGTGCCTTCGGCGCAAACTCCGGTGGTTCCGGTGAACCCAGCGGCAGGGCAGTCAACGGTAGCGCCACAATGGAATATGAGCGGGGGTCCGTCAATTAATCCTCCTAGCAGCGAGATGACTGCGCCGAAGAATTATGCGGAAATGTTGGAACAGGCTTTGCATGAACCAGTGCCAGGCGCATCGATGATGAATATTCCGGGGACTCAGGCGGCGATGCCTCAGGGTGTTCCGGAGGTGGCCAATCCGGTAGTAGAGACACCGGCAGCCAATCCGATGGGTCAAGTGGCTGAGCCAGGTGCGAATGAGCCAGTTTTGAATCCAGATGGAATTGTTTTACCGCCGCCACCAGCACCGAACGTAGGGAATAATGTCATGCCGCCAGCAATGTCAGATGTAGTGCCAGATCCAAATATGGCGGCTAATTTGGCAGCTGCAGCGCAGATTCAAGAGGGAGTCGTAGAGCAACCGCAGCCTCAAGCTGCACCAGCTCAGGCAGCCCCAGCGGAGCCAGGAGCATTCCAGATTCCGGGGATGCAGGGATAGAAGCGCACTTTAGGGGATGGGTGTGTTATAATCTGGTCATGGATGACAGCATTAAAGGTAATGTGATTTTAGTAGATAAGCCAGCGGGGATGAGCTCTTTTGGGGTAGTGGCACGAGTGCGGCAGAAACTGTCGGAGCGGGCTGGTATGATAGAAGTAGTTGGCAAGGATGGGGTGCGGCGGCAGAAGCGGCGCAAAGTGAAGGTGGGACATACAGGGACACTGGATCCTTTCGCTACTGGACTATTAATTTTGTTGGCTGGCAAGGAGACAAAAAAGGCGAATGATTTCTTGAAACTTGACAAGGAATATGTGGCCACGGTGCGGATAGGGGCAGTGTCGACTACGGGTGATCCGGAAGGCACAATAACCGAACAAGATGTAGCCCAAAAACCGAACAAAGCTGCTGTGGAAAAGTGTGTGCAAAACTTAGTTGGGGAAAACTGGCAACAGGTCCCGCAGTTTTCGGCTGTAAAGATTAATGGTCAGAGAGCTTATAAGCTGGCTCGGGAGGGCAAAGCGGTGGAGATGCCAGTGCGCAAAGTCCAAATTTACGAAATTGAGCTATTAGAATACGAGTGGCCGGATTTGAAAATTCGTTGTAAGGTTTCTAGCGGAACTTATATTAGAGCTTTAGGTGAAGATATTGGTAAAGCGCTGGGTACAGGAGCATATGTGACCGAACTGAGACGTACGCAGGTAGGGAATTACCGGATTGAGCAAGCTAAGACTTTGGAGGAGTTGATGGCATGAAAAAGCAATGGGTAGTAGCGGCTGGAGCGGTAGTATTATTGTGTAGCTTGGCTGTAGTGGGGGTTTTGGTCTGGAGGCCTTGGGTGAAGCGGAATGAGCCAGAATTGGCTAGAGAAGCGGAAGATGAACCCTCTGAAGGTGAAGGGACTAAGGAGGATGAGAAGGAGAGTGAGGAGGTTCAGGAAGAGTCGGATGGTTTGGAATCGGAGGCAGTGGTGCCAGAGCAACCTACAGTGAGTGCAGGTGAGGAATCTGGGAATTGCACGATAAACTGGGGAAATTTGATTTTGATTAATCCGAATTTCATGGTGGATCAGGATTTTATTGCGGCACGGCGGGGCCAGTTGATTTCGATTTCGCAAACTTATGGAATTCCTGAATATCATTATGCCGGTAATGGCGATAATATTATGATGCCTGAAGCGGCGGCGCATTTAAATGAAATGTTGGCGGCATATCGAGCGGAGTATCCAGGTCACGAGATAGGGACTTATTCGTGTTTTCGGGCACGGGGTACGACTTGTGGGCGCTTGTGTGCAGCGACAGGTGCTTCGGATCATCATACAGGTCTGACATGCGATTTGATAGATTTGGCCTATGGAGCGGATTTGAATTCGGACGATTATGCAGCTCATATTGAGTGGCAGTGGTTGAAAGCGAATTCTTATAAATATGGTTTCATTGATCGTTTCCCAGAGGCTTGGGCGGGCGGTTTGATGTCGGAGCCGCTAAATGTGGATGAGCATGGTTCGACAGGATTGTATGAGACATGGCATTATCGTTATGTAGGAGTGGGGCCGGCGACGGAGATTGCGATGGGTAAATATAATAATGGTCAATATGATTCGTTGGAACATTATTTGAAGGTAACGCAAGGGATAGTGGATTTGAAGAATGGGGTTTGTAGGAATTGATTTGCCTGTTCGCTGTCTCCTAATACCATTCATTTTGTTCCTTTAGCCCTTTTCTGTAAAGAGACCCGCAAGTTTGGGTAAGCGGAGCAGTATTGCGATACTGTTCACTTCTAGTTTCTTTTAGTCTCTTACAGAAAAGGGCTAAAGGAACACTAGTACTAGTATTACCAAACAGCGGACGGGGTAACCATTCCAACGTCCATAGGGCCCACCAGAAGGCATGGTGGTCGAGTCGTTAATAACTAAATAATGTGCTTGAAAGTTATCCGTTGTGGTATCTGACCAATCACTAGCATGCCGACCGCCGTATCTTAAGGAACCATGAGGTAAATCAACACTCCCGCTACGGACGAAGTAAAGAGTTTTTCTTTTTTTCAACTTGTATACCAAACAGCGGACGGGGAAACCAAGCCGACGGGCATTAGCGAAAGTTGGGCGAACTTCTGTAGTATAAAAGTTTAGATCGTAAGCATTGGCAGTGGTCGGTGAATAGATATTAGTAGTATTTGACCAGCTGTAGCCATTGATGCCGAAGTATGCTAAAGAGTTCCCATTGAGATTGAGCCATCCGCTACGGACCATATCTAAGGGCAACTTGTAATTGCATTACAAGTTCAATCTATAAATAACAGAGGTGAATTTGAACCAATCTTAACTTAATTAACGTCCGTAGCGGGAATATTAACTTTGACAAGGAGTCATTACGAGGATTCGGCGAGGCTAGCGATAACTGGTCTAGCGCTAGCGCTAGTTGTAATGTTGGCAACGACCGTATTTATTCTTATAGCATTGGAATGAATCCAAGTACTATCTATCCTTCAAATGCTGTTCAACGGTGGTACGGTTACCCCGTCCGCTGTTTGGTATACTAGTTGGAACTTTGTTCGATTTTTATTAAAAATAGGGTTGTGTCTTGGGGAGCGATGTGATATAATTGGCGATATATGATTAGTAGAGAGAAAAAAGCTGAGGCGATGGCGAAGCTAGCTCGCAGTAAGGAAGATGTTGGGTCTCCTGAGGTGCAGGTTTCTGTTTTGACTGAGCGGATCAAGGAAGTGACCGAGCATGTTAAGCAGAATAAGCACGATTATATGGCGAAGCGCGGCTTGATGCAGATGGTAGGTCAGCGCAAAAAGTTGCTGAAATATCTTGAACGCACGAACTTCGAGCTTTATAAGAAGACGATTGCGGATTTAGGTCTGCGTAAATAGTCTTGGAGTGTAGTTTGGAAAACCCATGCCGTTTTGGTGTGGGTTTTCTCGTTCACTGTTTGTTATATATTACTTATAATCCTAGCTAGTGATATGGGTTTTATGTATTTCTGCTACTACTTTCTCAGTCCGGGTGGAGCAAGGCTTATCTAAAGATGCGCCTTAGCTCCAGCCCTTCGAGCCGTCATGACTTCGAGAAGTAGTAGCAGAAATACACTAACACTTATCTCTAAGCTAGTCTAAAGGTAAACTAGTATTACCAAACAGCGGACGGGGAAACCACGGAAGCGATAGTTTTGGTCATATGACGGACGGATGCCGCTGGTATAGAAGTCAAGGCCATAAGCATTGGCTGTGGTAAGTGATGAATAGACTCTAGCAATACTTGACCAACCATAGCCCCGGTTACCGAAGTACACTAAATGACCATTGAGCAAATTTACCATCCCGCTACGGACGAAATCATAGTTAAGATTACTATTGTAGTCAAAAAATAGGTTGCCGTCGAACAACCTAAAAACCTTGTAACTTATGCTTATCAAAGTTTAGGTGAATGTCAAGCTAGGTTGGCCTATTTGCATTTCGTCAGTAGCGGGGATGTTGGTTTGGGTAATGGTTCTCTGAGGAACTTCGGTAGGAATGGCAACGGTTGGTCTCATTCAGCCGTGGCCTATGGGGTTGGTACCTGGGCGGCTAATGCTTACCGCCTCGCATTTGATCCCTCGACTGTCTACCCGTCGTACGGCCCGAACGGTCGTTACTACGGTTTCCCCGTCCGCTGTTTGGTATACTAGTAAAAGAAAAAGCACCCCGATAGAACTGGGGTGCGATTTGAGGTGCAAAGATTCTCAATTCGATTCGGATGCGGCTATTATTTCGTCTACTTTGCATGTTTTTATACTGTAATAGTCAGGCTTAACCGGCTTGCCAGTTTCATGCGCTTCAAAGACTGCGCCCACGAAAACTTGGTTTAAGTGATACTGTATCGCCTGCGCACATTGTGCTGAAAAAAGGTTGCTGTAGTATTTAATCTCCGCTTTAGTCATGGGTACTGCAAGGTATGCGTTATCCCCGTATTTACGAATATATTTGGGGCGAACGTGTGCTCGCAGGATGACTTCTGGATCAGCGGCATGTAAATTGATAGGCTGATCTGCGTGGTTACGCATGAGCCTGATCTTGAGCAAACTATTGCGGTATGACATCGTGTAGGTAAAAGCGATGCGGACGTCATTGTTGCACAGCGGCTCTTTGGCGGCATGTTTCTCCTTGATGCCACTTTTGCCGACATAGTCACCATCACGGTAAAGGTGTTGGAATTGATGACAAATGGCGGCGATAGCACTATTATTGGCTTCCGCTGTCGATATATGTGGCAATCCAGCGATGACGATTTCTTCCGCAGAGACTTTCTGGATGGTGGGATAGGGAATGCCGCTTCTATTACAGAGCTCTGTAATAGAAGGAATGATCATGAAATTCATTCCTTCTATAATCAAATTACTGATTATCGGGTTACTGGGTTTTGTTACTGTTTCTGTCATGGAATCTTCTCCTTTTTGAATATACTTTTCTGGTAACTGAGGCCACCAAAAACTAGGCCTATATCTCTATTGTAGCATAGATTTATTAAAAAGTCAAGCTTTTTAACAGCTATTTCAGCTTTTGGGCGAGTTTTTTGGGAGAAAATTGGTGAAAATTGAGGATCGGAGTGAGAATAGAGGTAACGAAAATGGTGGCAATGAGATAGATAATGGCAGAATCCCAACCGATTAATATGATGGTTTGAGGGGCAATTCCAAAGGCGAGAGTGAAAATTTGGCTGAGAGCAGTGGTATTACAAAGGTTAAGAATTAAGGCAAGAATAGTGCCGATGATTAAGGCGCAGAGGCTGGCGAGGAAGCTAATGCAGAGGAGATAAGTGCTATAGATGAGGAAAATTTGGCTTTTGCTGGCTCCGGTGGCATAGTAGAGGGAGATGGTCTTGCTATCTCCAGCGATTAGTCGGGAGAAGGTGGAAATGATAGTGATGGTGCCGATGATCATCAGGATAATACAGATGACAGTATAGACGGTGCGGATACCGCGGAAGGCGGGAACGGCGGTCAAGGGATCGCCGAAGGCTGGAGTGACCTCGCCGAGGAATTTCTTGGGGCATTTGTTGCGGATTTTGGCAAAATCTTCGCAGTGGAAGGCGGAATTTTGGCTGTAATCGTAAGCGCTGGTAGAATTGGGGAAGAGGGCCCAGACCGACGTGCTAGCTACAGGTTCGCCTAGCTGTTCGCGCACTGCGGGTGAATCGATGAGGAAAGTTTGACTATTGCCAGTGGGAATATTACTAAGAATGATGTTAAAGGGGCTGCTATCTTGGCGGACGGCGGAGAGATTGAGACCAGAAGTACTTATACCGGAAGGAGATAAATCGAGGACGAAGAATTTACGGGTACTGTGGCTGGGTTGATTGGTAATGGTGTGGTAGAGTGCGGCGGTGCGGATTTTTTCGACGATGGAGACTTTTTGAGTGGGGGATTGCTCGGAGAGTGGGAGGGGGATTTGGAGCCAAGTGGCGGCAGTGTAGGGAGAAAGGAGGAGCGGTAAGGTGTCTGGCGGCAGCTGGTCAAGCTTGGCGGTGGCGGAGCTACTGAGAATGCTGGGTGGCAAGGCAAAATAATTGGTAAATTGGTCTTGGTAGTTAGGGACGTCTATGACTTCGCCGCCGGATTGGACGATAGTGGTCTTGATATCGGCGATTTTGGTGTCGAGATTGCAGCCCTGGTCGTCTTCCGGGCAAGATGAGGTATCGGCGGTGGTCTGGAGGAGGACTTTACCGTTACTGAGGCGGTTGTTGGTGGCCAGAACTTGATTCTCAGTGCCTTGAATGACAAGAGCTCCCGCAGTCAGAACACTGATGATGGCACTAATAATAATGATGACCGTGAAGCAGCGCTTTTTGTGGCCAAGGATATTAGCGGTGCCGAGACGCAGATAATCAAAAGGACTCATTATCGGTCTTCCTTGAGTTTGCGGGCGATATGTTTACCAGAGAAGCGACGATGGGTGGTAGCGAGGGTGAGGGGAGCAACAAGGAGGATGGTGAGGATGACGATGAAGAAATTAACATCAAGGCCGAGGAAAGTGACCTTGGGGACGGAATCGAGAAGGTAGAAGGCTTGCAGGCGCTCGCCGAGGGCAGTGGCGCTGGTGAAGGTCATGGTGAGAACAATGATGAGGGCGATAAGGAGGGAAGTGAAGATGGCGAGGAAGCAGAGTTCAAGAATATAGAGGAAATAAATGAGGTAGATATTGCCAGTGGTGGCGCCCATGGAGCGGTAGAGGGCGACAGTGGCGGCATCTTGGTCGATGATGTGAGCAAAAGTGAAAGCAGTGATAATGACGGCGGTGACGAGCAGGACGATTTGGAGAAAATTAAGCATGAAGCGGAAGGAGCGGAAGAGGTCGCTAATGCTAGTAGTGTTGGTAAAGATGGACTGGGCAGTAAAGGAAACAGATTCGAAATTGGCATATTCGGGAGTATCGTAGGGCGCAGTGAAAGCAACGGCATCATAAGGATTATCGAAGAGGGCGATGGTGTAGGTGTAGGTGTCTGGTTCCCAGGAGTTAAGATACTCATGTTCATCGCGTATCTCTTCGTCAGTAATGGCGAAATCAGGATCTTCACGCAGGAAGTCTTGGATAGAAGCATCGTAGGCGGCAATCGCTTGGGTACGGGTTTCGGCGATCATGTTTTCGATATAGCTGGTGGTTTTGCCGGAGCCATCGTCAATTAGAATGGGATCTGTGCTGTGTCCGCTACCGTAGATATTGTCTAGTATGAGATTGAGAGGATTAGCTCCTGGTAAAGTAGGTTTACTGGCATAAGTGATACCATATTCTTCATTATATTCTCCCTCTTCGGTCGCAGGAAAATAGCCGACGATGTAGATTTTGTCACGGATGAAAGATTGATGGGCCTCGTAAGAGGAGTATTCTGGAGACATTTCTTCAAGACCACCTTCCGGAATGAGAGCGGGGATTTTGTCGTTTGGTACTTGGCTGAGATCAGTGGTGATGAAATCCTGGACGGCTGAGGCACTGATCACCTTAGTATAAAGAAAATTTTCGGCTGGGCCTTGGTACGTAGTATAGGTGCCAACGGCTTGACCATGGTACTTCTGGAGACGTTCGGCGAGGCGCTCTTCAGCTTTGCCGTAGTGGTTATTTGAGAATTTAGTCTCAAGGTAGACTTTGCCGCCAGTAGGGATGACTGAAGCATCGATCAGGGTAGTTTCGAGGCCACGGAGTACAAAATTAATGCCCATGAGGAGCCCAAAAATAATTGATATAGTGAGGATGACAATGGCACTCCGGACTTTATGCTCCCCAATATTACTCCAACTTAAACGCAGGGCATCAGAAAACTTTAATCCCATGGCTAGCTCTCCTGGCTCACTTCACCTTCTTTTACTTTTACGACCATGGTGGCATATTTTTCTACCATGCTATCGTGACTGGCGACAATGATGGTGGCGCCAGTATCTTGCCAGATTTGTTTTAAGAGCTCGATGACATTCTGGGCATTTTCTGGGTCGAGGTTATTGGTAGGTTCATCGGCCAAGATAATCTTTGGGT
>CANOTH010000024.1 GCA_947570505.1 uncultured Candidatus Saccharibacteria bacterium
GTAGCTTTAGTATGCTGAATCTTGTCTGTCGTAAACACTGGGGTGTAGGGCTGAGCTGAAACAGCTTGCGTTGGGTTCGACACTGGTTTTGTCACAGTGTTTACACCAGAAATTCCCTGTTCAGTGCCCTTGACGGCGGCAGGGTTAGCATTTACACTGGGATTTGGTTTTGGCGCTGGCCCAGCACCAGTTTTCGCGCCAGCCGAAATCGGCCTTTGGCTCTCTTGCAACTCACTCATATCATCATCTTACCATAAGTTTTTTATTTTGGTAAGGGTTTATTTTTGAAGAATTATTTAGCTCTTTTGATCATTATACTGCATTTTATATATTTATGATAATTAGATATAAAAAAGAGGGCTTGACCCGTTATTCTACGACAACGGGTCGCCCTCAATGATTCTATTTTACTATAACTATTTATACCTGTGTAGCCCCATCAACCGAAATCACGGCGCCAGTAACATAGCTAGCTAAATCACTGGCTAAGAAGAGGAATACGTCGGCAACTTCTTCTGGCTCGCCTACTCGGCCAAGGGGAATGCCAGCTGAAACTCGTTTGACCATATCTTCTGGTAAATTAGCGACCATATCGGTACGCGTGACTCCCGGGGCTACGGCATTGACTCGGATATTGTCTTTCCCTAGTTCTCTAGCAAGCGATTTGGTGAGTCCGTTAACGGCAAATTTAGTAGTTGGATAGCCACAGCCACTGGCTTGGCCGTAAATACTGACCATGGAGCTAGTATTAATGATGCAGCCTTCGCCTTGTTTTTTCATGTATGGTATTGCGGCCTTAGAACAGACGAAAACAGCCTTGAGATTCAAGTCAACGATTTTATCGAAATCATTTTCTTGATATTCATAAATCGACTCCCGGGCCGAAATACCAGCATTATTAACTAAGATATCAATATGACCATATTCTTGATACACTTTTGCAAAAACTTGCTCGACATCAGCTAGATCACTGAGCTTCGGCGCAATGCCACTGACTTGGTAGTCATTATTTTCAGTTTTGAGTTCTTTGACGGCTTGATCGGCAGTTTCTGCACGTGACCCGCACAAAACTACAGTTGCACCTTGCTCTAAGAATTTACGCACAATTGCGAGGCCAATTCCCCTCGTGCCACCAGTAACAATTGCGACTTTGTCTTTCAATAAATCTTTGATCATAAAACCTCCTGTTCTCTAGACATTATATTATAAAGAGGCTAAAAAGTAAATTTAGTATGTTTACTTCCATTCACGGTATCATAATAAATATTTAACCGTGGCTCAGTCAGCTCAAAAGCCAAGGTCCAAATGGTTTCGGGATTATAAATATAGTGTGAGTTGCGTAGAATGCGGGCTAGATCGGTATATTGAAAGTTGGGCAGCTGCTCGGCAATTAGATAATTTGCCTCAGCGAAACGTACGAAACTGGTAGCTTTTGGGTCGTGCTTTAAGATTGGGTCAATCTTCTGTAACTTAGGCGAAAGACAATGATTAGTCTGCACTAGTACACCATTCTGGTCTGGGCGAATGATCTCGAAGTTTTTAGCAGTGTGTTCCACAATGGCTAGATCACCAGTCTTATCCGCAATGAGAAAGTTCTTGGGTATGGCACAGGGGATGCGGCGAAAAGCATTAAGCGCCTGGCGGGTAGTACTGCAGTGTTCAGCAATATAGCGAATTAAATGTGAGGGCGACAACCCATAATTCCATTTTTCGATATGTGAGAAGGTTAAACCAATGTAGAGACCGTGCTCATTGAGGGCATCTTCCATATAGAATTTGCGACTATTTTTGCCGGTGTGGTGGCGCCAAACTGATTCGTCCGAAAAACAAAAGTAGCGGTTTGCTCCAGCTATTTCGATATAATACCGTTCAAAAAATTCCCGGGCAATTGGCAGCCAGTCGTAATTACGACCGACAAAAACTTTGCCGTTTTCGCGGATGGCAAAAATCGTACAACCATGATTACGTTTATTCAAGCGCCGTTTGGTAACATCGACAAAAGAAGCTAAATCTTCATAAAATAGGATTTCTGGATTGATATTTAAGATTTCCGCGGCAGCTAAATGCTCTGTAATGAGTTCGGGATAATATTTCTCATAGATTTGTAACTGCTTCTTTAGGGTGGTCGGATTGGCTTGAGCGAAGAGCTCGTAATGAAACTCTTTGAGTCGTCCGCCGTAAAATTGCCCAAACTCGGTGCGATTGCCACTAAACTTAATCATACTCACATTATAGCATAACTGTGATATAATAAAGAGATAAATCGTTATGGTTACTAAGAGTCGGAGAAAAGCTGTCGTCGTTGCGCCTTCCAAGAAGGAGGCGAAGTTTGCAGAAGGTCTATGTTTGAAGAAGCTATTTTTCATTTTTATTATTGGGTCGATTTTTGGATCTTTGTATGAAGAAATTATACATCTTGTACAAGTTTGGTGGGCGACTGGACAGTTTGATTGGAGTTTGCGCCGTGGAGTAATCTACGGGCCGTTTAATGTGATTTATGGCTTTGGCGCAGTAGTGATGATTTATCTTTTACTACGTAAGCCGTACAAGACGTGGGAAATATTCTTAATGGCGGCGGTGTTGGGTGGGGTAGTAGAATATTTGATTAGTTTTTTGCAAGAGTTTTTTACACACACAGCTTCTTGGGATTATAGCGATCGCTTTTTGAATATTGGTGGTCGCACGACGATTCCGTATATGATGTTTTGGGGTTTACTTGGCATTGCGCTAGTGAAAGTGGTTTATCCGGTGCTTTCGAATTTTATTGAGCGCATACCGGTTGATTTGGGCAATACGTTATATGTGGTACTGGCAGTCTTTATGATTTTGAATATGTTGGTTTCATGGACAGCAATTATTCGTCAGACTCTGCGGCATAATCATGTACCACCTCTGACTCCGGTAGGTGAATTTTACGATCACTATTATAACGATGAATACTTGCGGCATTATTTTCCTAATATGTCGCATCCGGATCAAAAGCCATGATGGTATTGGGTGGATTGTTTTTGGTGGTAGCCTTAGGCTTGTTTTTGCGCGGTCAAGTAGCATTACGGCGGAATACATTGAAGCTAGAACGGCATGATCATATTCCGCGTGCAGCGATCTTGGTGCCAGCGCGATATGAGAGTGCGGTGGTTACGGGTTTGTTTGAGAGTTTAGCTAATCAGACTGTGACAATAAATCCGGCAGATGTGTATGTAATTGTAGAGGATGCGCAGGATCCAACGGTAAAAATTGCTGAGTATTATCATCATCAGGTATTTGTGCGTCAAGATTTAACTCGTCAGTGTAAGGGTGCGGCTTTAGACGAAGCGATTAAGTGGATTTTGCCAGACCATGATTATGATGCCTATTTTATCTTTGATGCGGATAATGTTTTGGCTCCAGATTATTTTGAAAAGATGTACACGAGTTACTTGGCAGGATACGAAATTACTACGGGCTATCGGAATTTGAAAAATACTAAGATGAATGTAATTGCGGCAGTTTCGGGTCTGACATTTTCGATGATTAATACAATGAGTAATCGTGAACGATCGGAACATGGTGCGAATATCGTGATTTCTGGGACAGGATATTATATTGACGGTAGGCTGGTCGAAGAATGGCAGGGCTGGCCTTTCCAGAGTTTAACGGAGGATTACGAATTATCATTGTATGCTACTTTGCATGGGATTTCTACACATTATAACGAACACGCGATGTTTTATGATGAACAGCCGACTAAGTATCGTCAAACGGTGATGCAGCGAGTGCGTTGGATCAAGGGATACTTCACGGCGCGAAAGAAATATATTCCCTTGCTGAAGCTGAAGAAGCAAGCTCATAATTATGGTAGTATTGTAAAAGAAAAAATTGGTGTGCGTCCAGCGATTTATGCGATTGTGGGGCTGGTTTTGCTGCTCGTTGGAGCAGTAGTGGATCTAGTTGTGTTGGGGTATGGTGGCTGTGTGCCGTGGGTGATTTTGGGTGTGTTGATGTTGGTCTATATAGTATTGATGGTAATTACGGTCGTGATGTTGAAACGCGAAAGGTATGATTTGCCGCCGCGGGTGAGGTTCTGGACGGTGGTGTTTAATCCATTATACTTGGTAACTTATATTCCCTGTGCCTTGAAAGCATTATTGGGTAAAAATGTGACTTGGCAAAGGATTGATCATAGTGATCAGCATAATTAAGGCCGAAGACGACTCGTTTCATTAATACTTCTGGTTGCAGTAATTTAGCTCCTGCCTGCTTGAGTTTTTTGCGTAGTTCATCTTTATTAATATCAATAAAAGTTGCTTCAATCTCGGGTTTCATAACCCTCCTTTATTAAATCTATTCCTAGAGCTGGTTCTTTGGGACAGGTCGCTAATATTTTGGCGATAGCATCGTGTTCGGCTTGAGTAATCCAGAGCCTATATTTATATTTTACAGATACTTGGCGGGCGACATATTGGCAACGAAAAGCTTTGTTTGGCGGTAGCCAAGTGGCGGCATCTCCGTCGGATTTGCCTTGGTTGGCTTTACCGTCTACGGCTAGTAAATTTAGTGGGTCGGTAGCGATTTGATATCGGGTATCAGCATCAAGATATTGAGCGCCTTTTTGCCAAGCATCAGATAGGGCAACTACATGATCAATTTGTAATCCATTAGATAAGTCACTCTTTTGGTAAAAAATCATATGTGATCCGGTATAGGGCTCATCGAATTCTCCAGCTATAACAGTGCAATTATCGTTGTCAAGTTTGGCGCTGTCTCCTAATTCGCGCTTCAGTATTCGTTGGCGCAGGTTGCAACCTTCAACTTTTGGCCAGCTGGAATAAAATTCCTCGCGGGAATAGCCTGTCTTAGGCGCACGACCTTTAATAGGTAGCATGGCCAAGACGTCGGTAGCTAGGATCTGGCCATTAACATTTTCATTGTTGTTTGGAGCGGTGGCTTCAGCTTCGCTGCTAGGAGTCAAAAATGTTTCATAGCTAGCCGGATTAGCGATAATTAAACCAACAAGACTCGCAATAGCGGCACTGATGGCGATTAGTCTGCGTTTACGATAGATCTTCACTATGAAACCTGGAGTTTTTGATAAATCTCGGCATGGATATCTTCTGGGGTGCGCATATTTCGACCTTTAGGAGTAGCGCAATTAATCATTTCCCAACCCAAATAGTCAGCAACAAACATGGCATTATTATAAACTTCCTTCAAATACTCTATATTGTGTTCATGGATATCATTAGTGATGTTCCCCTCATTGGTGGTTCTGGCAGCACGCATTTTGTTGACTAGTTCTAGCGGTGCATGTAGAAAGATCACGGTATCTGGCTCATGTGTGCCTAGCTTGCGGTATTCAAAATCGGTAACGTAGTTCAGAAAAGCTTTTTTCTCGCGCATGGTCTTGAGCAGGGCTGTCTGATAAATCAGGCTAGAAGTAGTATAGCGATCCATTAGCAGAATGCGACCTTTTTTATATTCAGGTTCGAGCTTGGTATGCCAAGTAATCATTCGATCATAAGCATAGAGATTATTAATAAAATATGGCGATAAATCTTTAGGATCGCCATATTCGCCGGAAAGGTATTTCTCGACAGCTTTACCTTGATAAGAATAATAGGTGGGAAAATGATGAGTAACACTTTTCAAACCATCAGCCTGAAAATGCTCTTGTAACAATTTATACTGGGTAGTTTTACCAATACCATCACTGGCTCCTTCAATTACGATTAGCTTTCCCGTTTTTACCTCCTTCATAATATATATTATACAGCAAAACGGGCTCACCGCAAGTCTGGCGAGCCCGAAGTATTGCTATATTTATCTATGTTATTTTTTATTAGTTCCGGCTTTCGGGTTAATGACATACCAGAGACCAACACAAGCATCGACAGCACCAATAGCGATAATGCCAGTGTAAATGGTGTATTTCTCTCCAGGTTTAGCATTATTATACGATACAAGTGACAGAATACCGCCTACGGCTGCAATGGCTAGGCCAATGCCAAGATTGATGAAACCTTTTTTGCGGGCCGCCTTTAGTTCGTTAATATTATCGTTTGCAGCGGTAGTATTAAGCCTTTCAATAGACTGATCGAAGTCGCGACAAAAGGCTTTCATATCGACACTATCATAGCTGCTTACAACGTGCTCATCTTTACTGCTAAGTAAAACTAGTTTGGCACTAAGATCAATTTTTAGACTTTGTTCAAGATTATCAATTGACCAGCTACCCATCATATCTTCATCTTTGGTCGCATTGTATTCGTGTTCGTCAATGATTTTGTCAGCTTCCTTGACTACGGTCTTACGATCATCGTAGAGTTGAGTCTCGACATTTTTATCATTTTTATTATAGATGAGCTGGTGCTTGATTTCTGCGTCTACTGGCTCAACGTGAGCAGCTAATTTGTTGATTGCGATGCTACGAGCAGTATCATCAGTTGATTTGCTTTGATCGGTGAAGGTGTAGGTGTTCTCTTTCTCCCCTGAGGCTGTCTTGAGGTTGGCAAGACTTGCGCATTCTTTGATGTATTTCTCTGCAGCAGCTTTTGTATCAAAGACCGTGGCAGCATTTAAAGTTTCTAATTGAAAAATTGCTAAATATTTCATGATTTTTACCTTTTACTCTTTTACTGTTTTGATTATAACACGTAATTGTTATTTTGTCTTACTCTGCAGACATAATAGTTTCTTCTAAGCGATTGCCTAGGGTGACTAGGGCGGTAGTGTTTGGTAGCCCTTCAGTCATAACTACGATGGCATAATGTCGATTAAGATTGGAAAAGTCTAAAATAGCTACATCATTGTATTCAGCCCAATAGCCGCGTTCGGATAGCCAGCCGACCTTATTATAGACTTTAGCCTGATTAAATCCAGCTGGTAATCCTTGGCGCCAGTCATAGCTAGTCGCTGGTTGATTAAGCATAGAATCGGCTAATTTTTGCCAAGATGATTCCGAGAGATCTGGGTGTTGATAGAGGTATCGCAAGAATTTTACGAGATCTGCTGGTGTACTATACAATCCAGCATCCGAAGTGTTTTTGAGGCCAAGTTCGCTGGTGAATTTTTCGATTCGTTCATAAATTTCTTTATCGTTGCGCATGAAGTCAGCACAAGGGCTATATGATTCTCGCACCATCAAATCGAGGCATTCGCCATAAGTCAGCCGTCCTCTGTCGCCAGTATTGGCATATAGCTCATTAGCGATTTTGAGACCTTGGTCAATTTGACGATATCCATCATAGGCGAAGATGAGCTTGTAGACCGAATCGGCGCTGAAAGTGGTATTAGCATTGTAGCTAGCTGCAACTTGATTGTGGTCTAAGTCATAAATCATGAGACCAATCTCACGATTGCGGTTGCCAGCTAAGGTTTCTTGTACCCAGTTGTCGATCAGTGGTTGCAGATCAATAAATGTCCTGACTTCTGTCTTGGCCTGTGGATCTACTATGTTATTTTTTGATCCTTCTGCAGCATCTGGGCTGGGAGCTGTAGTCTCTTCTACTTGCGAGTTATGCCAGAAAGTCTTAAAAACTTGCGCGCCGACTAAGGTCAGACTAAAAGCCAAGAAAAATGTCACCATGAGCGGTAGCCAGTTTTTAGTAATAATTCGTTTCATGCTATTTCCTTACCTCTTCAGAATCTTTTGGTCTGGCCTGAACTAGGCGTTGAATGAATTTATTAGCGCTTTCTGCATCCATTAGCTCAGTCTGCATCGTACTATCATATACGGTTGGTATTATCCTGGTTTGTAATAGTTTATTTTGGTAGAAATAGTGTTCTAAGACTAGGCTACGGGTAGTGCCGGGCCACCAATATTGATCAAAGAAGAGATTACCCAGCCCATAATAAATCGGTTTGCCATGATAGAGCTCAAAAGTTTGGGGTTGATGGGCCGATGTACCTACTACTAAATCAGCGCCTAAGTCAATCAACCCTCGGAAGAATCCAATTTGGTCCCCAGCAGACGAGTCGGCATAGTCGCAGGTGGTGTTCTCGGCAGTATCTACATAGGCACTACACTCATTATACTGAACGTCAACAATGACAAAATCACCACGTGTTTCTGCGGCCGCGATATCTGTGGTGGCTTTTTCTAGTGTGTAATAATTGGCTCCTGGAGTATCATCTAAAGTATATCCGCCAGTCGATAGATTATACGCGAGCATGGTGATATGGTTATTCTTTTGCTTGATTTCTAGCGGCTTTGCAGCTGTTATTTGATCTGGGCCCCCACCGACTGTTTGTAGCCCGAGGCTATGATATAGATCAATTGTGGCGATGGCATCTTCGTCGCCACAATCTTGATTGTGATTACCGGTTAGTTCAATAATATCAATTCCGCTGCTAGTAATTACGTCTATCATATCTGGATGAGAGCAGATGTTATTTTCAGTTGCGTAATTAGAAAATGATGATTCGTTACTAGTATGTGTTAGGTCAAACTTATTAAGATAATCGCTAATTTTGGCACTAAAATATTTAGCATCTCCGGTTGTTTTTAGCTTGGCATTCATACCGCGTGACAGAGCAGTGACTCCAGTTTGGGCGAAGCTCAAAACATTATCCGAGTTTGGGAAGCTGGGTAATATATCTTTGATTAAATTGTGAATCAAATCAAGATCTTGAGAACTTTCTCCGGTTAATTCTAGGTATTCAAAGACAGCTCCAGATTGAAAATTATCAAGGTAATAGTTATTATCAATAGCAAGCAGTTTATGCTGAGCATCTAGCTCGTTAAGCGGTATTAAAGTTGCTGTTTCTAAATCTGCACTACTAATAGAGACATTGGTATCATAAAAATCGCTTACTGGTACGTATATATTATATAGTAGATCAGAATTAGTCTTAGTGAGCTGGTGGGAAAGACCAATTTGCACATTCGCCTTTAATTCAGTAGTGCCTAAAGATTCTTGAAGTTTCTCTCGTACGGTGGTTGGGATTTCTTCTGTAAAACTTAATTCTCCTGGTTGGCGAAAAAGCCCAACACGGTTAATAAGCTGATAACATAAGGTCGCAAGCGCAACAGCTAAGATGAAAAAAACTGACAAACCTACAATAAGTGGTAGATTTTTGCGTTGTTTTCTCTCCTCCATATTGGTTTTATTATAGCATATTGTACTTAGTCGTGATATAATTTGAGCAGAAAGTTTTAAAAAGAAAATCAAAATGCACATAGTATTTAGTATAGCCTTGCTAGTTTTGGGCTTTGTATTATTAATTAAAGGGGCGGATGTTTTTGTAGATGGAGCTTCGACGACGGCCGAGAATTTTAAGGTCTCGAAGATGTTGATTGGATTAACGATTATTGCTTTTGGTACAAGTGCGCCAGAGTTTGCAGTGTCGATGAGTGCTTTAGCTTCTGGTAGCTCGGATATGGTGCTTGGCAATGTGATAGGTAGCTGTATTACGAACATCTTGCTGATTTTGGGTGTGGCGGCGATTATTCGTCCGATTAAGATCAAGGATAATACGATTAAAAAAGAATTACCGCTTTGCATGTTGATTTCTGCTTTACTAGCGGTGCTTTTGCTTGATAATGTGATTGGTAGCGGAGATAATTTGGTGACGCGAGCCGATGCGATTGTGATGCTGCTATTTTTCGCGGTGTTTCTGTACTACTTGATTACATTAGCAAAGCAGAGTAAGGAAAATAAGGAGACTTCTAAGCCTAAGTACGGGTTGATGCGATCGATAATCTTTGTCGTTTTGGGCTTGGCAGGAATTGTAGTTGGTAGCGAATTAGTCGTAAATAGTGCAACAGACATTGCTGAAGCTGTGGGTTTGAGCGAACGGGTGATTGCTTTGACGATTATTGCCTTTGGTACGAGCTTACCAGAACTCGTGACTACAATTGTGGCCTCTAAGAAGGGCGAGCAAGAGCTAGTGGTGGGAAACATTATCGGCAGTAATATCTTTAATATTTGTGTAGTTTTGGCGGTACCGGTGTTGATTTTTGGAACGGTTGCGGCGGTGAGTTTCTCTGTGCTGGATTTGGTCATGCTGGTGTTTTCCGCTGTTTTGCTGTTTGCATTTTCGTTTACGACGAAACGTGTTATTAATCGTGCTGAAGGTGCAGTTCTAGTATTACTGTTCTGTGCGTACTATGCAGCGATTCTGATTGCTTAGTTGATCGCGGTCGCTGTGACAATTAGTCGGTGCGTAGCATCTTGGTTGGCTAGTGGTGTACCGGCGCAAGTCATAATGACGATGGTTTCTTGGTCAGCTGGGGCAAGGATTTCGCGCATGTCGATGTTGGCTTTTTCTAATATGGCAAGGTTGGTAACTTGGTAAGTTTTACTTTCGTAAGTAAACTGATCGTAGATTTTTAACATGTCGAGTTTTTGAAATACTGTCGAAGAATGACCAATAATAAATAATTTGTTTTCGGCTTGACTATAACTACCCGCTATATCATCTGGAGCAATCAGTTGACGATCTTGTATAGTAAGCTTAAGTACAGGAGTGGATAATCCAATTGTTGGGATGTTTAGTATTGGATAATTGCTGGCTTCGACTGATGACACTGGCTGAAAACCAAAATAAAAACATAGCGGCAAGACGATCGCAAAAAGTGCTACATATGCGATACGCGTACGGCGCTTAGTCCATTGATTAAGTTTGATTTTTTTGCGCTCCACTTCAAAAAGTGAGCTTAACCTCCATGACTCTTCCATCTTGGTTCTATTATAGCACAAGTATTATGAAAAAGTGTTATTTGTTTGGTTCTGAAGCAGATCCTTCTAAGTTAATTCGTACACTAGTGCCAAAGCCGACCCGTGATTTTACCGTCACGCGACCTTTGCTAAGTAGTGCGCAAATTGGACCGGATAACACAGTGCCACTATCGGTAATAATGATTTGATGGTTTTTAATACTCACGGTGATCTCGCCTTGAGCAGAACGTTGTAGAGCCGAATCTAGGTGTTTTTCTAATTCTTGTTGGATTTCTTTCGGATTGTCGACTTGCTCGTTGTTTTCGCCTAAATCCAAATTAAGTTGAACACGATTCTGCTCAGCTAAGGGTAAGTATTTCTGATAGACTTCACCAATAATTAAGGAAATACGATACATATTAAGCCAGGATTAACATTGTTCCAAGTACTAAACAAGCCACCACCACGCGGTATCGACCGAAACTTTGCAGAGATTTAGGTTGTTTAAGATATTTTAAGACATAATGCAAGGCAAACATTCCTACAATAAAAGCAACGAGATTGGAGAAAAACAAGATATCAATGTTCTCGGCGAAGTAGATTCTGCCTTTTTCGGATAAAAACATTTTCAGACAAACCCCGCACATGATGGGAATTGAGGCTAGAAAAGAGTACTCGGCTGCTGATTCGGAGTTTAGGCCTACGATGCGGCCAGTAACAATGGTAGTACCGGATCTTGAAGTACCAGGTATAAGGGCTAAAACCTGTGACAGACCAATGATAAGAGCGCGTTTGGGTGTGAGCTGATTCTCGTCTTTGAGATCGGACATATGAGGGACTCTATCAATGAAAATCATTACTAGGCCAACTAGCCCCATGGCAATGCTGACAGTAAACAAAGATGAGAAGAAATCATTATCTTCAATCCAACTGGCCAGTAATAGCCCTGCAAGGCCGGCCGGAATGCTGGTGATGACGATATTAATGGCTAATTTGTAATTACGTTCTCGAAAGACATTCTTAATGATTTTCCAAATTCTTTTATGAAAGTAAATCAAGAGAGCTAGAAGAGTACCTAGATTGATAAATTCTAGGAACAGATGAAAGTTCTCGCCAGAGAAACCGAAAATGTGCTGGACGATTTCTAAATGACCAGACGAAGACACGGGAATAAATTCTGTCAAACCCTGTACGATACCTAATAGAATTGCTTGAAAAATATCCATAACTTTAATTATAGCATAAGACGAGTGCTTTGGGGTTTATTCGTGACGTAAAAGCTTTCTGAGTTTTTTAATAATGGGGTAAACTTGCTCAATTCCTAGAAAGTACCCTGCTATAATATATGTGATTAATGCTCCTAGAGTAATGACGCAAAATTTTGGAAAGACCATGAAAATTGAATCATCGGTAGCTAGGAAAGGAAAGAACTTAGTAAATGAGTAGGCGACGCAGCCAGAAATTACTGCTGCAATTATTGTTCTAGTGGTGTTCCGCCAAAAAATGCGGTCCAGCATCTTACCATTACTGCGCTTTTGTAGTAAACGTAGCAAGATGATTACTTCGATCATGGCGCCAATAGACTGTGCCCAGCCCAAACCTTCAACTCCGCAGCCAATGAGCGATAGACCAATAGCAAATGTTACGGTAATTACAAAAGCGATGATGGAGACAATAAATGGTGTCTTGGTATCTTGATTGGCATAAAAACCTCGAGTAGCAATGTGAAAGATCGAACTAGCCAGAATAGAAATGATTAAAGTTCCTAAAACGGAGGCAATAATGGGATCACCGCCGTTTTTAATGAAACTTACGATATAACCACGAGCAAAAAAAGCGATAATACTGACTGGGAGAGCGATCCAGATAATGGTGCCAAGGGCAGTACGAAAAGTTTGTTGGAATTTCTTCTCGTTTCCTTCGCCGATTTCTTGGGTGAGCTGTGGAAAAAATGCTGTCGAAATGGCTACACCAATGAGATTAACCGGCATCTGTGACAGGCTAAAAGCCTGTTGATAAGAGCGCAATGCCCCGGCGCCCATCCGTGAAGATAGGTTAGTGTTAACAATAGTATTAACGTAATCGATCCCCTGATCTAAGGATCGGGCAGGTAATAGTTTGAGCACGGAGCGAAAACCTTGGTTTCGCCAGTTGATTTTGAATTCATAATCAAATCCTAGACCAAATAGCCCTATTAAACTAACAATAACTTGCAGCACCGCGCCAAAGACTACTCCCAATGCCACTCCCATAATGCCACCTTCGAAGATTTGCCAACCGAAAAGATTAACTCCGCCCGTAAACCACAGAATGCCCACTAGGATTCCGACATTATATAAAGCTGGTGCTAGTGCATAGAAAATGAAGCGCCCTAGAGCTTGCTGGATACTAGACAAAATAGTCGAAATAGCAAACAAGAATGGATTGATTGCGATCACTCGCATCATATTGATTGCAAGGATCATGCCAGACTCGTCTAGGCCAGGGCCTACAATATAACGTACTAATGGCTCGGCAAAAATGATAATGAGTATAGAAGCGGCTAGAGTAATAAGAGCCATTAAATTGAGTAAACTTGAACTTAGCTCCCAGGCGGATTTTTTGTTGCCTCCGGCTAGTCGCTGGTTAAATACCGGAATAAAGGAAACCGCCAGAGCACCAGAAGTTAAAATGGAAAAAAGAAAATCCGGGATCGTAAAAGCAGCGGTATAAGCATCAATACCGGTCGGATAGGTGTCAAGATAATAAGAATTTAGTAAGCGATCGCGAAAAATCCCCAGCAGGGCTGAGACTAAAGTCGAGCTAGCTAGGACAATAGCCGCAAATCTGACTGGAAGTTTGACATTGGCAAGGGACACAACCGAACGAAATTTCAGACGTTTCTTTTTTCTTGACTGATTTTTTTTGCTGTTGCTTGCACCAGTTTCAGGTTTTTGCGGCAGCTTAACCAACTTTTCGTATTCTCGCTTATGCACCTTACCTCCAGGAATAATACGTTAAAGCTCTGCTGCTCCGCCTAGGTAAGGCTGTAAGACTTCTGGGACTTGTAGTTTACCGCCTTCAGTGGCGAAATTCTCAATCATCAGTACAAGGGTACGCGCTAGTGGTATAGCGGTGCCGTTTAGAGTATGAAGCACCTCAACACTGCCATCTTTGCGTCGTACGCGAATATTGAGGCTGCGAGCTTGAAAGTCTGTACAGTTGGAACAGCTAGTAATTTCGCGATACTTCTGGTCAACTGCAGACCAATATTCAATATCATATTTCTTGGCTGCTGGAGCTCCTAAATCACCAGCAGCTACATTTATGACGTGATAAGGAATGCCGAGTTCTTGCCAAATTTCTTCTTCGATACTGCGAATCTTCTCGTGCATCTCCTTAGAATTCTCTGGCAGGCAGAAGACGTACATTTCTAGCTTATTAAACTGATGTACTCGGAACAACCCACGTGTATGTTTGCCATAGGTACCAGCTTCTTTACGGAAACAAGCACTATATCCCGCATAGCAGAGAGGCAAATCCTTTTCGTCAATGATTTCATCCATATGGTAACCAGTAATCGGCATTTCGGCTGTAGCAATCATAGCTAGATCTTCGCCTTCAATGTAATACTCATCGCTTTGCTCACTAGTACGTGGATTGAAACCACAACCTTCTAAGACTTTGCTAGAGACCATATCCGGAACAGTCATAAAATGAAAATCATGTTCTAGCACTTTTTTGAGCCCATACTGCAATAAAGCATTCTCTAATAATGCTAATTCGTCTTTAAGATAATAGAATTTTGCTCCGGCGACTTTGGCCCCACGTTCAAAATCCACCCAACCACGACTAATAGCATAATCTAAGTGGTCCACCCCAGAAGATTTTTTCTCACCCCAAGCTGCAACCTCTTTACTACACTCTTCTCCTCCGAGAGGAACATCGTCAAAGATGATATTTGGCACTAGCTTAATGAGATCAGCAATCTGTTGCTCCAAAAGGCTTAGACTGGGTTCTACTTGAGCTAGCTGTTCCTTAACTTCCTTGCCTTTAGTGATAAGCTCTGGGTTCGGTTTACCGCCCTTCATTTGTGCGGCGATTTCGTTGCGTGAGCGCCGTAGATCATCAATCTCTTGTTGCAGCAATTTGCGCTGATCATCTAATTTAAGTAACTCTATAATATCGACACTATAGCCTTTTTCGCGAGTTGATTTTTCTACTAGTTGTTGGTTTTTCCGAATAAAATTGATGTCTAACATACTTATAGTATAGCACAGTAATGGTCGTCTGTGGACAGTTCGGCTGAGGCCTACCAGCTGCCGCCTCCCCCACCACCTCCGCCACCACCGGAGAAGCCACCACCTCCGCCACCGGATGAACCAGAGCTAGAGTTACTAGTGGTAGAATGTGCTGCAGTGCTAGCAATGTAGCTGCTGGCACTGCTGAGGGCAGAGCTGAAATCGTTAGCCGAGAAAGCTCCGACTCCAATGTACCAAGCTGGTGTCGATACATCGCTATATTCGTAATATTTGGCCATTTCTTTGATCCAGGATTCTTCCAGTTTGAACATAACTGCATAGGGTAATAATTTTTCGTAGACCTTGACAATGCCCTGATGTGAAACGTCAGCTCCATCAACACTCTGCAGGAATTCGATACGTTCTTTTTCGGCCATTTCTATGTATAGTTTCAAACCCTCAATAATCCGAGAATACTCTAAACCCTTTTCGGTGTGGCTGGCGATTTTTGAAATCTGTGCGCACCAGCAAATAATTGCAATAATGCTGACAATATAGCAAAGCAGAGTAACTATATAGAGCCCAGCACCGCCCACGATGTCAAGATAGCTTTTTTCTTCATCAGGTATAAAGATCATCATAATGAAGAATCCAGCAATACCCAGAAGAACACTGATAGTTATCACAAAATCGCAAGGATTCTTGCCAGCTTTGAGCTTTTTGGTCTTAGGATTCTGCGTACTTTCTAATAGGCCAGCCTTAAATAAGCTTTCTTGGGTCTTAGTACTGTAGCTTGACCCTAGCTCTATAAGTTCGTTAGTAGCAGTGTGCTTCTTGATAATAATTTCTTGACCGATGCTAAGATTCTTTTTACTGCCGTTCAGAATCTTCAGGACAATTTCTTCTTCGGGTGATAGGTCAACCGACTTGACGTTAATTTGCCACTGAGTCTTTTTGCGCCCTAATTTACTATCTTTTTCGAGTTTAACTAGTTCGACTTTGTGCTGAACGGCTAATTCCATCAGAGTAGCGACTTTATTAGAGCCTTTCTTACCTTTGCCGATATAGTTCTCGTACATTTCACCAACGGTATAATCATGTGGTGGGGCATATTCTGGCTTAACGAAATAACCTTCATAGAATTTACGTTTGTTGGCAACTTTTTTGCGTGCTCGCAGAGTACAAATTATGAGAAAGAGAACAACACCTCCGGCTACTCCGGCAATTATTACATAGAGATAGCTTTTGGTTTTTCCGGGGACTTGGAAAGTATCGGCCTGAAATTCTAGAACGTAAGTTAAGTTCTCTCCCCTGGTCAGATCCTTAGCGCTAAACTCTATACCATCGTTAATCGTTTTAATATTACAACGATCTTCCCCTTTTTCGCCGTAAGACCCGACATAGCACCAGCTTTGATCTTGATAAGCTTTAGCGATATCGGAATCTTCAAAATGTACTCGAGCGGTCACACTACCAAACTTTTGTTTCCAGTCATTGCCATTGGTATCCCAATAGAGCTCTTGCCACGATCTGCCATCCTCAGTGAATCCTGTGATCACATTGCGAAACTCATACTCTAATTTATATTCTTGTTTACCACTAACATAGGCATTTTCGCTACCGATATAGACTGTAAAAAAGCCATTGCCAGATTCAATCTTGTAAGGTTTTTCTTCCTTGCCGTTGCGCCAGAGCCTGAGGTCGAGACTAGAATCGCTGGCCATGGTGAGGTTCTTACCATCCTGATTAGTGAAAGGGATCACGCGGGTAAGCCCATGGCTAGTGTACGGCTCATCAAACTCCACATTCAAAGTTTCTACTACTCGTAGGCGACTACTACCATCGCTGACTTTGCTGAGGTAATAATCGGCTGTAAAATCTTCAATGTAGAGATTGTCGATGAATTTGGTATATTTACTGGTATAAGTATAGGCAGAAGCTGGTGAAACAGCGAAAAAACATTGACAAATCATGATAAGTGTGATACAATAGAAGAATATAGTCTTCACACTTATCATCTTGGGGCAATCTTTAAGTTTCCTAAGCATTTTTAGCCTCTTTTGCATTAGCTAAAGTGGATTTCAGGACATTGATGGATTGTTGGAGTTTAATTCCCTCTCGCTCAGTTAATCGTGGCTCGGTGCGACGTATGACTCCTGCTCGACCCACAATTGCTGGGAATCCGTAATAGACTTCAGCACAGTCATCAAGCGACGAGACTGGCAAAACTCGGCGCTCATCATTCAGAATACAGCTAACAATCTGCACCACACAGGCCCCAATACCATAATGGGTGGCACCTTTTTTCTCAATGATTTTGTAGGCTTCGTTTCGCACTGTATGCTCAATTTCGTCACGAGTAGACTCGGACAAAAGGCTGGTAAGTTTCTCGCCGCCTACTTCTCCGCTAGACCAAAGAGTGAATTCGCTGTCACCATGTTCGCCGATTTGGTAGGCATGAATAGATTTCGGGTGTACTCCTAATTGTTCGGCTAGTTGGAATTTAAGTCTGGCACTGTCCAACACCGTGCCACTGCCAATAACGCGCTCACTTGGCAAACCAGAAGCTTGCCAAGTGATATAGCTCAAAGTGTCTACAGGGTTTGCCACCACTACAAAGATGCCCTCAAAGCCAGCCGCCATTACGTCTTGGACAATTGCTTGGGTGATCTTGGTGTTTTTGCGAACTAGCTCGGTGCGAGTTTCGCCAGGTTTTTGATTGGCTCCGGCCGTCAGGATACAGATGTCGCAGTCGGCGGCTTCGTGATAGCCACTGGCGCGGATTTTCATCCAAGTCGGTGCTACGGCTAGAGCATCACAAAGGTCCATGGCTTCCCCAGCGGCATCCTCTGTATCGATATCGGTTAAAATTAGTTCTTTAACTGGTGTGCGTTGGTTAAGCATCGCAAATGCAATACTAGCACCAACATTTCCAGTCCCCACGATCATTACCTTACCACTCATATTATTTTTATTGTAGCACAAAAGCTGATTCCTGTGATAAAATACAAATAAATGTAGGTCTTCTATCTGTTGGAAGGTGTTGCGTGTCTTTATTCTGCTTATGCTTAATGGCTAACGTACACTCACCTTCTTTGCTATTAATAAGGGATGGAAGTTACCACTGAGCGGTAATAATGCGGATATTGAGGCACTGAATAATAATGGTAAGAGCGGTTCGTTTTACTATATGCTCGAGAAGTACGGGTTGCAGAGTTCTGTTGCTAGTGGTAGCTATAATATAGCTAGAGAGCCTCTTTACTTCGTCCGTAGCGGGAATATTGTTTTGAGTGCGGGCGAGTTAACTTTGGCTGGTCACTATGGTCGCGCTTGGTCCAATACGGCAGCGGGTTATGGTCCCTCTAGCTGGGATGCTGCATATTATTTCATCTTCGATACTTGGGCAAGCTATCCATCACACGGCCCAAACAATCGTTGGGACGGTTTCCCCGTCCGCTGTTTGGTATACTAGTTGGATGATGAGTATTATGTTTGA